>JBCCVT010000206.1:0-5537 GCA_039195015.1 Pseudomonadota bacterium
GTTCAATTGGACCTTCACGCTCGGCACCGGGTTGATGGATCCCTGGACCCAAGGCGCGACAGCGGTGATCCCCGAGGCGGGCACCCCGATCACCGACCTGCCCCGCTTGCTCAACCGCAGCAAGGCCACGATCTTTGCCGCCGCGCCCGGTGTTTATCGCAAGCTTCTTCAGGCGGATGATCCGATCGACCTGCCGGTCCTGCGCCACGGGCTTTGCGCGGGCGAAAAACTCTCGCCGCATCTGAGCACCGACTGGACCAATCGCACGGGCGCCGCGCTTTACGAAGCCTTCGGCATGTCGGAATGCTCAACGTTCGTGTCGGGCAGTCCGGCCAATCCGGTTCCGCCCACCTCCATCGGACGTCCGCAATACGGTCGCCGCGTGGCCATCGTCGATCCTGACGGCGCGCCGGTCGCAATCGGAGAGGACGGGATCATCGCTGTCCACGCCTCGGACCCCGGCCTGATGCTTGGCTATGTCGGCGCGCCGGAAGATACCGCCGCGCGCTTCCGCCAGGGCTGGTTTCTGACCGGTGACCGCGGGGTGATGCTGGACGACTTGCAGATCCGCTATCTTGGACGGTCCGACGATATGATGAACGCGGGCGGATACCGCGTGTCCCCGATCGAGGTTGAAACCGCTCTCGCCGCCTATCCCGGCATTGCGCAGGTCGGCGTCACGGATGTCGCGGTTAGGGATGACGTGCGCATCGTGGTTGCTTTTTACACCGCCCGCGACCCGATCGATCACAAAAGCCTGAGCGCCTTTGCAGCCGACCGGCTTGCGCGCTACAAGCAACCCCGGGCCTTCGTCCACGTGCCCGAACTGCCCACCGGGGCGAATGGAAAACTCTTGCGCCGTGCCCTGCGCGACCAGTACAGGCCCGACCCGATATGACCGAAGTAACGACCGTCAAGCTGGACATCCTGTCCGACCCGATTTGCCCGTGGTGCTACATCGGCAAGACCCATCTCGACGTGGCGCTTGAACGCGAACCGGACCATCCATTTGTGATCGAATGGCATCCGTTCCAGCTGAATCCGGATATGCCGTCTGAGGGCATGGACCGGCGCGACTATCTCGAGACAAAGTTCGGCGGCCGCGACGGCGCGGTACGCGCCTATGCGCCGGTCGTCGAACATGCCGAAAAGGCCGGGCTCAAGATCGATTTCGAAGGGATGAAGCGCACGCCCAACACGCTCGACGCGCATCGACTGATCCATTGGGCAGGCATCGAAGGCCGTCAGACAGCTGCAGTGGACGCGCTTTTCGATGCCTACTTTGTCCAGGCCCGCGACATCGGTTCGGCTGAGGTTCTAGCCGATATCGCCGATACCATCGGCATGGACGCATCCGTGGTGCTTAAACTGCTGGCGAGCGACGCCGATCGCGAGGCCATCATCAATCGCGACAAACACAGCCGCGAGATGGGTGTTGGATCGGTACCGACATTCATCGTGGCCGGGCAGCATGCGGTGCCCGGGGCACAAGCGCCCGAGCTTTGGCAGCGTGTGATCTCGGAGCTGCGCGTGCAGGCAACTCAGGCACCCGCCTGACACTACGCCCATTTGGGTGTGCGAAGATGCTTTTTCAGCACCGTTTGTCGGCGCCGGACCTGGACACCGCAATCCCGCATTGCGGGTCGACGGATCGCTCTGGCACCTCGCCGGTTGCTGTGATAGCGCGGACGGGCCGTCTGGATTGAGGCTCTTGTGACCCGCCGCGCCACCCACAGTATGTCACGTGCCGAATTCATCGCTCTCATTGCGATGATGTTCGCCACGATTGCGTTCTCGCTCGATTCGATGCTGCCTGCCCTGCCCGAGATCGGCGCGGAACTGAGCCCAAATGCACCCAACCGCGCAGGTCTGATCCTGACATTCTTTGTCCTGGGCCTCGGTCTGGGAACCTTTTTTACAGGGCCTCTGTCGGATGCTTACGGCCGCAAACCGGTGATTGCGGCTGGCGCGGCAGTCTACATCGTTGCTTCCGCCATCGCCTGGGCAAGCTCGTCGCTCGAGGTTGTCCTTGCCGCCCGGGTCGTACAGGGCATCGGCGCCGCCGCTCCGCGCATTGTGTCGCTCGCGGTGATGCGCGACCTCTACGCAGGACGCGACATGGCGCGGATGATATCCATCGCGATGATGATCTTCACGATCTTTCCGGCCTTTGCTCCGCTCATGGGCGCGGGGATCATATCGTTTGCCGGTTGGCGCGGTATCTTCATTGCTTTCATTCTGTTTGCACTGATCACCGTGCTGTGGATGAACCAGCGCCTCGCGGAATCTCTGCCCGTCGAAAATCGACGCCCGATCCGTTGGCCCCTGATGCGCGATGCGGTTGGCGAAATGTTGGCCCATCCCGCCGTACGCCTGTCGATCCTTGTCCAGTCGCTCTGTATGGGCATCCTTTTCACGACGCTGACCCTCGTGCAGCCGATCTACGACCAGATTTTCGACCGCGCCGCGTCTTTTCCCTACTGGTTTGGAGGCGTCGCGCTGGTTTCGGCCTCGGCCAGCATCCTGAACGCGGCCATTGTTGGCCGGTTGGGTATGCGCCGGATTGTAACCTGGTCTCTTGGCGCGCAAATCGTGGTCTCAGCCGCGATGCTGGTCTTCTGCATGGTCTTGCCGATGGGTACCGGCCTCTTTGCACTGTTCGTGCTCTGGCAGACAACGTTGTTTTTCATGGCAGGAACTACAATCGGCAATCTCAACGCCGTCGCGATGGAGCCCATGGGCCACATCGCCGGAATGGCTGCATCCGTGATTGGCGCCATCGCGACGGTTCTGGCGGCCTGCCTTGCCTCACCTGTGGCACTGCTTTTTGACGGATCAATGGCGCCGATGGCCTTGGCGGTTGGCGCTATGGCCTTGGCCGGTTTCGCGATGATGGTGCATATGGGTCGGGTCGAAGCGCGCCTCGCCGCCGAGTGATGTCGGATCACCCAAGCCGCCTTGCGAGACCGCGTCGAAGCCGTTGCGATGACACCACCGCTCATCCTAGTCTCGACCGCAGTTTGGAAGGGGTGGGACGATGGACGACTATGATCTCGGCACGCATGAATGGAGCGTGTCGACAACGTCGCCAGATGCGCAGCGCTGGTTCAACCGAGGCCTTGTCTGGACCTATGGCTACAACCATGGCGAGGCGGTCGCCTGTTTCCGGCGCGCGGTTGAATACGACCCGGACTGCGCAATGGCGCATTGGGGGATCGGCTATGCGGCCGGCCCCAATTACAACCTCCCCTGGGACCGGTATGATGACACTGGCCGCGCCAAGGCGCTGGCCGAGGCCTTTGACGCAAGCCGGGCAGCGCTCGCGGCGCGCGAGGGAACAACCCCGATCGAACAGGCGCTGATCGACGCGCTGGCTGAACGCTATCCGCAGCGCGACACGATCGCGGATCAATCCCCCTGGGATCACGCTTTTGCGGATGCGATGCGGGATGTGTTTGCCCGGTTTCCGGATGCGCTCGACGTGCGGGCGTTCTATGTGGAATCTCTTCTGAACCTCACGCCCTGGCGAATGTGGGACCTGCCAAGTGGTCAACCGGCGGATGGTGCAGCGACGCTGGAGGCGCAGACCGCGCTTGAAAGTGCTTTTGCCAAGGACCCGGACGCGATGCGCCATCCGGGGCTGCTTCATCTTTACGTTCACCTGATGGAGATGTCGCCAACGCCGGAAAAAGCGCTCAAGCCTGCGGATGCGCTGCGCCAGATCGCACCGGATGCCGGGCATCTGGTTCACATGCCGACCCATATCGATGTGCTTTGCGGAGACTACGCCAGCGTGGTGCATTGGAACCAGCAGGCAATCGCGGCTGATCTGAAGTATTTCGACCGGAACGGAGCCTTTAACATCTACACCGGGTATCGGCAGCACAATTACCACTTTGTCATCTACGGTGCGATGTTCCTCGGGCAGTTCGAGCCCGCGATCGAAGCGGTGCGCGGTGTGGCCGAAACCACGCCCGAGGCGATGCTCCGTATCCCCTCCCCGCCGATGGCTGATTTCTTTGAAAGCTACCTGGCGATGGAGCCGCATGTGCTGATCCGCTTTGGCAAATGGCAGGATTGCATCGCGCTGGAACTGCCCTCCGATCCGGAGCTTTACGCGACGCTGACCGCGACGACCCACTACGCGCGCGCGCTCGGGCATGCGGCGCTGGGTCAGATCACGCAAGCCGAGGCGGAAGAACAGCTCTTCCTCGCCGCACGGGCCCGGGTGCCGGACAGCCGGCTGCTCCACAACAACACGGTTCAGGATCTCCTTGCCATCGCGCAAGAGATGCTGCGGGGGGAAATCCTGTATCGCAAAGGCGATTACGATCCCGCTTTCGCGCATTTGCGCGAAGCGGTCGCGCTCGACGATGCGCTGCCATATGACGAGCCATGGGGCTGGATGCAGCCCGCGCGTCATGCACTGGGCGCGCTGCTTTTTGAACAGGGTCACCGCACCGAGGCGGAAGCTGTCTATCGCGAGGATCTTGGGTTTGGGGGAACGCTGTCGCGCGCGTCGATCCATCCCGACAATGTCTGGAGCCTGCGCGGATTGCACGACTGCCTCGCCGCGCGCGGCGAGACTGTCGAGATCCGCCAGATCCGGCAACGCCTGGACCTTGCCCTTGCGCGCGCGGACCGCGCGGTTGCGGCCTCATGTTTCTGCGCACAAGCCGCAATGCGCGCAGCGCGGTGAGAGGCGCGATCCGCGCAACGGGCGCTCTTCGGTCCCTTCGGTCCCTTATCGCGAAGATCGATCGAAGCGAGAGACGAGCGCCCGTCAGGCGCGGGCCTTCTTCTTTTCGGCGACAACCTTTTCCGCCAGATCCCGCGCGATCGCAAAGGCGCCCTTGATCTTGTCCGCGTCAAGCTTCCAGTCCCGTCGCACCACGATCTTGTTGTCCTTGATCTTTGCCAGCCCTTTCTGCGCCTGAATGAAGGTCACGAGCCCTTCGGGCGAGGCGAACTTGTCGTTGTGAAACTGGATCGTCGCGCCCTTTGGTCCGCCATCGAGCTTTGCGATTCCTGCGCGTTTGCACATTGCCTTGATGCGCACCACCAGAAGCAGCGTGTTCACCTCGCGCGGCAGCTTCCCGAACCTGTCGATCAGTTCTGCAGCAAAGCCTTCAAGCTCAACCTTGGTCGTCAACGACGAGAGGCGCCGATAAAGCCCAAGCCGCACGTCCAGATCCGGCACGTAGGCCTCGGGGATCAGCACAGGCACGCCCAGATTGATCTGTGGCGCCCATTGGCCGTCACCTTCTTCTGGCAGAGTCATTTCGCCCGACTTAATACGCGCAATCGCCTCTTCGAGCATGGATTGGTAAAGTTCATATCCAACATCACGCATCTGCCCGGATTGCTCTTCACCAAGCAGATTGCCCGCCCCGCGAATATCAAGATCCTGGCTAGCCAATGTAAACCCTGCCCCAAGCGAATCCAGCGAGCCAAGCGCGCGCAGCCGTTTTTCCGCCGCCGGGGTGAGTTTGGCACGTGGCCTTGTCGTCAGATAGGCGTAGGCACGGGTTTTCGAA
>JBCCVT010000207.1:0-5520 GCA_039195015.1 Pseudomonadota bacterium
CCTTCGTAAAGCCGCCATGCGATCAGGATCAGCACGGCAGCAAAGACCGCGTCGGTGATGGCGCGCAGAACCCGGTTCCCACCATCGGGCAGCGCGTTTGTGAAAATATCGACTGAAGCATGGCCCGCCGTGATCTGGCAGAGTGGCAGAAACGCAAAGATTGCGAAGGCCACGCCCGCTTCGACCAGCTCGAATTGGCCATTCACGGGTCCGACGCCCAGAGCAATCATCCAATCCGAAAACGCGGGGGCAAATGACTGCATGAAATCGCCGTGAAAGATGCCGTTCAGCAATCGACCGGTGATCGAGAGGCAGGTGAGCAGGATCAGAAGGCTCAGCACGACACCTCCCAGCACGGCCATCGCTCGCGCCAGCGTCATCATAAGGTGTTTCATGACACGTTCCCGTACCCCGGTCACATGAGGCCGCGGCGGCCAATGCCGCCACGACCCGCTTTGCGTTGATCGACTGTTATTGCGAATACTTCTCGATCAGCATCCGGGCCTCGTCAATCAGCGCCTGACCATCGATGCCCTTGGCGTCCATATCTGCCACCCATGCGTCGTAGATCGGCTGCGACGCCGTGCGCCATTCGTCGGTCTGCGCAGCGTCCAGCGTGATGATGTTGTTGCCCATATCCCAGGCGACATCCCGCGCGGGACCATCCGCATCCGCCTGGGTCCCACCGGCAAAGACAGAAAACTCCACGCCGGAATTGTCGTCGATCGCCTGTTTCAGATCGTCGGGCAGGCTCTCGTACTTGGCCTTGTTCATCGCCAGAACGAAGGTCAGCGTGTAAAGCGCGTTTCCGGTGAATTCCGTGTGGTTGGTCACCAGCTCAGGCACTTTGAGCGCTGTGGTCACTTCCCACGGGATGGTGGTCCCGTCGATGACACCTTTTGACAGCCCCTCGGGAACGGCAGGCACGGGCATACCGACCGGCGTCGCGCCCAGTTCGGTCAGCAGCGCGTTCACGGACCGCGACCCACCACGGATCTTCATTCCCTGCAGATCTGACGGGCTCGACACAGGGTCCAAGGTGTGGAACATGCCAGGACCATGCACCCAGGTGCCAAGGATATGGACATCCTTGAACTCGGTGTCCTTCATGTGGGTTTCGAACATCTCCCAATAGGCGCGGCTGGCGGCACGCGCGTCGGTCATCATGAATGGCAGCTCGAACACCTCGGTGCTGGGGAACCGGCCCGGCGTATAGCCAACCACGGTCCAGACCACGTCGGCAACGCCGTCGATGGCCTGGTCGATCAACTCGGGTGGCTTGCCACCCAGCTGCATCGATGGGTAGCGTTCGACCTTGATGCGGCCGTCGGACGAGGCTTCGACATTGTCGGCCCAGACATCAAGGATCAGTTTCGGCACATTCGCCTGCGCTGGCAGGAACTGATGCAGCTTGAGCGTCACCTCCTGCGCAAGCGCGGTTGTCGCTGTCAGAGCTGTCACAAGCGCGGCGGTTGCCGCACCTCCTGCGAGACCCAAAAGCGTTCTGCGGATCATTGCGTTTTCCTCCCATTGCCCGTAGCCGGGCTTGCGTTTTTCTGCGTGGTCCGCCCAGAGCGTTGGAACGGGATATCCCGAAATGAACCGCTCCCCGCCGGCGCCGGACGATGGCCACCCTCTTCGCGCAAAGCAGGCCGCGACGCGCCACGCGCGGTCAGACTGCAACTGAACTCGCGGTGTTCGCAAGCGTTGACTGCACTGCTGCGCAAAAAAGTTGACCGTGGGGTCGGGTTTGTTTTGCTGTCACGCAGCTGCTACAGGCGACGGTTCGGTCAGGTCCAGACCGTCGAATGCGCGGGGCGGGAGATGAAAGGACGCGACGCGCCCTTTCTCACGTTGCCGCCGGATCAAGTTGCAGGAACGGCTCGGGTGTGTCATCCCCGGAATAGGCGCTGACGGGACGCGACACGTTGTGCAGCGCGACATCGCCCAGAGACAAAAGCTGGGTGTCCTGCGTCTGGAAATCCGAGGTTGTGACGATGGAATGCCCGCAAGTTTTGCCGAAATCGCCCAAACGCGCAGCGATGTTCGCCGCTTGGCCAATCACGGTGAAATCGAGCCGTTCGCGCGACCCGACATTGCCGTACATCACCCGGCCGTAAGCCAGACCGATCGCACACTCCATCGCGAGGGTCTCGGGGCCGGCGCGATCGGCGCCCAGATGTCCGACAATTTCACGCGCGGTCTTCAGCGCGTTGTGACGCGCGCGAGACCCATCGCGTTCCGCCGGGAAGACAGCCAGAACAGCATCGCCTATGAACTTCAGGACCTCTCCGCCATTGTCCTGAACCATGGTCGAGGCGGTTTCGAAGAACTGGTTCAGCAGGTCGATGTATTCGCGCCGGCCAAGTTCTTCTTCCAGCCGTGTCGATCCGCGCAGGTCGCAGAACATGATAGCCGCGTCGATTTCGTCCCCGTCACCGCGACGTATGTCGCCGCCCAGCACCCGTGCACCCGTGCGCTTGCCCACATAGGTCTCAAGCAGTGACTGAGCGTTGTCCTTCAGCGTGAACACTTCGAACAACCTGCTGATGATCGGCGTGCATTCAAAGACAAGGCCGAGATTTTCGGTCGTGAACCCAACTGGATGATCGCAGGTCAGCGTCAACACGTTCTTGCGCCCGTCGGAAAAGGGCAGCGGCATCGCAACGTAATCCGTTGCCCCCTTTTTGCGCAGATCCTGGAGGATCGGAAAGTCGCCCTGATCGCTATTGCCGACCAGCCTGTGGCGCACGCCGCCCAGGCCGCTGGCCACGTGTCGCAACGGACTGTTCGCAAAGGCGGGATGATCGTGGATCTCCCAGCTGGGCGCGTAGGAGTTCACCTCGTCACTTGCTTTGTTCCAGACAAAGTTGCGGCCGATGATGAGCGGATGGAGGGACCAGATCATGATACTGATCCGACTGACCGAAATCCCTTGCGCGATGAAGTTCAAGGCCAGTTCGCGTGTGAGTTCCTCGGGCGTTTGAATTGCCGGTGCCTCGCGCAGCAGCCAGTCAACGAGAGGCCCTGTCAGGTTGCCATCAGCCGGCTCCGGCAGCACGTTGTCGCCGGTGTCCAGCTCCGTCACCACATTTGGCATGAACCCGACATATCCCGCGATACCCTCGCTTTCGGGCAGAGGGTCGTCGTAACACCAGATCGCATCCTTAAAGATCTGGCCGTCGACACGGAGGTCGCAGTAAGATGCTGTTCCCTTGAACGGACAGAATGTCTGCAGTTCCGAATCTCCGATGATCTCGGCCTGAACGTCCTCTTTCGGGAAATAGACGGTTGGGGGCAGGCGGGTTTCGAACATCACTTTGGCTTGGTCGGTCTGTGCGACCACCACATCGCCATGAAAAGCGGTCACTGTTCCAGACAGCGGCTGGATGTCGATACGATAGGCATGCTTCATGTCGCGGGCAGCGATATTCATGGGCGCGTCCTTTATCGTTGGGTGCGAACCGTAAGATGGTTCATGCGTCTGGCCATTCCAAGAGCTTGACATCGCGCATGACCCGCACGCCGTGTGTCTAATGCCAGAAACTGTCATGAGGTGCCGTGCCCGGATCGCTCGTGCGACGCGCCCACGCGGACAACAACCGGCCAGTCGTCAGACCATCTTTATGACGTCTTTTTCAATCGCCAGCATGTAGCCGCGCCGCGCGATGTTCTTGACCAGCAGTTCGCTCACCATCTGGTTGCCAAGCGTATCGCGAAGACGCTTGATTCGCGTTGCGCCCGCAGCCTCGTCACAGTCGGCGGCGCGCCGGCCCGACACCATTGCCTCGATCTCGGCACCCGACAGAACGTCGTCATCCATCCGCGCCTCGGCCAGGACGGCGAGTGTTTCCATCGCGGCGGCAGTCAGCTTGAAGTCGAGATTGTTGAGATAAACCGTGTTTTCCTCGCGGCTGATCAACAGGGAATTCACCTGGATGCCAGTGCGTTCGATCTGCATCATCCGCCGGTTCAGCGACACCAGCATGATCAGAAAGACCAACGCGGCAATCAGCATGGCCGAGGCAAAGACCAGCAGCACAAAGATCACAAGGCGATAGCTTGCGAGCACATCGGAAAACGCCGTACCGGATTGTGCGAGGATCTCGAGCAACTTGATCTCGGCTTGCGCGGTCAGGTCGTCATTTTCGATAAACAGCCGTTCGACCCGGGCGTTGAACGCGTTCGCATCGGGCAGTGTCACAAGCAGAACCGCCCCGGCCACGGCCAGGATCAGGACAATCGCGACAATACCAAGAACGACGATGCGACCGCCGGATCGGCGCGCTTCAGTAACGGAGATAGTATTGTCCGGCATTCGCCTTCCTTTCCGAAAGGCCGTCGGGCCCGAACACGGTCATTACGTTCAACAGCGTCCAGCCATCACGCGCCAAGCGCGGCGTCAACTGGCCGCGCGCCGCGCGTTTCGTGCAATCGCCGCTTATCTCGGCGACGCCGTAATGCAGCCGCAGGGGGTCGTCCTGTTTGGCTTTGTAGTCGGCAAAACAGTCCGCCGCATGCGCCGGAACAGCCGCCATCAGCGCGCAAAGCGCCAGAGGGATCAGAAGATGTCTCATGTGCGAAAGACTGCGCCTCGCCCGTGTGAAATTCAATAACAACAGCATGTTCGGGGTCCTGTTATCCGATAGCAGAGCACCGATATTGCCTGTCTGGCATGGGGTGACCCAGGTTGGGGCATACACCGGCTGCACGCATGGCGGCCAACGAACAGAACAACTGGAAGGACCCTGCAATATGCACCGCAAATTTATTGCCCTGATTGTCTCCACCGCCATTGCCATCACCGCGTTCGGCACCGCTCCGGCCCGCGCTCAGGGCGAGGATGTTGCCAAGATCATCGCGGGCCTTGCAGCGCTGGCGCTGATCGCGCGTGCGGTCGAGAAGGCCAATGATGACGATGATGATCGCAGCGACAGACATGTGACCCATAACCACTACAACTACAAAAGGCGATCAACGCCGAACCCTCGCCCGCTGCCCAAGGCGGTTTCGAACCGCGTCCTTCCGGCCGAGTGCCTGCGCAGAGTGGACAATCGCAGCGGTCGCTACCGGATCCTCGGGCGTGAATGTATCAGCAACCGCTGGGGCAATCCCGACCGTTTACCAAGCGCCTGTGCCGCGCGCATCTCGACCAGCGATGGTCTGCGCCGGGGATACCGTCCGCAATGCCTGCGCAATCACGGATATCGGATCGTTCTGCGGTGAACCGACAGAACGGCGACGGCCCAGGGATCGCGGGCCGTACCTTGGGGAGGATGGCAGCATCCTCCCTCTTTTGCTTGTCAGGGGCGTCGATTTGCGCTTTGCCGGGACCATGACAGCTCCGCATTTTGATTTCGAAACCGCCCTGCATGCCCAGGGCTTCCGGCGCATCGCGGGTGTCGATGAAGTTGGACGCGGCCCCTTGGCCGGGCCGGTGACGGCTGCGGCGGTCATCCTGGACCCAAAGGCGGTGCCCGAGGGGCTCAACGATTCCAAAAAACTCTCCGCCAAAGCCCG
>JBCCVT010000208.1:0-5494 GCA_039195015.1 Pseudomonadota bacterium
AGGCGTCTTCGGTTCTGATGCTGCATGGAGAGCCCACTTGGTCCTATCTCTACCGTCACATGATCACCGGGTTTGTGGCCGCAGGGCACAGAACCGTCGCGCCGGATCTCATCGGGTTTGGCAAGTCCGACAAGCCAGTGGCACGCGAGACCTATACCTATCGGGCACATGTAGACTGGATGACCGAAGCGATGACGCGTCTGGATCTGCGTCAAGTAACGCTTTTCTGCCAAGATTGGGGCGGTCTCATTGGTCTGAGGCTTGTGGCAGCAATGCCCGATCGGTTCGCCCGGTTGGTTATTGCGAACACAGGCCTGCCGACCGGAGATCAGCCAATGGGCGAGGCCTTTGTCGGCTGGCGGAACTTTTCACAGGAGGTTCCCGATTTCCGTGCCGGGCGGATTGTCTATGGTGGCACGTCGAAGAAAATCTCCGAGGCCGAGATTGCGGCCTACGACGCGCCGTTTCCTGACGAAAGCTACAAGACGGGTGCCCGGCAATTCCCTTTGCTGGTGCCTGATCGGCCGGAAGACCCGGCCTCGGATGACAACCGTGCGGCCTGGCGCGTGCTGGAGACGCTGGAGATCCCGGTCCTGACCCTGTTCGGGGCGGACGACAAGATCATGGCGGGTGTGGAGCGCGTGTTTCAAAAGCGGATGCCGGGGGCGGAAGGACAACCACATGAGATCTTCCCCAATGCTGGGCATTTCCTGCAAGAGGATGTGGGCCCGGAATTGGTTGAACGTACGCTGGATTTCATCGCGGCGACCTAGCCGCGAGACTTGTTTGACCTGAGTGTTTACGAAGCGGTTTCGGATAAGTGAGCGTTTTTCTAAACCGCGCGGGCAAATCCGATCAGTCCCGGATTTCGCTTGGCGCCACACCCCACACGGCCGTCTTGGGCACCCAGCCTCGATAGCCGCCTGCGGTGATGCGGCACCAGTCCGGTTTGCACGTGCCGAGCCGCGCGACCACGCCGGCTTCGACAGCGGCAACCTCTGGAGAGCTTTGATCCGGCCGGTAGTAAAGCACGACCATATCCTGTTCGACGATTACGGTTCGCACGCCGGACAGTAGAGCATAGTGCACCCATCCTCCGGCTCCATCTCGATCCTCGACGCGCCGCCAGTGCCCGTGCTCGGCGGTGATCTGCAACGGCATGTCCCGTCGTTTAAAAACCCAGTCGATTCGATGGCTTAGCGATGGTCCACGACGCACATTTCCTTCGCTGGCTTTCATCGACACAAATCTCGGCAAGGGCAGGTTGGTCACGGCCCCCCGTGCCACGACATCTGGCGACGTGCTTTGCGTTTCGGCAGGCGTGTTCGATGCGCCGAATAGCACGATGCAGAGTCCGATAATGACCTGCTGCGCGACGCCTCGCATGACAGCTGCTTGCATTGACACTATTTCCTGGCCGCCTGTCCGTCTGTCCGACGTTGTTGATTGTCGTATGAAATTGATGCCGGGGTTCTTGTGCCCCAGGTTTTCCTGCGCCACCATGGCATGGCGTGGGACGATTTGAAAACCCTGGGAGATCGCGACAGTGACAAGAGAACGGCTGAGTGTTGTCGTAACGCGACGGTTGCCCGAAGCGGTCGAAACCCGGTTGAGTGAACTCTTTGACGTTACCCTGCGGGACAGTGACGAACCAATGTCTCGGGACGATCTTGTTTCGGCCATGCGGCAGGCGGACGTGCTGGTTCCGACGATCACCGATACAATTGACAATGCGCTGATCGGCCAAGCCGGGGATCGCTTGAAAATGATCGCCAATTACGGCGCCGGTGTGGACAACATCGATGTCTCAACGGCGCGCCAGCGCGGAATCCTTGTCAGCAATACTCCCGGTGTATTGACCGACGACACGGCAGATATGACGATGTCGCTCATTCTGGCTGTGACACGACGCATTCCGGAAGGCCTTGCGACGATGCAGCAAGATCGGTGGGAAGGCTGGGCCCCCACCGCCCTATTGGGCGGCCGGATCGGCGGCCGAAGGCTGGGCATCCTTGGCATGGGCCGAATTGGCCAGGCGGTCGCGCGACGTGCGAAGGCCTTTGGGATGCAGATCCACTACCACAATCGGAAACGTTTGCGCCCCGAGATCGAGGCAGAGCTTGAGGCGACCTATTGGGAAAGCCTCGACCAGATGGTGGCGCGCATGGATGTGATCAGTGTGAACTGCCCATCGACCCCGTCCACGTTCCACCTGATGAACGCACGACGGCTTAAGCTGATGAAACCTTCTGCGGTCATCGTCAACACCTCGCGTGGCGAGGTGATTGATGAAAACGCGCTTACCCGGATGATCCGTGCAGAGGAAATCGCAGGTGCCGGCCTGGATGTCTACGAACACGGGACCGAGGTGAACCCGCGGCTGCGTGAGCTGCCGAATGTCGTGTTGCTGCCGCATATGGGATCTGCCACGCTCGAAGGTCGGATCGAGATGGGCGAAAAGGTCATCATCAATATCAAGACATTCGAAGACGGTCACCGTCCGCCGGATCAGGTGGTGCCGTCAATGCTGTAGCCCTGGCGCTGCGTTCCCCCGCTAAAGGAGTGTGTGATGTACCGGTTAGTGATTGCGTGTTTGTGGTGTATCTCCACGGCGGCTTGGGCGCAGGAGGCCGCAGACGAGGTCGCCCCGGAAGAAGCCTCGCAAGGGACCGTTGCCGCCCTGACGGACGAGGCGCGCGCTGCGCTGGACGCGAAAGCGAACGGGCAGCCGGTTGAGGCCGAAACCTGGATGGTCGCCGCGGCAAATCCGCTTGCCGTCGAGGCCGGGGCCCGCGTGTTGCGTGCGGGCGGCAGTGCGGCTGATGCCATGGTGGCGGTGCAAGTCGTCTTGGGTCTGGTCGAGCCGCAATCGTCTGGTCTTGGGGGCGGCGCGTTCCTGATCTGGTATGATGCGGCCACTGGCACGCTCACGTCCCTTGATGCACGCGAAACAGCGCCTCTGACGGCAACACCGCGGCTCTTTCAGGATGCGGCCGGAGAGCCGCTGCAGTTCTTCGACGCGGTCGTCGGAGGCCGGTCGGTCGGGACACCCGGCACGCCGGCCTTGCTCGAGGAGGCGCATCGCCGGTGGGGTCAGCGACCCTGGCCCGAACTGTTTGAAGACGCGATCACGCTGGCCGATAACGGGTTCGCGGTGTCACCGCGCCTGGCGAGCCTGGTCGAGGGCGATGCCGAGCGGTTGTCGCGCTTTGCTGTTACGGCGGCCTATTTCCTGCCGGGCGGCGCGCCGCTGCAGGTTGGGGATACGCTGACAAATCCGGACTACGCAGCCACTTTGCGGGCGCTGGCGCGCGACGGGGCAAGGGCGTTCTATACTGGTCCGATCGCGGCGGATATCGTCAAGACGGTGCAGGAGGCCCCCGGTAATCCGGGTGTCTTGTCGGCCATTGATCTGGCACTTTATGAGGTCAAGGAGCGGTCACCGGTCTGTGCCGCATACCGCGATCATGACGTCTGCGGGATGGGCCCTCCATCGTCCGGTGCACTCACTGTTGGACAGATCCTTGGCATGCTTGACGGGTATGACCTGGCGAGCCTCGGGCCGGACAGCGCCGAGGCCTGGCGGCTGATCGGGGATGCGTCGCGCCTCGCCTTTGCGGATCGCGGCCGGTACATGGCGGACAGTGACTTTGTACCAATGCCGACCCGGGGGCTTGTGGACCCGGGCTATCTGTCAGGGCGCGGTGCGTTGCTCGACGGTGATGTGGCCTTGCCTGAGGTGGCGCCTGGCACGCCCGATTTTGACCACGCTCTGCTTTGGGCGAATGATGAAAGCATTGAGTTCCCCTCGACCTCACATATTTCGATCGTCGATGCGGACGGTAATGCGCTTTCAATGACCACCACTATCGAGAACGGCTTTGGTTCGCGCCTGATGACGCGGGGGTTTCTGTTGAACAACGAGCTGACCGATTTCTCGTTCCGCAGCCACAGCGATGGCCTGCCGATCGCCAACCGGGTCGAACCGGGCAAACGACCTCGGTCATCGATGTCGCCGACCATTGTCATGCGCGATGGCGCGCCGGTTCTTGTCATCGGATCGCCGGGTGGCAGCCGCATTATCGGCTACGTGGCGAAGTCAATCATCGCATGGATTGACTGGGGGATGGACGTGCAGCAGGCGGTGTCCTATCCGCATGCGGTCAACAGGTTCGGAACCTTTGACCTTGAGGCCGGCACTGACGCCGAAGCACTGCAGGCCGGACTGGAGGAGATCGGGTACGAGGTGAGCGTCCGTGATCTGACCTCGGGGCTGCATGCGATCGCGATCGGGTCGTCGCTCAGCGGCGGCGCTGATCCCCGGCGGGAAGGCATTGCGCTTGGCGATTAGGCAGACCGCGACCGTCCCTGAGGATGCGTCGCGTGGAGGAGGAGATACCGCATGACGCAGCCCGACGCGCTGCCGCGTAACGAAACGGGGATCGAGACGGCAATCGGTATCCTGAAGCAGCGCTTTGGGGACCATCTGCATATCGGCCAGTCGGTGCGTGAACAGCACGCCCACACGACCACGTGGATCGCCAATCAGGCACCGGACGCGGTGGTGTTTCCGGACACGACCGCCGATGTGTCCGAGATCGTTTCGATATGTGCGCAATACAAGGTTCCGGTGATCCCCTTTGGCACCGGCACCTCTCTGGAAGGTCATGTAAATGCGCCCGCTGGCGGGGTCTCGGTTGATACCAGCCGTATGAACCGGATCGTTGCGGTTCATCCAGGGGACCTTGATGCGGTGGTCCAACCCGGCGTGACGCGCGAGGATCTGAACACGCATCTGCGAGACCAGGGGCTGTTTTTCCCGATCGATCCGGGCGCCAATGCCTCGCTTGGGGGTATGGCGGCCACGCGTGCTTCGGGCACGAACGCGGTGCGCTATGGCACGATGAAAGACAACGTGCTTTCGGTCGAGGCGGTCATGGCCGATGGGACCGTGATACGCACGGGGCAGCGGGCGAAGAAAAGCTCGGCTGGTTATGATATGACGCGTTTGCTTGTCGGTTCCGAGGGCACGCTGGGTGTCATCACCGAGATCACATTGCGCCTGCAGGGTATTCCCGAGGCGATTTCCGCGGCTCGCTGTTCTTTTCCGACACTCGAGGCGGCGAGCCAGGCAGCAATGGCCACGATCCAATACGGGATCCCCGTGGCGCGGATGGAGCTGCTGGATGCATTGCAGGTGCGCGCCTGCAATGCCTACTCGGGTCTTTCTTTGCCCGAGACGCCCTTGCTGCTTTTGGAATTTCACGGATCCGAGGCCAGTGTCCTGGAGCAGGCCGAGATGTTCGGCGCACTTGCCGAGGATGTCGGCGGCAGCGGGTTCGAGGCGACGACGACTACAGAGGAGCGCAACCGGCTTTGGAAGGCCCGCCACGATGCATATTGGGCGGCCCTACAGTTGCGGCCCGGGGCCAAGGGGATCTCGACGGATGTCTGCGTGCCAATTTCGCGGCTGGCGGATTGCGTGACCGCGGCC
>JBCCVT010000209.1:0-5473 GCA_039195015.1 Pseudomonadota bacterium
AACTTCGCGACCGATCACGAATTTCTGCAGGTTGCCTCCCGAAAGGGATCGCGCAGCGTTGGAGGGGCCTGGCGTGCGCACGTCAAATCCACAGATGATCTCATCTGCAAAGCGCCGCGCCTTGCGCCAGTCGAGAAATCCGCGCGCGACAAGCCCTTGCCGGACCGCACCGGTCAAAAGTGCGTTTTCAGTGAGGCTCATGTCGGGAGCGGCGGCATGACCCAACCGCTCCTCGGGAGCGGCGAGCAACCCGGCGGCACGGCGAGCTGTCGGCCCCAGATGGCCCACGGCGCGGCCTTTCAATCGGATTGCATCCGGTTCACAGCGGATTTCACCCGAGAGGACAGCCAGCAGCTCGTCCTGACCGTTGCCCGCGACGCCGCCGACGCCAAGTATCTCTCCTTCGCGGACGCTGAGATGAAGGTTCTTCAGAGAGGTTCCGAAGGCTGACGGTGATGCAACAGAGAGATCGGTGATGTCGAGCGCAACCGGCCCGGTCTGGTTGTTGCTGCGTTCGGGTGTCTTGAGCGTGCTGCCGACCATCAACTCTGCCATCGCGCGTGCTGTCGTCTCGCGCGGAAGGCACTCGCCCACAACCTTGCCTTGCCGCAAAATCGTCGCCACGTCGCAAAGCGTCCGGATTTCTTCCAGCTTGTGCGAGATGTAAAGGATCGAGGTGCCCTCGGATCGCAGTTTCTGCAGGGTTTGAAACAGGATCTCGACCTCTTGTGGGGTCAGAACGCTGGTCGGTTCGTCCATGATCAGCAATTTTGGGTCCTGCAGAAGACAGCGGATGATCTCGACCCGTTGCCGTTCACCCGCCGACAGGTCTCCGACCGTCCGGTAGGGGTCCAATGGCAGACCGTAGGTTTCAGATACCGCCCGTATCCGCGCCGCGAGATCGCGCAGCGGTGGCGGCATCTCCATGCCCAAAGCCACGTTCTCGGCCACGTTCAATGCGTCGAACAGCGAAAAATGTTGAAACACCATTGCGATCCCGTCGGCTCGGGCAGCGCGTGGCTCGACCGGTGCAAAGGGAGCGCCGCGCAAGGTCATCGTGCCGTTGTCAGGCTTCACGAGGCCATAGATCATCTTGACGAGCGTCGACTTGCCAGCCCCGTTCTCGCCCAGCAGTGCGTGTACCTCGCCTTCGCCGATGACAAACGAAACATCGTCGTTTGCCACCACACCGGGATAGGCTTTGGTGAGGCCCGATAGGCCAAGAAGAGGGGTCTTCACGCCGTTTCGTCCTTTCGTTCGTCTGCAGTCGCGGACTGTCGCAAAAACGCCGCTGCTACACCAATCGCGATCATTCGGGGGTGTTTGCCGAGACCCGGATCACCGATGGGGCAGGCGATCTGCGCGATGCGGTCCGGATAATGGCCAAGCTGCGCCAAACGACTGCGGAAACGTGCCCATTTGGTCGCGGATCCGATCAGCCCGATCGATCCAAAGCGATGCCCCAACAGACGGTGACACAGTTCCAGGTCCAGCGCATGGGAGTATGTCAGGATCAGGTGATCGGCATGCGCTGGACAATGGCGCACCAGAGCACTGGGGTCGGCGGCGGGGATGACAGTTAAATTATCCGGCACCTTTGCTGGAAAGCGGTTCGGTGCCGTGTCGACCCAGTGAATGCAAACGCCCGGTAGAGGGGCAATCACGTCGACCAGCGCTCGCCCTACATGACCTGCACCCCAGATCCAAAACTCGCGATCTGGCCGCTGCACCGGCTCGACCATCCACCCGTCGATCAATTGCGGAGCCGGCCGTTTGCCCTGTCCCCGCGCGGTCGCAAGCAGACGTTTGACCGAAAACGGTGGGTTGTCACCGCGTCCCCGCACCGGACGCGCCACAACGCCATCTTTGGCCATAGGCGGCGTTTCGGCGGTGAAATGTTCGGTCAAGATCGTGACCGAACCTCCGCAGCATTGCCCGAGCGCGGGACCAAGTGGGTGCTCGATGGGTCCTACCTGTCCCTCCCGTGCGGCGCGTGCGGCTTCAAATTCCAACGTGCCGCCACCGATCGTTCCGGATTGCCCGCCATCCCAGACGAGCATTGACGCGCCAACCTCGCGCGGTGCGGACCCTCGGCTCGCCGCAACGACCACGCGCGCGACCGCGCCATGATCGCGGATGGCGGCGTCCAGGGCGTCGAGGTCAAAGCTCATGCGCGCACCCGTTGCACAGCGGTCCAGATCTGCTCGGCCGTCGCTGGTGCGTCAAGGGCGGGGTAGATTGGCCCACACGCCGCGACAGCGTTGCTGAGTGCAAGGAAAGCGGAGATGCCAAGCATGAAAGGCGGCTCACCCACCGCCTTGGAGCGATAGATCGTCTCCTCACGGTTGCCCCGGTCCCAGAGCGCGACATTGAAGATGTCGGGCCGGTCCGAACAGGCCGGTATCTTGTAGGTCGACGGCGCGTGGGTGCGCAGGCGCCCACGATCGTCCCAGACAAGCTCTTCCGTGGTGAGCCATCCCGCACCTTGGACATAAGCGCCCTCGATCTGTCCGAGATCGATGGCCGGGTTGAGGCTGGCACCGGCATCATGGAGAATGTCGGCGCGCAGGATCCGGTTTTCGCCGGTCAGCGTGTCAATCGCCACTTCGGTCACAGCCGCACCATAGGCAAAATAGAAGAACGGTCGCCCTTGACCTTTGATCCGGTCCCATTCCAGCTTTGGTGTTTTGTAGTAACCAGTCGCCGACAGGCTGATCCGCGCGGAGTAGGCGGACATGGCTGCTTCGGCAAAGCTATAAACGGCCGCGCCTGCAAAGACCTGGCCATCCTCGAAGCGCACTTCGCGCGGCTTTACCTGGTTTTGTTCGGCGAGATGCTCTGCCATTCGGTCGCGGATTGTGTCGCAGGCGACCTTGACTGCCATCCCATTCAGATCGCTGCCAGATGAGGCCGCCGTGGCTGAGGTGTTGGGTACTTTGGCCGTATCGGTTGCAGTGATCTTGATCGACTCCAGCGTGACGCCAAACCGGCTCGCCGCGACCTGTGCCACCTTCTGGAACAACCCTTGTCCCATTTCGGTGCCGCCATGGTTCAGGTGGATCGACCCGTCCTGATACACATGCACCAGCGCGCCTGCTTGGTTCAGATGGGTCAGCGTGAATGAGATCCCGAATTTCACCGGTGAAAAGGCGATGCCCTTCTTGATGATTGGGTTGTCGGCATTCCATTCGGCCACGGCCTTTCGTCGCACCGCGTAGTCTGAGGTCCGCAGCAAGGTGTCGGTCATGGCGTGTAGCTCGAAGTCTTCGACAATCATGCCGTAGGGTGTTCGGTTGTCGATCGTGGCGTCAGCATTGTCCGGCGCGCGATAATAATTGCGGCGACGCAGGTCGACGGGATCCATGTCAAGCGTGTGCGCGACGTGGTCCATGACACGTTCGATCCCGACCATTCCCTGGGGCCCGCCAAAGCCGCGAAAGGCGGTTGCACTCTGCGTGTTTGTCTTGAGCCGATGGCTCTCGATCCGGATCGCGGGCAGGCAATAGGCGTTGTCGGAATGCAGCATCGCTCGGTCCGCCACCGGCAGAGAAAGATCCTGAGACCAGCCGCAACGGACCTTGTGGACGAAATTCACACCGAGGATCTTACCGCTCTCATCAAATCCAGCACGGTAATCGATCCGGATATCGTGCCGCTTGCCGGTGATAACCATGTCGTCATCCCGGTCGTAGCGCATCTTGCACGGGCGTCCTGTCGTACGGGCGGCTACGGCGCAGATCACGGCCAGCGCGTTGCCCTGGCTTTCCTTACCACCGAACCCGCCTCCCATACGGCGGGTTTCGACGCGAACGCCGTGCATCGGAACGCCGATGGCATAGGCCACTTTATGCTGGATTTCGGTCGGGTGCTGGGTCGAGCTGATTACGACCATGTCGCCGTCTTCCTGCGGCAGGGCCAGCGCGGCCTGGCCTTCAAGATAAAAATGCTCTTGCCCACCCAGCTCAAGGCGACCCTCGATACGGTGCGGTGCGGCGTCAATTGCAGAGGCAGCGTCGCCCTTCTGATAGATGCGCGGGCCTTCTTCGAACCGGCTGTCGGCCTCCATGGCCTCGTCGATCGTAAGGATCGGATCCTCCGGCGCATAGTCGATCCGGCCCAGCCTTGCAGCTTTGCGCGCTGCCAGATGGTTCGTCGCCACAACCGCAAAGATCGGCTGACCCAGATAGGAGATCCGACCGCTCGACAACAGCTCCTCATCGTTGACAGAAGGGCTAACGTCATTGGCAAAAGGCAGGTCCTCGGCCGTCAAAACAGAAACGACGCCGTCCACTTGTCGGACCGGGTCGAGATCGACGGCCGTGATCCTGCCTTTGGCGATCTCGCTCAGGCCAAAGGCGAGATGCAGAGTGCCGCGCGGTGTCGGAAAGTCGTCGACATAGCGCGCAGCCCCCGTAACATGCAGATGTGCCGCGTCATGCGGCAGCGGCTTGGCTATGCTCATGCGGGTAACTCCAGGACCGAGACCGCGTGCCCCCGGCCTTACGCGAAATAGCGGTCGAGCATCGCCTCGGCAGCGCCCAGACGGTACCGGGCCGAGGCGCGCATGTCGCTCATCGGCGCGAAGTCAGTTGCGAATGCATCGCGGGCGGCCCGAACGGTTTCTTTTGTCCAAAGTTTCCCTTGCAATGCGGCTTCGACATGCGTGGCGCGTTTGGGAATGCCGGCCATCCCGCCGAACGCGATGCGCGCGTTTTGCACGAGGCCATCAGACACTTTCACGTTGAAACAGCCGCACACGGCCGAGATATCCTGATCGAACCGCTTCGACAGTTTGTAGCATTTCAGGCTGTCCGGCTGGCGGGCCAGTGTGATCGCCTCGACAAACTCCCCGGGCGATCGGTCCTGCTTGCCGTAGTCGATGAAGAAATCCTCGATCGGCAATTCGCGCCGCGCGTCGCCGTGGCGCAAATGCAGTGTCGCGCCGAGAGCGATGAGCGCGGGCGGGTTGTCTCCAATTGGCGACCCGTTGGCAACATTGCCACCGATGGTGGCTGCGTTGCGTACCTGAACCGAGCCATAGCGCCGGATCATTTCAGCATAGGATGGGTGGTTGCCCGCAGCCCAATCGAGCACCTGCGTCATTGTGCAACCCGCGCCAATCCACACCCCGTCATCGGTCTGTTTGATCTGTTGTAGGTCGGTGCAACCGTGCAAAAACGCAACTGGTCCGAGATCGCGCAAGTCCTTGGTCACCCACAGGCCGACATCGGTGGCCCCGGCAATCAAGGTGGCCCCAGGGTGATCCGCGTACCAGGCGGCCAGTTCATCTGAGTTTTGAGGCAGCGCCACCGGCGTGCCGGCATCGGAAAGTGCGCTCAGATCCTCCCTTATCCAATCCGGCGCGGGTTGCTGCGCCGCCGCTGCTGCCGCGCGGACAATGGGTGCATAACCGGTGCAACGGCACAGATTACCGGCCAGTTGATCGTCAAAATCCGTCCGACCGTTCAGGTGG
>JBCCVT010000210.1:0-5448 GCA_039195015.1 Pseudomonadota bacterium
CCAAAGAACACCGAGAGAACCGCGCCGATGGCCGCGTCCTCGGATAGCCGCGTGTACCGGGTGAGCCAACCGACGCACAAAAGACCGATACCCGCAGTCAGCGCCGAACCGGCCAGCAAGCCGGGCAAGGATCGGCCATCACCGCCAAGCAAAACCATCACGATAAAGGCCAGGCCGATCCCCGGCAGTGTGGCATGCGAAATCGCGTCGCTCACCAGCGCGCGTTTGCGTAAAAAGAGGAATGTGCCGGTGACACCCGCCGACATGCCAAGCAGAGTCGCGCCAATGACGACGAGCGTGGCGTTGTAGCCAAGCTGAAGTGTCAGCGCCTCGACCAGCATGTATCAGCCAATGGCGCGGGCGATCTGGTCAACCTGCGCTGTGGCGAGGCGCCCTCCGTAAGCGGCTTGCAGGCTTTCGGCATTGAACGCCTCCGCGACCGGCCCTTCGGCGACCTTTCGGGTGTTGATCAGAAAAACGTGGTCAAAGTAATCAGCGACCGTTGCCAGATCATGATGCACCGCGACGACCGTCCTGCCCTCGGCCTTCAGCGATTTCAGCACCGCAATGATCGCCTTTTCCGTGGCCGCATCGACGCCCGCAAAAGGTTCATCAAGCAAATAGAGATCGGCATTCTGTGCGAGAGCGCGGGCAAGGAATACGCGCTGTTGTTGGCCGCCTGAAAGCTGTCCAATCTGACGGTCGAAGAAATCACGCATGCCGACCCGGTCAAGACAAGCAAGCGCACGGTCTTTCTGCGCTGGACGCAGGCGTCCGAGCAGGCCAAGTTCACGGTGTAGCCCCATCAGGACCACGTCGATCACGCGGGTCGGGAAGTCCCAATCGACGCTCGCACGCTGCGGGACATAGGCGATGCGTGCACGTTGACGCGCCAGCGTCTCGCCAAAGACAGTGATCTTCCCGGACAGGGTCGGCATGATCCCAAGCGCCGCCTTGAGCAGGGTCGACTTGCCCGCACCGTTCGGACCGATGATCGCGGTCATGGTGCCGGGTGCGACCGTCATATCAATCGAGAAAACGGCCGGCTTTTGCCCGTACGACACAGTCAGGCCGCGAACGGCAAGCGGGCTTTCCTCGATCAAGGGCGCCTCTTGCCGGGCGTCGTCCAACCTTGCCAGCGTGACGGTCATCTTAGAACCCCGCCGACAACTTGCCGTCCATGCCGCGGGCGGGCACATCCGCACCGAGCGCGCCGGCGATCACGGTCACGTTGTGATCGATCATGCCCATGTAGGTACCCTCGTAAGTGCCGTCCGCGCCCATCGCATCACTGAACAGCTCACCACCGATGAGCACCTCGTGCCCTCTGGCGGCGGCACCTTCGACCACCGCACGGATGTTGCGGTCCGACACCGAGCTTTCAACAAACACCGCACCGATCTGGCGGTCGACGAGCATGTTCACAAGTTCGCCGATCCGGTTCAGCCCTGCCTCGCTTTCGGTCGAAATTCCCTGGATGCCCTGTACATCGAACCCGTAGGCCGCGCCAAAATATCCAAAAGCGTCATGAGCTGTCAGCAGGACACGGGCGGGCTGCGCCACCTGATCCAAGGCGTTTGTCGCGTAATCGGCAAGGCGGTCGATCTCGGCCAGATGCGCTGCAGTGTTCGCGGCAAAAGTGTCGGTATTTTCTGGCTGTAGCTCCGTGAATACACGAGCAATCTCTTCGACGACCAGTCGCCACATCTCGGGTACCATCCAGACATGCGGGTCGAACTTGTCGTCATATTCGTCGTGGCTCAGCAACAGATCCTTCGGCAGGGCATCGGCCACCGCCACAACCTTGCGATTGCGGGACAAGTCGCGGAAAAAATCCTCCATCTGCGCTTCGAGATAGAGCCCATGCCACAGCACCACATCAGCCCGCGTCATCGCAACGATGTCGCTGCGGGTCTGCCGGTAGGCGTGCGGGTCGACGCCCGGGCCCATCAGGCTTCGCACCTCGACCAGGTCACCGCCGACCTGACGGGCAGCATCAGCAATCATGCCTGTTGTGGCCACCACGGACAAGCGCGTTTGCGCCATTGCGCCCAACGGCCAAGCGGTCGCTCCGGCCAGAACACCGGTTGCCGCTAGAAATTCACGACGGCGGATCACAATCGCACCTCACCCTTTAACACGTTTCAAGACGGGAATATGAGAGTGGTTCGCAACTGAGTCAATGCACTTGCGACTTATTCGCAATAACAATTCGTGAACATGCCCCCTTTGCCTGTTTAATGCGCGGTTGGTTGCCAATCCGGCGCGCCCGTGCCAGCGTAGTGGGCAAGGCAAGCGGGAAGAGACAATTGGGGATGATGACAATGGCCGCTGACACCCTAAAGGAATCGACGCATCTGCCGCTGGTGACCGAACCCAGAAACCCGGGCTTGGCGCTGGATCTGGATTGGGTCCGCTCGGTGCAGGCCAATACCTCGGCCATCGAACGCCGGGCGGCAACACTGCCAGGTCGCCGATCGGTCAAAAAGGAATTTCAGGCCGCGTGGCTGTTGCGCGCCATCACCTGCATTGATCTCACGACGCTGTCGGGAGACGACACCACCAATCGCGTCCGGCGGCTTTGCGCCAAGGCGCGGCAGCCGGTGCGACCCGATCTGCTCAAAGCGCTCGGAATCGAGCCGATCACAACCGGTGCCGTCTGTGTCTATCACGACATGATCGAAGCCGCAGTCGACGCCCTGTCCGGCACCGGAATTCCCGTGGCTGCGGTCAGCACCGGGTTTCCCGCCGGTCTGTCACCGTTCGCTCTGCGCGTCGCTGAGATCGAGGAGAGCGTCAAGGCGGGGGCTGCCGAGATCGATATCGTGATCTCACGACGTCATGCGCTCGAGGGCAAGTGGCAAGCGCTTTATGACGAGATGAAGGCGTTCCGCGCGGCCTGCGGTGATGCCCATGTCAAGGCGATCCTCGCCACCGGAGAACTCGGCACCTTGCGCAATGTCGCCCGGGCGTCGCTGGTTTGCATGATGGCAGGCGCGGACTTCATCAAAACTTCGACCGGGAAGGAGAGCGTGAACGCCACGCTGCCAGTCTCGCTGGTGATGATCCGCGCCATCCGAGATTACCACGCGCGCACCGGATATCGCGTCGGTTACAAACCCGCGGGCGGGATCTCCAAGGCCAAGGACGCACTGGTTTATCTGAGCCTGATGAAGGACGAACTGGGCGAACGGTGGTTGCAGCCGGACCTTTTCCGCTTTGGCGCGTCGTCTCTTCTGGGCGATATCGAACGACAATTGGAACACCACATCACCGGCGCCTATTCGGCGGGCTACCGGCACCCGATGGCTTGAACAAGGTTGGGACGGACATGACAGTCAATGAAGTGTTTGAAACCATGGACTACGGGCCCGCCCCAGAAAGCGCCGAGGATGTGCTGGCCTGGCTGGTGGATCAGGGCGACAGGTTCGGCCATTTCATCGACGGCCAGTTCACCGATCCGTCCGACGGTTTCGAAAGCCGGAACCCGGCCACTGGCGAAGTCCTCGCGACGCTGACTCAGGCCACGGCGGAGCATGTCGATGCCGCTGTTGCCGCTGCGCGCGCGGCGCAACCGGCGTGGGAGGCATTGGGCGGTCCAGCACGGGCGCGCCATCTCTATGCCATTGCGCGGCTTTTACAGAAACATAGCCGGCTTTTCGCGGTGCTCGAGACGCTCGACAACGGCAAACCGATCCGCGAAAGCCGCGACATCGACGTCCCGCTGGCACAACGGCATTTCTACTATCACGCGGGCATGGCACAGCTGATGCAGGACGAACTGCCCGACCGCGTGGCGCTTGGTGTCTGCGGTCAGATCATCCCCTGGAATTTCCCCTTGCTCATGCTGGCGTGGAAGATCGCCCCTGCCATCGCGATGGGCAATACAGTGGTACTGAAACCGGCGGAATACACATCGCTGACCGCGCTCCTTTTCGCCGACATATGCCGCGAGGCCGGGCTGCCAAAGGGGGTCGTCAACATCGCGACCGGCGATGGTGCCGTCGGCGAGATGATCGTCGCCCATGACGGTATCGACAAGATTGCGTTCACCGGATCGACCGAGGTCGGCCGCCGCATTCGCGAGGCCACTGCCGGCAGCGGAAAGGCGTTGACGCTCGAGCTTGGAGGGAAATCGCCCTACATCGTGTTCGATGACGCCGATCTCGACAGCGCGGTCGAGGGGCTTGTGGACGCGATCTGGTTCAATCAGGGACAGGTCTGTTGTGCCGGGTCGCGGCTCTTGGTGCATGAAAGCGTCTCGGACACGTTTCATGCCAAATTGCGCGCTCGAATGGACAAGCTGCGCCTCGGCAACCCGCTGGACAAGTGCATCGATGTGGGCGCAGTCGTCGACCCCGTGCAGCTCAAAACCATTGCGGGCATGGTAGCCGAGTGCAGCACAGGTCGGATCCATGTGGCTGATACGGCCTTGCCGGAGAACGGCTGTTTCTATCCGCCGACGCTGATCGAAGGGCTGACGCCGTCCGATCCGCTGATGCAGGAGGAGATCTTTGGCCCTGTCCTGGTCTCGACGACCTTCCGCACGCCGGCCGAAGCCGTGGAGCTTGCCAATAACACCCGTTACGGGCTGGCTGCGACGCTGTGGACCGAGAATGTGAACCTCGCGCTCGACATCGCGCCCAAGCTGGTGGCCGGCGTGGTCTGGACCAACGCGACGAACCTGTTTGATGCGGCCGCCGGATTTGGCGGTGTCCGCGAAAGCGGCTTTGGCCGCGAAGGAGGATGGGAAGGTCTGCGCGCCTATACCAAGGCAGCTGGTGAGGCGCCGCCGCTCGCGCCGCACCAACCGCGCGAGGAAGAAGTCGACGTGAGCCCCGCGGATCCAATTGATCGAACCGCCAAGCTCTATGTCGGCGGCAAGCAAGCCCGGCCGGATGGCGGGTACTCCCGTGCCGTGACGGGCGCCGAAGGCACGCGCCTCGGTCATGTGGCGATCGGTAACCGCAAGGATGTGCGCAACGCAGTCGAAGCCGCGCAGGCCGCCGCGGGGTGGGCCAAGACCACCGGCCATCTGCGGGCGCAGATCCTCTACTATATCGGAGAGAATCTCTCGGCCCGCGCAAGCGAATTTGCGGCGCGCATCGACGCCATGGTTGGCAGAGACGGAGGCGCGGAAGAGGTCGAAAAAGCCACCCAGCGTCTCTTCACTTATGCCGCGTGGGCGGACAAGTATGCTGGAGACGTGCGCAACGTGCCTATTCGGGGCGTTGCGCTGGCAATGAACGAACCGGTCGGGGTGATCGGAGCGCTCTGTCCCGACGAAGCCCCCTTACTCGGCCTCGTATCCGTCATGGCGCCGATCATTGCGATGGGGAACCGCGCAGTGCTCGTTGCCAGTGAAGCCGCACCGCTCAGTGCGACGGATTTCTACCAGATCCTCGACACTTCAGATGTGCCGGGCGGGGTCGTGAACATCTTGACCGG
>JBCCVT010000211.1:0-5418 GCA_039195015.1 Pseudomonadota bacterium
AATTCGGTTTCAAGGAAGATCTGGCCATCGGTGATCGAAATCACGTTGGTCGGAATAAACGCCGACACGTCGCCACCCTGGGTTTCGATGATCGGCAGGGCGGTCAACGACCCCGCGCCGTTGTCCTCGTTCAGCTTTGCCGAACGCTCCAGAAGGCGCGAGTGCAGATAGAACACGTCGCCCGGATACGCTTCACGCCCCGGCGGACGGCGCAGCAACAGCGACATCTGGCGGTATGCCACGGCCTGTTTCGACAAGTCATCGTAGATAATCAGCGCGTGACGGCCATTGTCGCGGAAGTATTCCGCCATCGCGGTGGCGGCATAAGGGGCCAGGAACTGCATCGGCGCGGGCTCGGACGCGGTGGCGGCCACGACGATCGAATAGTCGATCGCGCCGGTTTCCTCGAGCTTCTTCACCAGCTGCGCCACGGTCGAGCGTTTCTGGCCGACGGCGACGTAGATGCAGTAGAGCTTCTTGCTCTCGTCATCACCGGCGGCGTCGTTATAGACCTTCTGGTTCAGCACGGTGTCGAGCGCCACGGCGGTCTTGCCGGTCTGACGGTCGCCGATGATCAGTTCGCGCTGGCCGCGGCCGATCGGGATCATCGCGTCGACCGATTTCAGGCCGGTTGCCATCGGTTCATGCACCGATTTGCGCGGGATGATGCCCGGCGCCTTGACGTCGGCGACGCCGCGGGTGTCGGTGTTGATCGGGCCCTTGCCGTCAACCGGGTTGCCGAGGCCGTCCACAACGCGACCCAAGAGCGCGTCACCGATCGGCACGTCCACGATCGAGTTGGTCCGCTTGACGGTATCGCCTTCCTTGATGTCCCGGTCCGAGCCGAAGATCACGACGCCGACATTGTCGCTTTCCAGGTTCAGCGCCATCCCCATGATGCCGCCCGGAAACTCGACCATTTCACCGGCTTGAACGTTGTCGAGGCCATAGACGCGGGCGATCCCGTCACCGACGCTGAGCACGCGACCGATTTCAGCCACTTCGGCTTCCTTGCCGAAGTTGTTGATCTGGTCCTTCAGGATCGCAGAAATCTCTGCTGCTTGGATACCCATTTATCCGACCTCTTTCATTGCATTCTGGAGGGATGCGAGCTTGGAGCGGATCGACGTGTCGATCATTTTCGAGCCCACTTTGACGACAAGACCGCCGATGAGCGTTTCATCGACGGTCGCGTTTATG
The DNA here is from genome assembly GCA_039195015.1 of Pseudomonadota bacterium. GTDB lineage: Bacteria > Pseudomonadota > Alphaproteobacteria > Rhodobacterales > Rhodobacteraceae > JBCCVT01. Next base: position 1,201 of record JBCCVT010000211.1, read on the forward strand.
GTGACGGTCTTGCCCATGCGTTCGGTCAGCGTGGCGGCCAGCTTGTCCGACTGGGTCTTGGTCAATGCCTTGGCGCTGGTCACGTCGGCGGTCACTTCGTTACGCGCCTCGGCCAGCATCGCGCGCAGGGCGGCGACCAGTTGCGGCAGCACGAAGAGGCGGCGTTTCTCGGCCATCAGGCCCAGCCCGTTCGACAGCACCGCGGGCAATCCCATCTTGCCCGATAGTGCCGTGATCGCGGCGGCCTGTTCGCTGCGCGAAATCAGCGGCGAGGCGATCATGTCGCGCAGGTCTTCGCTGTCGTCGAGGGCAGAGGCCAGATCGGTGATCCCGGTCTCAAGTGCGTCTATGCTGTTGTCAGCTTGGGCGATTTCGAAGATCGCTGTGGCGTAGCGCGCGGCAATGCCGGCGGAAATCGAAGCTGGTTCGGACACGTCCACCCTTCCGATGTCTTGCCCCGGTGGCGCGCTAATATCGCACCTCCGAGGGGTTAGATGGCCCAAACGCGTGTCTGGACCGCAAAATCAGCGTGGATGTAGCAGAGGCATCCCCACCCCGCAACATTATATAGTGCGAAAGCCGTGACGGGATAATGACGTGTTTCTAATAGCTTAGCCGAAATGCGACCGATTGCGCCCGAAAGCTGTTCACAAAAATGCAATCATTTTGCAGTTCGGTCGCGATTCCTGCCGCAGATTTGATCGTTTCGCGTGACAGCGCGTTCAGACCGGTTTGGCGGCGGGTTCGCCAATCCCTTCCAGCACTTTGAGCGGATTGCGCGCGCGATCCCTGATGGGTGTCCCGCTGGGCGGCTGCACGCGTTTGCTGGCCTCGACCATGAAAACGCCGCCCGCCATCACTGTCGGGCTCATCGCGCCGACCCGTTCGAAGAGACCGGCCGAGCGCATCCAGAACCTGCGTTGCGAGGGCGGCTGGAACAGCGCGGCCGCGTGCCGTTCGGGCAGAAAGCCGTGGCGGCGCAGCTGCGCCTCGAGCTGGCCGAGCGTGTAAGGCCGGCCGAAACCGAACGGGGTGCGATCGCTGCGCGACCACAGCCCGGCCCGGTTGGGCACGATAAAAAGCGCCTTGCCTCCTGGCCCCAGCACACGGCTGCATTCCGATAACACGTCTGACGGCCGTTCGCTGGTTTCCAGCCCGTGCAGCAGGATCAGGCGGTCGACATGCCCGGTTTCAATGGGCCAGAGCGTCTCTTCGGTCAGCACCGCGACGTTGGCCATGCCGGCCGGCCAGGGCATCACCCCTTGCGGCCCGGGCATCAGCGCGATCACCCGGCGTGCACCATCAAGATAGGGTCGCAGCAGCGGCACCGCAAAGCCAAACCCCGCCACGGTTTGTCCCTTGGCCTCGGGCCACAGCTCGGTCAGACGGGCGCGCACCGACATTTGCGCCGCGCGCCCCAGCGCGCTGCGGTAATAGAAATTGCGCAGGTCCTGGACATCAAGATGCATTGCGGGCGCCCGTACGATCGGCCAATCTGGCCACATTCTAGCAATGCGGAGACGAAACGCCATGCCTCTTGAGATCGTCACGATCCCCTGCCTGTCGGACAATTACGCGTTTCTCGCCCATGATGCCGCAAGCGGCGACACCGCTCTGGTCGACGCCCCCGAGGCGGCGCCGATCCTGTCGGAGCTGGATGCGCGCGGGTGGCGGCTGAGCCATGTGCTGATCACCCATCACCACGCCGATCACGTGCAGGCGCTGGACGAGATCCGCGCCACGCATCCCGCCCCGGTGACCGGAAACGCGGCTGATGCCGCGCGCCTGCCCGCGCTCGACCTGGCGGTGAATGACGGCGACACCATCACCATCGGCTCGGATGTGGGCCATGTCATGGATGTCTCGGGCCATACGGTGGGTCACATCGCCTTTCACTTCCCGGACAGCCAGGTGGTCTTTACCGCCGACAGCCTGATGGCGCTTGGCTGCGGACGGGTCTTTGAAGGCACTCATCCGCAGATGTGGGCGTCGCTGTCGAAACTCGCCGCTTTGCCGCCGGAAACGCTGGTGTGTTCGGGACATGAATATACCCAAGCCAACGGTGCCTTTGCGTTAACCATTGAACCGGACAATCCAGATCTTACATCCCGCGTCCGGGACATTGCCGCGGCGCGAGAGAAAGGCGAGCCGACCGTTCCGTCGCTGCTGTCACTGGAATTGGCCACAAATCCGTTTCTCAGGGCAGGACAACCGACCCTTCAGCGCGCCATTGGCATGGAAGGGGCCGATTCCGCAGCCGTCTTTGCCGAGGTGCGCAGCCGGAAAGACCGGTTCTAGCGATCCGATCAGGCCATATCGCCCAATTAACCAGCGATTCCCGGCGCATAGACTGTGCAGCTGCACATTTCCTGTGCGCGCAGGCAGCGCCCGTGAATCACGCGGTTGCGCACCAGTGAGACGATTTGTGACCGCAAACGCAAAGAAAACCCTTGAAGAGGCGGAATGATCAACCAAACTCTAACTGTATGAGGACATGGTTGGTCAGGGGATACCGGCCCCAACTCGATCCCCGCCCGACCCAAGATAAGAGGAGCACCCGCGTGCCTTCATTCTCGACGACCCTTGAGCAGGCCATACACGCCGCCCTCGCGCTTGCGAACGAGCGGCGCCACGAATTTGCGACGCTGGAGCATCTGCTGCTGGCGCTACTTGACGAACCGGACGCGACGCGCGTGATGCGCGCCTGCAGCGTCGATCTTGACGTTCTGCGCGGAACGCTGGTGGAGTTTGTCGATGAGGATCTATCGAACCTCGTCACCGATATCGACGGCTCCGAAGCGGTGCCCACGGCGGCCTTCCAGCGCGTGATCCAGCGCGCCGCGATCCATGTTCAGTCCTCGGGCCGCACTGAGGTGACGGGCGCGAATGTGCTGGTCGCGATCTTCGCCGAACGGGAATCGAACGCGGCCTACTTCCTGCAGGAGCAGGAGATGACCCGGTATGACGCGGTCAATTTCATCGCCCACGGGGTCGCCAAGGACCCGGCCTATGGCGAAAGCCGGCCGGTGCAGGGTTCGTCCGAGAGCGAGGAGGAGCCGCAGCAGGCCACCGCTCAGGAAGGCGAACAGAAGGAAAGCGCACTTGCGAAGTATTGCGTGGACCTGAACCGCAAGTCACGTGAAGGCGATGTCGATCCGCTGATTGGCCGCGATCATGAGGTGGAGCGCTGCATTCAGGTGCTGTGCCGCCGCCGAAAGAACAACCCGCTGCTGGTGGGCGACCCGGGCGTCGGCAAGACCGCGATCGCGGAAGGCTTGGCGCGCAAGATCGTCAAGGGCGAGACGCCGGATGTCCTGAAGGGCACGACAATCTATTCGCTCGACATGGGTGCGCTGCTGGCCGGTACGCGCTATCGCGGGGATTTCGAGGAACGGCTCAAGGCGGTCGTGACCGAGCTGGAAGACCACCCCGATGCGGTGCTCTTCATTGACGAGATACATACGGTGATCGGTGCGGGCGCGACCTCGGGTGGCGCGATGGACGCGTCGAACCTGCTGAAACCTGCGCTGCAGGGTGGCAAGCTGCGCACGATGGGGTCGACGACCTACAAGGAATTCCGTCAGCATTTCGAAAAGGACCGCGCCCTGAGCCGCCGGTTCCAGAAGATTGATGTGAACGAGCCGTCCGTGGAAGATTCCGTGAAGATCCTGCGCGGCCTCAAGCCGTATTTCGAGGAACATCACAGCGTCAAGTACACCGCGGATGCGATCAAGTCGGCGGTCGAGCTGTCGGCGCGCTATATCAATGACCGCAAACTGCCCGACAAGGCGATCGATGTGATCGATGAGGCTGGCGCGGCACAGCATCTGGTTATCGAATCGAAACGCCGCAAGACGATCGGCGTGAAAGAGATCGAGGCCGTCGTCGCCAAGATCGCCCGCATCCCGCCGAAGAATGTCAGCAAGGACGACGCCGAGGTGCTCAAGGATCTCGAAGCCAGCCTCAAGCGGGTGGTCTTCGGACAGGACAACGCCATCGAAGCGCTGTCGAGCGCGATCAAACTGGCCCGTGCCGGTCTGCGCGAGCCCGAAAAACCGATCGGCAACTATCTCTTCGCCGGGCCGACCGGCGTCGGCAAAACGGAAGTTGCCAAGCAACTGGCTGATACGCTTGGCGTGGAACTTCTGCGCTTTGACATGTCGGAATACATGGAGAAGCACGCGGTGAGCCGCCTGATCGGCGCGCCTCCGGGTTACG
>JBCCVT010000212.1:0-5410 GCA_039195015.1 Pseudomonadota bacterium
GCCCGGCGGCAAACGCGGCAAGACCGGCGCGTATTCGACGCCTGCGGACGTGCTCGAAGATCTCGCAACCGAACATGAATTGCCTGCGCGCGTTCTGGATTGGCGGCAACTCAGCAAGTTGAAATCGACTTACACGGATGCGTTGCAGACCCATATCAACGGCGATACGGGGCGCGTGCATACATCCTATGCCATCACAGGTGCCTCGACCGGTCGACTGGCTTCCACCGATCCGAACCTTCAGAACATTCCCGTGCGCACCGAAGAGGGACGCCGCATCCGCGAAGCCTTTGTCGCCGAACCCGGCAATGTACTTCTGTCGCTGGACTATAGCCAGATTGAACTACGTATCCTTGCCCATATCGCCGATATCCCGCAGCTGAAACAGGCCTTTGCCGATGATCTCGACATCCATGCGCTCACCGCAAGCGAGATGTTCGACGTTCCGCTGGACGAGATGACACCCGATATCCGCCGCCGCGCCAAAGCGATCAATTTCGGTGTGATCTACGGCATTTCGGGATTTGGCCTTGCGCGCAACCTGCGCATTCCAAGGGCCGAGGCGCAGGGCTTTATTGACCGATACTTTGAACGCTTCCCCGGTATTCGCGCTTACATGGACGAGACCAAGTCTTTTGCAAAGGAACACGGGTACGTTCAGACCCTTTTCGGGCGCAAGATCCACACGCCCGAGATCAACGCGAAAGGACCAAAGGCCAGCTTTGCCTATCGTGCAGCAATCAATGCGCCGATCCAGGGTACGGCTGCCGACGTGATCCGGCGCGCGATGATCCGCATGCCGAGCGCGATCCAGGACCTGCCGGCCAAGATGCTTCTGCAGGTTCATGACGAATTGCTGTTCGAAGTGGACGAAGCGGCGGTGGATGACACGATCGCGGCAGCGCGCGACATTATGGAAGGCGCGGCGGATCCGGCGGTGAAGCTCGACGTGCCCCTGACCGTCGATGCAGGTCGTGGCAACAACTGGGCCGAGGCGCATTGATGTGAGCTTGGCCTGGACAGCGCGCGGGCCATGCATGCGTCATCCTGGAACGTCGAGGAAGGTGCATATGAGGCGGGGATCGTGACTCAGGATGAAATTGAGATCCGCTCCCGCGCCGATCTGCGCGCCTGGCTTGCCGAACATCAAGATCGTGATGGATCGGTCTGGCTGGTTTTCTGGAAGAAACACACCGACCACTATGTCCCGTTTGTTGACTTCGTCGAAGAATGCCTGTGCTGGGGGTGGGTGGATTCGGTCACGCGCGGCGTTGACGGCGACCGATCAAGCGTGCGGATCTCGCCGCGTAAAGTCACCTCGGCTTGGTCGGCAGTGAACAAGGACCTCGTTGCCAAGGCTCGCGCGTCCGGCGCAATGACGGCCTTTGGCGAGGCAAAGATCGACGCGGGGGTCGCAAACGGCATGTGGAGCTTTCTCGACGATGTTGAGCGGCTCGAAGTACCTTCGGATTTGCGGGCGGCCTTGGCCGACCGCGATGCCGGCCCCGCATGGGAGGCATATCCACGGTCGGTCAAACGCGGCTCCCTGGAGTGGATCAAGACGGCGAAAACCGACAGGACCCGCGCAGCCCGGATTGCCGAGGTCTCGGGGTCGGCCGCGGAAGGACAAAGACCCAAGCCCTTTCGCCGTTAGATCTTTGGGGGGGTGCGTTGACATACCTGTGACTCTGCGAACGCGAGAAACCACGAAAAGGACTCGAACAAGAACAAAACGTGAATATAATGGGCCGGCCATGTATAGCGAGCTGTCGATCACTTCGAACTTCACCTTTCTCACCGGGGCCTCTCACCCCGAAGAATATATGGCGCATGCCACGGCTTTAGGCCTTTCTGCGATTGCCATTGCGGACGATAATTCGGTCGCCGGTATCGTGCGCGCCTATAGCGAACGCAAATCCATCGCGCGCCATGTGCGCGCGCGTCGGGCTTGGGATGCCGCCAATACTCAGATCGGTCCGCCGCGACCGTTAGAGATCCCGGAGCCGTGCTCGTTCCCCATCTACCACGTGCCCCGCCTGATCCCGGCCACGCGGCTGGTCTTTACGGATGCGCCTCCCGTCACGGCGCTCCCTGAAAACCGCAAAGGCTGGGCCAGCCTTTGCCGGCTGCTGTCCAAGGGCCGGCTGCGGGCTGAAAAGGGATCCTGCGATCTCAGCCTTTCTGACCTGCTGGATCACTCCAAAGGGATGTCCCTGATCGCCTGGCCAGAGGCGCAAGGCTGGCAGCACGGCGCGGGCGGATGGGCGCCACATGCGGAAGAGTTGACGCGCCGCTTTGCCGGGAAAATCCATTTTGGCCTCGCTCCCTGCTATGACGGGCGCGACAGCGACCGGTTCGCGGGGTTCAGCGCCCAGGCCGAGGAACTTGGCTGGCCGACCATCGCGTCGGCCACGCCGATGATGCACCGCAGCCGCCGCCGGCGGCTCGCCGATGTGCTCACCGCGATCCGCCTCAAGCGCAAGGTGGATGACCTCGGCGCCGAGGCATTGGCCAATGGTGAACGCCGCCTGCGCAGCGAGGCCGAGATGCGCCGCCTCTTTGCCGGGTTCGAAGACGCCATCGACCGCGCGCAGGCTCTGACCGGCAGGCTCGATTTCGCCATTGACGAGCTGCGCTACGAGTATCCCAGCGAAATCACCGGTGACGAGACGGCGGCCCAACGCCTGTCCCGGCTGGCTTATGAGGGCCTGAAATGGCGCTATCCCTCCGGCGCGCCCGAAAAGGTGGAAAAGATGCTCGCGCACGAGCTCGATCTGATCGCCCGGCTGGACTACGAACCCTATTTCCTGACCGTCCGCGACGTGGTCGCCTTTGCCCGATCGCGCGACATCCTTTGCCAGGGGCGCGGTTCGGCGGCCAATTCGGTGGTGTGTTTCTGCCTCGGCATCACCAGCGTCAGTCCTGAAATCGGCACCATGGTCTTTGAACGCTTTGTCTCCGAGGCGCGCGACGAACCCCCCGATATCGACGTCGATTTCGAACATGAGCGCCGCGAAGAGGTGATCCAGCACATCTATGAACGCTATGGCCGCCACCGCGCCGGGATCTGCGCCACGGTGATCCATTACCGCGGCAAGCGCGCCATTCGCGAGGTCGGCCGCGCCATGGGCCTGACCGAGGACACCATCTCGGGCCTTGCCTCACAGCTTTGGGGGTTCTTCTCGACCCAGGGGCTCGAGGCCGAGCGCATGGCCGAGATCGGGCTCGACGCCACTGACCGGCGCCTGAAGCAGACGCTCGAGTTGGTCTACGAGATCAACGGCTTTCCCCGACATCTGTCGCAGCATGTGGGCGGCTTTGTCATGACCGAAGGGCGTCTGGACGAACTTGTGCCGATCGAAAACGCTACGATGGAGGATCGCACGGTCATCTGCTGGGACAAGGATGACATCGAAGCGCTCGGGATTCTCAAGGTCGACGTGCTGGCGCTCGGCATGCTCACCTGCATCCGCAAGGCCTTTGACCTGATCCGCCAGCATCACCAGGCCACGCATACGCTGGCCACGCTGCCGCCCGAGGATCCGGTGGTCTATGACATGCTCTGCCGCGCCGACAGCATTGGCGTCTTTCAGGTGGAAAGCCGGGCGCAGATGAACTTTCTGCCGCGCATGCGACCGCGCAATTTCTATGACCTGGTGATCGAGGTCGCCATTATCCGTCCGGGTCCCATCCAGGGCGACATGGTCCATCCCTATATCCGCCGCCGCAACGGCGAAGAGCAGGTCAGCTTCCCGTCGGATGCATTGGGCGAAGTGCTGGGCAAAACCCTTGGCGTGCCTCTGTTCCAGGAACAGGCGATGCAGATCGCCATCGTCGGCGCTGGGTTCACCCCCGAACAGGCCGACCAACTGCGCCGGTCGCTTGCAACCTTCAAGAAACACGGCAATGTCAGCGAATTCCGCGGGCTCTTCATGCGAGGCATGCGGCGCAATGGCTACGAGGATGACTTTGCCGAACGCTGCTTTTCGCAGATCGAAGGTTTTGGCTCATATGGCTTTCCTGAAAGCCATGCGGCCAGCTTTGCCCTGCTGGTCTATGCCTCGGCCTGGATCAAATGCCACCATCCCGGAATCTTTGCCTGCGCGCTTCTGAATTCCCAGCCGATGGGTTTTTACGCCCCCGCCCAGATCGTCCGGGACGCGCGCGAACACGGTGTCACCGTGCGCCCGGTCTGCATCAATGCCAGCTATTGGGACAACGTGATGGAGCCCGATGGAAGCGGTGGATTGGCGCTACGCCTCGGCTTCCGCCAGATCAAGGGCGTGGCCGAGGACGACGCGGCCTGGCTCACCGCCGCTCGCGGCAATGGCTACCGCGCGGTATCGGATGTCTGGCGCCGGGCCGGCGTGGGACCTGCGAGCATCGAACGGCTGGCCGAGGCGGATGCCTTTGCCACGCTTGGTCTCAGCCGCCGCGAGGCTCTGTGGGAGGCCAAGGCGCTGACCAGTGCGAAACCGCTGCCTCTCTTTGCCGGCGATATCGAAGGTGAGGCGATCGATGAACCCGCCGCCCATCTGCCGCAGATGACCCTTGGCGAAGACGTGGTCGAGGATTATGTCGCGACCCGCCTGAGCCTCAAGGCACATCCCGTCGCGCTGATCCGGCATCTGCTGACGCCGGGTCTTCCCGCGATGACGGATCAGACCAGCCTGTCCTCTGACCGATCGGCGCCGGATTTTTCACGCATCAGCTTCACAAGGGCCAATCCCGATTGACCCGCAGACCGAAAGGACGGACCGGATATGAAATTTGGATACACCATCTTCTATGTCGCTAATGTCCCAAAAACACTGGACTTCTACACCGCCGCCTTCGGCCTCAAACAGGCGTTCCTCCATGAAAGCGAGCTCTATGGCGAGCTCGACACCGGGGCCACCACCCTGGCATTTGCCGCCGATCAAATGGCCGAGCTCAACGGACTGACGATCCAGCCAAACCGTGCCGATGCGCTGCCTGCTGCCTGCGAAATCGCTTTCGTCACCGACGATCCACGCGCTGCTTACGACCACGCCACAGCGGCCGGCGCCATGCCGGTTGCGGAACCGGCTGAAAAACCGTGGGGACAGACCGTCGCCTATGTCCGGGACCTCAACGGATGCCTCGTGGAACTCTGCTCACCCATACCATGACGATAGCCAGACCAACGCTCCAAGCCACTTCCACACCCACCCGTTTGCGTTTCTTTCTGATGCCAAATACGCAACGGGAGAGACCGGTCGCCTTGCGCGGCCGGACTGGGGCAGCGCCCCCAGAAAAAGACGTGACAAGAACACGCCGAACCGCGCGCCGGCGTCAAACGCCGTCATTGCAGTTTCGAATTCCTTGGCAATGCTCTAGAAAGCGCAAAAAAGACTAACCGGAGCTCGCGCAGATGACCCCCCAGAAACCC
>JBCCVT010000213.1:0-5391 GCA_039195015.1 Pseudomonadota bacterium
ACCTGTCGGATGGGGTCGCGTGAAGACCCGGGCGCCGTGGTTGATCCGGAGGGGCGCGTCATCGGGGTTGATGGGTTGCGGGTCGCGGATAGTTCGGTGTTTCCGAGGATTACGAACGGAAATCTCAACGGGCCTTCGATCATGGTAGGCGAGAAGATCAGCGACCATGTACTGGGGCGCGATCCATTGCCGCGGTCAAATCTGCGCCCTTGGATCAATCCGGCCTGGGAGGCGAGCCAGCGCTAGCACGTCCGATCGCGGCTGGCCGCCCCGCCCACCAACCCCCGTCCCACCGCGACCGGCCAGGAAACCGTTGCGCCATTTGATCGGCGTCAAAGTCGTGGGCTGTGATAGTGACTATGGTCGGCCAAACAGGACGAATAGGGATCCCAAGATGTCTCATGTGCCGCATCAACTCACAGAAGAATTTCCCGACAAGGTGGCCGCAATACAGGCTCTGAAGCAGAATGACCGGCATTTTGCACGCCTTGCCGAGGCCTATCATGAGGTCAACGCCGCCGTGCATCGGTCGGAAACCAATATCGCGCCGATGGAGGAATTGGCCGAGGTGGATTTGCGCAAGCAGCGGGCGGCGCTGAAAGACGAAATCTGGAGCATCCTTTCCAAGGCCTGACCCTGTGGCGATTCGTTCTGGTCAACGCACGTCATAGGGCAGCACGCCGCGTTCATCCGTGTTGATGCTCAGCCGACGTTCGAGCGGTGGTACCGACCTCTGGTGGCAGGAGCGTCGTTCGCAGATACGGCACGAGATCCCGATCGGCTCGAATGCTTCGGCCTTGGTCACGTCGAGCCCATCAGCATAGATCAGCCTGTCGGCGTGTCGCACTTCGCAGCCGAGCGCAATCGCATAACGCCGCACCGGTGCGCCGTAGGAGCCTCCGGTCTTTGAGACGTCGCGGGCGAGGCTAATGTAACGCACACCGTCGGGTGTTTCGGCCAGTTGGCGCAAGAACCGGCCTGGTGTTTCAAAGGCTCGGTGCACGTTCCAGAGCGGGCATGCGCCGCCGAACCGCGCAAATTGCAGCCGGGTTGCCGAATGGCGTTTCGTGATCGTGCCGGCCTGATCGACGCGGACGAAGAAGAACGGAACCCCCTTCGCGCCGGGTCGCTGCAAGGTCGACAGCCGATGTGCGACCTGTTCGATCGACGCGCCAAAGCGACGTCCGAGAATTTCCAGATCGTGACGACAGGATCGCGCGGCATCGAGGAACTGGCCATAGGGCATCAGCGCTGCGCCCGCGAAATAGTTGGCCAGCCCGATCTTGGCGATGGCGCGCGCCTCGGTGCTGTGGAACCGCGCAAAATCGAGCGTTGCTTCAATCAGCGTATCGTGGCTCAGAAGGGCCATCTGCAAGAGCAACTGGAAGAGCTGTGTTTCCGGAGCAGAGCGCGCCGACAGCGACAGCGTCCGGGTCTGGCTGTCGAAGCGGCGCAAGGGCTGCATATCTAACGCTTGCACCGATATCCCGAGGCTCTGCAAATGCGCCAAAGCGGCGACGCGGATGCCGTCGCTGTCATGGGCCTGTTGGGCAAATCGCTCAGCAGCGCGGTCGACGGCATCGATGTAGTTGTCGCAATAGTGAAAGAAGTCGCGCACCTCGTCCCAAGGGCTGGACTGGCTGCGTGCATCGTCGCGGCCAAGGGCTTCGTCCAGCGACGCCAGCCGTTCATGAGTCTGGCGATAAGCCCGGTGCAGCTCGATAAAGGCCCGGGCCAGTGCGGGCGCGTTCGACGCGGTAAGACGCAGATCCGCCAACGGCGGCCCAATCTCGGCAAAGACCGGATCGGCGAGGGCCTCTCGCATGTCGCTGACCAGACGTTCGCTGTCGCCCGAGCTGAGCTCGGTCACGTCGATGCCGAATTCTTGCGCGAGCGCCAGCACAACCGTCGTGCTGACGGGACGGTTGTTGTTTTCCATCTGATTGAGGTAAGGCAGTGACACGCCCAGCTTGGTGGCGAAGTCTTTCTGTGTCAGCGCCATGCGCGTGCGCATTTCGCGCAGCTTGGCGCCTGCATAGAGTTTTTGGGTGGCCATTTCGGGATTTTTGCAAATGTCTGACGGCGCTATGCTAACTTTGCAAACCGGCGGGTGCAAGGCGTGGGCCTCAGCGTGTTAGACCCAGTTGTTTTTCCCGCAAGCGGACCACCGAGATCGCGACAAAGCCAAGCACGCCAGTGATCAGCATCATGTAAAGCAGGGGGTAAGCGCCGGTCTCGGGCGTCAGCATTGCACCGGCCAGCGCGCTCAGCGCCGCGCCGCCTCCGAGCATGATTGCACCGCCGAGACCCGAGGCCGTGCCGGCCAAGTGTGGACGCACCGACAACATGCCCGCCGTCGCGTTCGGGATTGTCATGCCGTTGCCCAGGCCCACAAAGGTCATGAACCCAAAAAAGCTGATGGCTGATCCGGCGCCCAAGGCGAAGACGGTCAGTGACATAGCCACTCCGACCGTGTTCAATATGCAGCCCCAGGTCACCATCTGATTCACGCCGAACCGGACCGAATATCGTCCCGAAATCCAGTTCCCGGCAAAATATCCAACCGCAGGTGCGCCGAAGAAAAACCCAAGCTCGGATGGTGTCATGCCAAAGACTTCGGTACCGACAAACGGCGCTCCGCCAAGATAGGCAAAGAACGACCCCGACGTCAGACCTGAGGCAAGCGAATAACCCCAGAACCGGGGGCTCGTCAGCAACTCGGGGTATTCGCGGAACTGCTGCACCAGTGTCTTCCCGCTCTTGACCGCCGTTTCGCCCATATCCGCCCAGACCAACGCGAAGGTCAGCGCGCCCAACAAAAACAGCATCCAGAAATTTGACTGCCAGCCGAATTGTTCCTGCAAAACGCCGCCCACCGCGGGCCCAATCATTGGCACGATGGCCATACCCATCGTGACGTATCCGATCATGCTCGCGGCCTTGTCCTGATCGTACATGTCGCGCACGGCGGCGCGGCTCAGAACCATGCCCACGGTGATGATCGCCTGGCACATGCGGAAGAACAGAAACACTTCAACGGTCGGCGCAAGCAAACAGCCAAGGGTAGCAAGCATGAACAGCGCGATGCCGCCCAGCACAACCGGCCGCCGCCCCATCTTGTCGGAAATCGGGCCGATCACGATCTGCAGAAACGCGTTGATGCCGAGGTAAAGCGCCACGGACAGCTGCATCAGACGATAGTCGGTTCCGAAGTACTCGGTCATCGCGGGCAGGCTGGGCAGGAAGATGTTCATCGTCAGCGCCGAGATCCCGGCGATGAGGATCAGCGTCGAGATATGCGGCGGTGTCTGACGCCTGAGAAACTGTACGGCTTGATCGCTGGGCATGGGGCTGACGGGAATACGTGCAATCCTGACGTGGACAGCGCCGGTGAGAATTCAAGTGTTAATTATCAAATTTGCAATTCGCTTCGCCGTGCATGGCAAGAGTTTGCAAATTTGCTAGTCTTTTCTTTTGTGGCGCGTGGCAAGCAGACTATAAGGCTGCATCGCAGAACAGGGGAGCCGCGCATGCAAGACATTCTGGCCGAACTCGGGGACCGCAGAGATGCCGCGCGTCTGGGCGGAGGACAGCGGCGGATCGATGCGCAACATGCGCGCGGCAAACTGACCGCGCGGGAGCGGATCGACCTCTTGCTCGACGAAGACAGTTTCGAAGAGTTCGATATGTTCGTCACTCATCGCTGCACCGATTTCGGGATGGAGGCGCAGAGGCCTGCGGGCGACGGCGTGGTGACCGGTTGGGGCACGATCAATGGCCGCATGGTCTATGTGTTCAGCCAGGACTTCACCGTGTTTGGCGGGTCGCTATCGGCAACGCATGCGCAGAAGATCTGCAAGATCATGGATATGGCCGTGCAGAACGGAGCACCCGTGATTGGGCTGAATGATTCCGGCGGCGCGCGGATCCAGGAGGGGGTGGATTCGCTTGCAGGCTACGCCGAAGTTTTCCAGCGCAATATCATGGCATCGGGTGTGGTGCCGCAGATCAGTGTGATCATGGGCCCCTGCGCCGGAGGTGCTGTCTATAGCCCGGCGATGACCGACTTTATCTTTATGGTGAAGGACAGCTCGTACATGTTCGTCACTGGCCCGGACGTCGTGAAAACCGTCACGAACGAGGTCGTGACAGCAGAAGAGCTTGGCGGCGCTTCGACCCACACGCGCAAGTCGAGCGTGGCGGATGGCGCGTTTGAAAATGATGTCGAGGCCTTGGCCGAAGTGCGCCGATTGGTGGATTTCCTGCCGCTCAACAATCGCGACAAGCCGCCGGTGCGGCCTTTCTTTGATGATCCGGGGCGGATCGAAACCTCGCTCGACACGCTGGTACCAGAGAATGCGAACACGCCCTACGATATGAAGGAGTTGATCGCCAAGGTCGCGGATGAAGGTGACTTCTACGAGATTCAGGAAGACTACGCCAAGAACATCATCACCGGGTTCGTCCGCCTTGAAGGGCAGACTGTTGGAGTGGTTGCAAACCAGCCCATGGTGTTGGCCGGGTGCCTGGATATCGATTCCTCCCGCAAAGCCGCGCGGTTTGTTCGGTTCTGCGACTGTTTCGAGATCCCGATCCTGACCTTTGTCGACGTGCCGGGATTTCTTCCGGGGACGAGCCAGGAATATGGCGGCGTGATCAAGCATGGGGCCAAACTGCTTTTTGCCTATGGCGAGGCGACGGTGCCCAAGGTCACCGTGATCACCCGCAAGGCCTATGGCGGTGCCTATGACGTAATGGCTTCCAAGCATCTGCGCGGCGATTTCAACTATGCCTGGCCCACGGCCGAGATCGCCGTGATGGGTGCAAAGGGCGCGACCGAGATCATCCATCGCGCAGATCTGGGCAATACCGACAAGATCGCCAAGCACACTGCGGATTATGAAGATCGTTTTGCCAACCCTTTCGTTGCTGCCGAGCGTGGGTTCATCGATGAGGTGATCCAGCCCCGCTCCACCCGTCGTCGCGTGGCGCGCGCCTTCGCAAGTCTGCGAAACAAGCAGCTGAGCAACCCCTGGAAGAAGCACGACAACATCCCGTTGTAACCCTTTCGATCCGGGAAAGGTCCCCGATGTCCGATCCGCAATTTCATATGATCTCCGGTGGGCCACAGCCTGTGGCGCCGTTCAGCCATGCTGTGGAGGCGGACGGCTGGGTGATCCTGACAGGGCAGATGCCGACGGATCCGGAAGCGCCTGATGCTCCGTTGCCCAAGGGTGTCGAAGCGCAGACCCGACGGGTGATGGAGAACCTGTCGATCGTGCTGCAGGGTGTCGGGCTGGATCTGAGCCACGTGGTCCAGATGCGCGCCTATCTGACGGCGTTCGATCGTGATTATGCGACCTTCAACGACACATACCAAAGCTACTTCCC
>JBCCVT010000214.1:0-5372 GCA_039195015.1 Pseudomonadota bacterium
CCAGGCCTCTGCCCGGCCGGTGCCACATGTAGAACCAGTTGAGGATGCCGAACACCGTCATCGTCGTCGCGCGCAAAGTGTCAGTGTCAAGATCGGCCCGCTCTGCAGCGATTGCGCCGCTCATGTCGGTGATCAACCGGCGTTGAAGCGCAACCAACGGTGCACGCAGGTCCTCGGGTAGCGCGCCAAGCGCTTCGAGCTGAAGCTTGTGTTCGGCATCCGCGTCCTCATAGGCCGACAGGATCGCCGGAATCAGCTGATCGAGCCCGCCACCACGCGCCGCCGCGACCACCTGAACAAGATCCGAAAGATGCGCGTCGAGGATATCGAACAGCAACGCCTCCTTCCCGTCGTAATAGTGGTAGATCAGTGCTTTTGAGACGCCGCATCTCTGTGCCGCACCAGTCATCGATGCGCGGTCAAAGCCGTGCGCGGCAAAATACGCTGCGGCCCCCTTGCGCAGCGCTGCGCGCTTGCGGTCATGATCATGCGCGACCCCACGCGGCATCAGGTCCCGCCACGCTTATCGAGAATGCGCACGGCCTTGCCCTGGCTTCTCGCCACACCTCCGGGATCTGCGACGTCTACGGAAACGGAAACGCCGATCACGTCCTTGATCCGGCGTTTCAGATCCTCGGCCGCCGTCGCGCGTGCCGGCGCATCGCCCGTATCCGCCGTTGCCTCGACCAGGATGCACATCTGATCCATGCGGTCGGGTTTGGTTAGTTCGATCTGGAAATGCGGCGCCAGCCCCGGAACGGCCATGAGCTGCTCCTCGATCTGCGTTGGGAACACGTTCACGCCGCGCAAGATTATCATGTCGTCGCTGCGGCCAGTCACCTTTTCCATCCGCCGCATCGATCGCGCGGTACCGGGAAGCAGGCGGGTCAGATCGCGCGTCCGGTAACGGATGATGGGAAAGGCTTCCTTGGTCAACGAGGTAAAGACCAACTCTCCCGGCTGACCGTCGGGCAAAGGCTGCCCGGACGCCGGGTCGATGATTTCAGGAAAGAAGTGATCCTCCCAGATATGCAGGCCATCTTTGGTTTCGACACATTCATTGGCGACGCCGGGGCCCATAACCTCGCTGAGACCATAGATGTCGACCGCATGCATATCGAACGCGTTTTCGATTTCGCGACGCATGGCGTTGGTCCAAGGCTCGGCACCGAAGATCCCCACGTCCAGCGCGGTATCGCGAGGGTCGACGCCTTGCTCGGCGAATTCGTCGAGAATCGACAAAGCATAAGATGGCGTCACGGTGATGCCCTTGGGCTTGAAATCCCGGATCAGGAGGACCTGACGGTTCGTCATGCCGCCGGACACCGGCACCGTTGTCAGGCCAAGCGCATCCGCACCAAGCTGGATGCCCAACCCTCCGGTAAAGAGCCCATAACCATAGGCGTTGTGCAGGATATCGCCCGGGCGCAGGCCCGCGGCGCGCAGCGACCGCGCAACAACCTCGGCCCAAACCGCGAGGTCGTTTTTGGTATAGCCGACCACCGTCGGCTGGCCGGTTGTTCCGGACGAGGCATGGATGCGTTTCACCTCATGACGCGGAACGGCGAACATACCGAACGGGTAGTTGTCGCGGAGGTCCTGTTTGACGGTAAAAGGAAACTTGGCGAGATCCTCCAGCGTCGTCAGATCACCCGGATGAACACCGGCCGCATCAAACGCCTGACGATAGTGGCTAACATTCGCATAGGCATGCGCGAGGGTCTGGCGGAGCCGGTCCAGTTGGAGGGCTGAAATCTCGTCTCGGCTGGCGATCTCGATCGGGTCGAGGTCTTCGCGGCGGGGGGTCAGATCCTTCATCACGCAGCCTCCAACAAAACCGAAATACCCTGTCCGACGCCGATGCACATGGTGCAGATCGCACGAGACAGGCCTTCGCTGGTCATGGTCTGCGATGCCGTCAACGCAAGCCGGGTGCCTGACATACCCAATGGATGGCCAAGCGCGATCGCGCCACCGTTCGGGTTGACGTGATCGGCATCGTCCGGCAAGCCCAGTTGCCGGGTCACGGCCAGACCCTGAGCTGCGAAGGCCTCATTCAGCTCGATCAGGTCGATATCCGAGATCCCAAGGCCGTGTCGTTCCATCAATGCCTGGGTTGCGGGGGCCGGACCGATGCCCATGATGCGCGGCGGCACGCCCACCGTGGCCATCCCTGTGATCCGCGCGCGTGGTGTCAGGCCATAGGTCTCGACCGCGGTTTGCGATGCCACTATGACAGCTGCCGCCCCGTCGTTCACGCCCGACGCGTTGCCTGCCGTCACTGTCCCGTGCGCGCGAAATGGCGTGGGCAGCTTGGCCAGCTTTTCAGCGCTCGTCTCGCGCGGATGCTCATCCGCATCGACAAGGATCGCGTCGCCTTTCCGTTGCGGGACGGACACCGGCGCGATCTCCTGCGCCAAGCGACCATTGGCTTGCGCAGCGAGGGCGCGCGTTTGCGATCGCAGGGCAAACCCGTCCTGATCCGTACGAGAAATCTGGAAGTCCGATGCCACATTCTCGGCTGTTTCGGGCATCGAATCCGTTCCGAAATGCTTGTGCATCTCGCGATTGACAAAGCGCCAGCCGATCGTTGTGTCGTAGATCTCGGCCTTTCGGGAAAACGCGCTGTCGGCTTTGGGCATGACCAAAGGCGCGCGGCTCATACTCTCGACCCCGCATGCGATGATCACATCCGCCTCACCCGCGCGGATCGCTCGGGCTGCGGTGCCCACCGCATCCAGCCCCGAACCGCAGAGGCGGTTGATGGTCGCGCCGGGCACGGTATCGGGCAGACCGGCCAAGAGGACAGCCATGCGGGCCACGTTCCGGTTGTCCTCTCCGGCTTGATTTGCGCATCCAGCATAGACGTCATCAATGCGCAGACCCGGTCGACCGCCTACAAGACTGCGGATGACATGCGCGAGCAGATCGTCGGGACGCACCGAGCTCAATGCACCACCGTATCGGCCAATGGGTGTGCGCAACCCTTCGCAAAGAAATGCGTGCGTCATGTTTCCTCCTCGAAAAGATGCCCCTTGACGGTTCGGCTCAGCCCTCTGAAAACGGCCAGCATCCGCCCGTCCTCACCGGAAACGGTGACGTCGTACACACCGGAGCGGCCCTGCGATGCGGTTCTTTGGGCGACGGCTGTCAGGGTTTCTCCGTCCATGGCCGGCAACAAGAAGGTGATCGAGTTTTCCTGTGCAACGGTTCGCGCATTAAAGCTGTTGCTCGCAAAGGCAAACGCACTGTCAGCCAGCGAAAAAACCAACCCGCCGTGACACATGCCGTGGCCGTTGAGATGATGGTCGGCGACCTGCATGGAAAGCGTCGCGGTACCGGGGCCAACGGCCTCAAGTCGCATGCCCAACCATTGCGATGCTGCATCCGCTTCCCACATGATAGACGCGCAGCGTTCGGCGCGTTCCTGAGGCGTCATGCGGCCTCTCCTCCCTTGTCACGTCGAGCCTGCATAAAACCGACCAACCGGTCAAGAGTGTTGGTGGGATTGGTCGCGCCTGCGCGTTTAACTCCCGTTGGTCTTGGAGATTACCATTGCGTTGCAGCGTGTCTGGCGGCGCAGGACCTGTCGAACTGGATCATCCGGTGACGCTGCGTGGCGCCTGAAAGTCACGGACGAGTACGATGATCGGGCGCGCAAATACGAGCTTTTGACCATGATTGCTGGTGCGAGCTAGAACGAGGCGGATGGATCCGCTCACCCCCCTTGTCGCGAACCTGCAGGCCGATGGTCGCCTGCGTGTCTGGTCATTGGTCATCACCGCCTTTGGAGATCTGGTTCAGCACCGTGGCGGCGTCATTTCAACCGCGCGCCTGGGTGATCTTCTGGGTCGTGTTGGTGTCGAACCGGGGGCGCTCAGAACCGCGCTGTCGCGTCTGGGACAGGATGGCTGGGTGACCAGCGAACGCGAAGGCAGGTTGAGCCATTACCGACTGAGCGATGAGGGCGTGCGCGAATTCGCGCCGGCCACCAGCCTAATCTATGCGCCGCCCCGATGTGAACCCGTGTCGGACTGGGCCCTGGTGATCCGTCTGGGGTCTGATCCCGTGCTTTGTCCTGCGGACGAGACCCCAGACGACGCGGATTGTTGCGTTGTGGGCGCGCTTCGGCACCTGAGTCCCGCCTTTCGTGAAAGCCTTGTTCAAAGCCAATATCTGGAGGCCCTGAAACGGCTCGCCGGCGATATTGGAGCCATCGATGCGGGTCACTTTTCGCCTGCGACGGCGGCTGCTGCGCGCCTTCTTCTGGTGCATCGCTGGCGTAGGATCGTGCTGCGCCACCGCGAGCTTCCCGCCGAGCTGATGCCGCCGACCGAGCCTCTGCGAAACCCAAGGATCGACGTGGCGCGCGCCTATGCACAGCTCGCGCCATTGGCTGAGGCCTGGCTTGATGGGGAAGAAACCACCTTGCCGCCCATGCCCGCCGGTGACGCCAGCTTTGATCAGCGGTTCCGTGAAGCAAAGGCTTGATTTGCGACGAAAAGGACGCAAGGCTGCGCCTATGAGTTTCCATCCCTCAGACTTTCCCTCGCGGGCGGGTGCACAGCAGGTGGCATTTGACCGGCGCGAACTTTCCCAAATTCTATCGATCTACGGGCGCATGGTGGCCGCGGGCGAATGGCGCGACTATGGCATCTCTTGCCTCAGCGAAGTGGCCGTGTTCTCGGTCTTTCGCCGCACGGCGGAAACCCCGATGTACCGGATCGAAAAGCGCCCGAAACTGCGCAACCGGCAAGGGCAGTATTCGGTAGTCGGTATGGACGGTCAAATCCTGAAACGCGGCCATGAGCTTGGCAACGTGCTACGCGTGCTCGAACGCAAGCTGATCCGCTCCGTCAAGTAGCGGCTTGCATCAGGGCCGGCGGATGGTGGTGACGTCTCCAAATTCCATTTGAGCGATGCGTTCACGCGCGGTGGCGAGCGGCTCAATAGCCACCGCCATGTGATGGGCGTTCGCGTGGATCAAGGTGTTCGCGTCCAACAGCAATCCGACAT
Organism: Pseudomonadota bacterium; assembly: GCA_039195015.1. Lineage (GTDB taxonomy): Bacteria > Pseudomonadota > Alphaproteobacteria > Rhodobacterales > Rhodobacteraceae > JBCCVT01. Next base: position 5,017 of record JBCCVT010000214.1, read on the forward strand.
GACCGTCCCAGAACACAAGATCCCCCCGGGCGAGCGGTCGGTTCCCGACGTCCTGCCATTCGCGGGCCTGCAGGTCGCTGTCTCGCGGACAGGTCCGCCCTGCGGCGTGCAGAGCAAGCTGCACCAGCCCCGAGCAATCGATCCCGAACCCAGAATTGCCACCCCAGAGATAAGGTGTTCCGAGGAACGCTTCGGCTGTCAGGGCGATGTCGGTCGATTGGGTTGCGACGGGTGAAATGTGCATTGCAGGCACGAATGAGCCGTCTGCAAGGGCCGCAAAACGTCCTTGCGTGTCCACGACGGTAAGGCGGGCGCCAAAGCTCAAGGCCGCGATCTCACGCGATTTGATGTCCGCC
>JBCCVT010000215.1:0-5350 GCA_039195015.1 Pseudomonadota bacterium
GGGCGGAACTTTGCGACGACGATGCTGCGTCTGGGTCAAGAGCGCGACATTTTGCGCGTCGTGGCGGATCAGATCGGTGGACCAACGCCGGCCTCGGACCTGGCGACTGCCTGTCTGACCGTTGCCCAGGGATTGATCGAAACGCCGGCGAAAGGCGGGATCTATCACTTTTCCGGCGCGCCCGAGGTGAGTTGGGCGGATCTGGCACGCGCACTCATGCAGGCGGGCGGGCGGAACTGTGACATTGAGGACATTCCCTCGTCCGACTATCCGACGCCAGCCCGGCGTCCGTTGAATTCGCGTCTAGACTGCTCCGATATAGAGGCGGTGTTTGGCTTGGCGCGCCCGGATTGGCGTGCGGCGCTGCCCGCGATTGTGACCGAAGCAGACGGGCGCTAATGGACCGATCGCGACGGAAGAGGATGGCATGAGCGCACGTAAGGGGATCATACTGGCAGGTGGAACCGGATCGCGGTTGCACCCGGTCACGCTGGGCGTTTCGAAGCAGTTGCTGCCGGTCTACGACAAGCCGATGGTGTATTATCCTCTCAGCATCCTGATGCTGGCCGGGATCCAAGACATCGCCATCATCACTCGCCCCGAGGATCAGGACCAGTTTCGACGTACGCTTGGCGATGGACAGCACTGGGGGCTCAACATATCGTATTTGGTTCAGCCAAGCCCCGACGGGCTGGCTCAGGCCTACCTGATCGCCGAGGAATTTCTCGCCGGCGCGCCATCGGCCATGGTGCTGGGAGACAACATTTTTTTCGGCCACGGACTGCCGGAACTGATGGCCCGGGCCGAGAATGGAAAAGCGCCCGCAACTGTCTTTGGCTATCACGTCGCCGACCCGGAACGGTACGGTGTTCTAGCCTTTGACGCGGACGGCACCGTCACCGGTATCATCGAAAAACCGACCGAGCCGCCGTCATCCTTTGCGGTGACCGGGCTCTATTTTCTCGACGGCGATGCGCCAAGGCGCGCGGCAACGATCAAACCGTCGGCGCGCGGCGAGTTGGAGATCACCAGCCTTCTTGAAACCTATCTTGCCGAAGGCGGGCTTGCGGTGGAAACCATGGGTCGTGGGTATGCCTGGCTCGATACCGGCACGCATGGCAGCTTGCTGGATGCGGGAAATTTTGTGCGCACGCTTCAAGACAGGCAGGGGCTGCAGGCTGGCTGCCCCGAAGAGATCGCCCATGCCAATGGCTGGATCGACGACGATGCCCTGCGCGCGCGGGCCGAGATGTTCTCCAAGACCGCCTATGGCGCCTACCTGTTTCGGTTGTTGCCGGGCGCCGAAGGTTAGCAGTCGAAGAGGCTCATGAAACTTCTCTTTGTTCATCAGAACATGCCGGGGCAGTATCGAGAGCTCATCCAGTGGCTCGCTCTGCAGCGCAAACACGAGATTGTCTTTCTGACGCAGCGCAAGAATGCGCCAAAATTCGGCGGGGTTAAAACCGTTCTCTACGGTGCTCATATCCGGGATCAGGCGTCCACATACGGTTTGTCGAAAGTGTGGGAGGAGGCGGCGGCCTCGGGCTACGGGGCGATGCTGGCCGCACGCAAGCTGGAACGGGAGGAAGGGTTTCGGCCCGACATCATCATTGGTCATACCGGCTGGGGCGAGCTTTTGTTCTTCAAGGATCTTTGGCCGGATGTGCCGGTCATCGGCTTTTTTGAATACTACTACCGCATGACCGGTGGTCCTGTCGGCTTTGATCCCAATGAGCCGCCGAATGAAGACACGCCCTTCCTTTTGCGCGCGCGCAACTCGGTACCCTGCGCCAGCATCGATGTTGTGGATCAGGGCCTTGCGCCGACGCATTGGCAGGCCGATCGGTTCCCGTCCTTCATTCGCGACCGGCTTTATGTGTGCCACGACGGGATCCGCACCGACATGCTGCTTCCCAAACCCAAGGTGCAGTTGGGCCTCGGTCGGCTGGAGCGGCCGCTGACCCGCGATGACGAGGTCTTCACTTACCTTGCGCGCAACCTCGAACATACGCGTGGCTATCACGTATTCATGCGCGCATTGCCGAAGATACAGCGCGCACGGCCCAAGGCACGCGTGATCGTGCTGGGGGGCACGGACGTCTCTTACGGTCGCAAAAGCCAGCATCCTGGCGGTCTCCGGGCCGAGATGGAGTCCGAAGTTGGCGGTGAGATCGATTGGGAACGAACGCATTTCCTGGGTCAGGTGCCTTACTCATCCTACTGCGAGATTGTGCAGCTGAGCCGCTGTCACATCTATCTGACGATGCCGTTTGTGCTGAGCTGGTCCCTGCTCGAGGCAATGTCGATGCAGGCCACCATCGTGGCGTCGGATGTGGCGCCCGTGCGTGAGGCGGTGAGCCATGGCGAGACGGGCATGCTTGTGGATTTCTTCGACCCCGATGGCTTGGCTAGTCAGGTGATCGATGTGCTGGCCAATCCCGGCGCCTATGCGCATCTGGGGCCAGCGGCGCGGGATCATGTTGTCGGAACGTACGACTTTCTGACCAAGTGCCTGCCCGAACACGTGGCGCAGATCAACGCGCTCGTGCCGCCGGGCGCGCGTATCGACGCATAACGCGCAGCCCCGTGCTGCCGGATCCCGTGCCGAATGCCGATCAGGCCCGGCGGCTGTCTGGCCTTAGATGCCGCCCGCTGCGCTGAAGACGCCGAACGCGTTGCCCACCAGGTTGAAGATGGTGTTCACGTCGTTGAGCGGGCTTTCTGTCGCCATTACAACATCCTGCGGATTGATCTTGAAGTTGCGCGCCGAAAACAGCCCGTCAGCAGATGTCAGATCGACCGTGAAGACCACACGCGTTTGCCTGGGACCGCGCTCGCCGGGGGCCACAGCCGCCGCAGAGTATTCGCGCAGGATCAACAGGCCCTGCGGATCGGCCTTGGAATCGGTCACACCGCCAACGATCGACAGGGCGTCCATCGCCGATATGTCGTCCTTGGGAAAGGTATGCAGATCCTCGATACCGGTGGCACCGAAAGACAGGAAATAGCGCGAGTCCTCTTCCACAAAAACCTGATCGCCACCCAGAAGGCGGGTGTCGAACTGCGGCTGGTCGAACAGATCTGATACGGATGTCCCGTAGATCGAAGCGCCGCGCACCAGCCGGATCTGCGGATTGTTCAAGCCCGGGTCGACCCCGCCTCCCACCGCGAGCAGGCTGCGCACGGTAAAGTTCCGGTCGGGCATCGGATAGGTGCCTGGTGTTCGCACGCCTCCCACAAGGTCGACGGAGTTCATGCGCCCCTCGCTCATCGACAGTTGCAACTGAGCTGATGGAACAATGGCTTCCAGTTCGGTCTGCAATTCGGTGCGGGCAAGGTCGGGCGTCAGGCCGATCACGTTTACATCACCCACGTAGGGCACAAAAATTGTGCCGTTCGGCGCGACTTCGACGCTTTCAAGACCCACAACCCGATCTTCGGTTGAGGTGAGCAGCGAGTTTTCGCTGCTGTCCCAGATCTGCAGGTTCAGCATGTCACCTGGTTGGATGATCTGGGTCATCGCGCCTTTGGTGCGGCCGATCCAGTTCAGATGCTCCTGATCCCCCGTGGCTGGCCAGGCCGACACCGCGGGAAGAAAGGCCCGCGTTACCGGATAGACCGCGAAATCACCCGTTTCTGTGGTGGTCTCTCGAAGGAACTCGTTGCGCTCTGGCGCGCCGGATGGAAGCCTGCCGCAGGCCACGAGGACTGCGAGAAGGCCAAGAGTTAGGAGGGCAGTTCGCGCATGTCTCATTATTTCAGCCTGCTTTTCATTCCGGCTGCAAAGTCCACACTTGGCTTTGCGAAATTCACGCTGAAAGATACCGGCGCGCAAACCAGCGTCAACGATTTCGGCAGATGACATGGATTTTCCACAGGTCTTGGTCCTTGGTGCAACAGGCCGTATCGGCGGTTTTTTGCGTGTTTTGTGGGGGGCAAAGGGCGCAAACTGGCAAACTCGGCACCCGATGGACGGCCCGGGATGGGTCTGCGTCGACCCGTTGGGCGATCAAATGGGGCTCGCGCGCGCGGCTGAGGGAACAGACGTCATCCTGTGTCTGGCAGGGGTTGTTCCGAGCGCCAAAGGAAAGATGGAACAGAATGTCGACCTGGCGGTCGCCGCCATGCGCGCGGGTGCGCAGGTGGGCGCGCGGGTGTTGCTGACGTCGTCCGCCGCGGTCTATGGCCGAGGCACGGGGCAGGGAGAGCAAAGCGAAACGGACCCCGTGACCCCTCTGTCGGAATACGGTCGCGCCAAGCTGGCGATGGAGCGCGCTGGCGTTGCAGCCCGGGATCGTGACGGTGTCCCGGTGACCTCGTTGCGCATCGGAAATGTGGCGGGCGCGGATGCTTGTCTGGGCGGTTGGCGCGACGGCTTCGTGCTTGACCGCTTTGACGATGGCGCAACGCCACGGCGCAGTTACATCGGCCCTATCACCCTCGCGCGGGTTCTCCGTGACCTCTGCACCTGTCCCGCGCTGCCGCCGATCCTGAACGTCTCGGCCCCGGGATCGGTCGAGATGGGCGATCTTTTGACCGAAGCGGGTCTGCCTTGGTCTGCACGCCCCGCGCCGGCCGAGGCGCTGGCCGATCTGACCCTTGACACGAGCCGGCTCACTGCGTTGGTAGAGGTGCCTGAGTCGGCGGGCCGGGCGTCGGCGCTGGTATCGGAATGGCGAAAGATGGAGGCCCCTGCGTGACCTGGCGCAAACGCATATTCGACTTGTTTTTTGCGAGCCTTTTGGTGGCGATCCTGTCCCCGCTGCTTGTTGGGTTGCTGATCTGGCTCTGGATCCGACAAGGACGACCGCTGTTCTACGTCGCCGAAAGGATGAAAACACCGAACCAGCCCTTTCGGCTTTGGAAATTGCGAACGATGACGGTTGTAGATGGCGACACCGGTGTGTCGGGTGGCGACAAGTCTACCCGGGTGACCCCCGCTGGTGCCTGGTTGCGCGCCAAGCGGTTGGACGAGTTCCCGCAGCTCTTCAACATCCTCAGCGGCGATCTGAGCTTTGTTGGTCCGCGCCCGCCCTTGCGGCAATATGTTGAGGCGCATCCCGAGCTCTACGCTGAGGTCCTGAAAAGCCGCCCCGGCGTGACCGGCCTTGCCACGCTTGCCTTTCACAAGCACGAAACGGAAATGCTGGCGCGCTGCCGGTCGTCCGCCGAAACCGATGCGGTTTATTCGCGGGTGTGCGTGCCCAGAAAAGCCCGCCTGGATCTGATTTATCAACGGCACCAAAACACCTGTTTTGACTTTGCCTTGGTCTTTGAAACAATCGGTGGATTGTTCATGCGTCGCAGACAATAACTGCTGCGTTACTGGGCACTTTTCGGCCAATGCACC
>JBCCVT010000216.1:0-5327 GCA_039195015.1 Pseudomonadota bacterium
GATCACCTTGTCCAGGTAGGCGGGGCCGCCGAAATAGCCGTCAAAGCGTTCCAGTTCGACTTCATTGCCAAATTCGCGGCGGATAAATTTGAACGGACCGGCCCCGATCGGAGTTTCGCCCTGTGTGTCGCCAGAGCCGTCGGGGATCACCACACCAGCCCCGTTTTCCGCAAGCCGGGACAGGAAGGGCGCATTGACCTGCGACAGCGTCACGACAACGGTCAGATCGTCGGGTGTTTCGATGATTTCAACCGCGTTGAACACCTCGAAATTCACGGCACCCGTGTCGGGGTTCATTACGCGCTCAAAGGAGTACTTCACATCCGCCGAAGTCATCTTGGCGTCATTGTGGAACATTACATCGTCGCGCAGTCGGAAAGTGTACGTCAGGCCATCGTCGCTTTCTTCAAAACTTTCAGCGAGATTGGGGATGATGTTAAAGTCCTTGTCGACCGAAATGATGCTCTCATGCACGTTCTGCAAGAGGCGCCCGGTCGACGCCGTCCCGGTCTGATGCATATCGAGGTTTTGTGTTGTTTCCGAGTGCCCCCATATCAGTGTGCCGCCACTGACCGGCTCGTCCGCGGCCGTCGATTGCGGCAGGCCGGTCATGACGAGAGCCATCGCCGATGTGGTAGCCAGGAATTCCCTGCGATTCATTAGTCATCTCCTTGTTGTCGCGCGCCGGGACGCGCACTGTGGTCCGAGATGCCCGGTTGCGTGCGGGTCGTCATTATTCGGGGAATGTCGGGCGTTCCTGCGCGACATTCAGGGCATGCTCCAATGCCATGCCCAGGTTCAAAAGCGGGCCTTCGTCAAAAAGATGGCCCCACAGCGAAACACCTTGCGGGACACGGTAAAGCGTCTCGCCCGTCGCCTCGCCGACGGTCAGTTTGCCCGAGCCAAGCGATGCGGCAGACCGGGTCGCAAGATCGTCGAACCCGGCGCGCAGATGCACACACGGGTGTCCGGTGAAGTTTGACGCCACCAGCATCGGGCCGGTCATGAACGGGCCGATCAGCGCGTCGACACTGCCCATCATCTCGCCCACGGCCTGCATGACCCGGTATCGCAAACGGTCGAGCTGCACGTGATCCACTGCGGACAGGAACCGGGCCTTGCGCATCGTGTTGGGCCAGGCACCGTCATCCTGCCAGGTCAGGGTGTCATCCGCATCGCTCAGCGTCAGATGTTCAAAGGCTGCTGCTGCTTCGGCATAGACGATGTTCATAAGCGCGCCATAGGGCAGATCCTCAAGCGTCACTTCGTGCAGTTCGATCCCGAGCCCACGTGCTGTTTCTAGCGCCGCGTGATCCACGTCCGTGGCGCCGTCCTCGAAGGCTTCGGGGAGGTAACCGACGACCATACCGTCAATGGAACGCGTCGCGTCGAAAGCGAAAGGCGCCGCGATGGAGCCCAGATCCGCCGGGTCGGCCCCATTCAGCACCGCAAGCACGACGGCCGTATCCTCGACCGATCGGCAAATGGGACCAACCTTGTCCAGCGACCAGCACAACGCCATGCCTCCGCGCCGCGATACCCGCCCGAACGTGGGGCGCAGACCGGTCGTGCCACAGCGGTGGGAGGGCGATGTGATCGAGCCCAGCGTCTCGGTCCCGATCGCAAAGCCGCATAGACCCGCTGCCGTGGCCGAGGCTGACCCCGCGCTTGATCCCGACGACCCTTCGTTCGGGTTCCAGGGGTTCCGCGTCCGGCCACCGTACCAGATATCGTTGTAAGCCAGCGCGCCCACCGTGGTCTTACCCAGCAGCACCGCGCCAGCGGTTTGCAGCTTCGCGGTCACGACCGCATCACGATCGGGCACCCGGTCCTGATAGGGCTCGGCACCCCATCCGGTTACAATACCTTTGGTGTCGAAAAGATCCTTGAGACCGTAGGGAATGCCATGCAGAGGACCAAGCGACACACCCGCACGTGTCAGGCTGTCCATGGCATCCGCCTGGGCCAGTGCAAGATCGGTTGTGACGGTCGCGAAACACTCAAGCCTTGGGTTCAGGGTATTGATCCGCGCCAGATAAATCTCGGTCAGCCGTCGCGACGTGATCTGGCCCGTGGCGATCCAATGGGACAGCACGGTGAGCGGCGCAAAGGCGATGTCGACGTCATCGGCGGGAACCGGCATCGACACCTTCGACAGAACCAGCCGATCGGTGCCGTGAGGCATGGCGAACCCCGGCAGTCGAGGGTCAAAACGGCAGGCCATCGGCGTTGCGTTGTCGATCGTGACTTCGCGTCTCGCCTTGGCGGACAGGATCTGGCCTTCAAGGTTGTCGACCATCTGATCGCGTTCTTCGGGCGTGTAATCGATGCCCGCAAGGGCTTCGGCGGCGGCGATGTCCGAAACTGAGATGTTCTCTGTCATGACCTTGTCTCCACGGCACCGGCGATCGGTGCGGGCTGAACGCGTCACCTGCCTCTTTTGTCGGTTCTCGCAGCGTGCCTGAAATGCACAGGCAGCGCTGAACCAATCAGAGAATGGTTCCCAAATTGGAATGTGGTACGGGGGTGCGCGCTGTCAACTCTTGCGGCCTGCTTGGGCCAATCCGACCGCGCCGGTGCGGGGGAAACCGGCAGCGATGCTCATTTTGCACGCGGTCTCACGCCGGATTGATGGTCGCCATCGCCGAGAAATGACCTAAGCTTGCCGGGCAGGGTGCGCAACGGTGGCAGGTTTCGCGCCCCGGGCTGAAGAATGGGAGGAGTTCGATGAAGAACGCAACATTCGTGGCAGCGATCGCGGCCACGCTGTGGGTGGCGGGCCCGTCCCGAGCACAAGACAACGGCGTTGAAAAGCTATTCCAAAAGACCTGCAAGAATTGCCACGGCCCCAAGGCGCAGGGCTTGGCCAGCTATCCGAAACTGTCGGACAAGGACGCCGCCTTCATACAGATGCGGCTCGAGCAATACCGGGCTGGTGAGAAGGTGGGACCCAACTCACCGCTTATGATCCCGCATGCGCGCGATCTGACGGATGACGAAATCCTCAACCTCGCGACTTACGTGACAACGGCGTTCGACTGATCCTGCCCGGAGTTTTTGCGCGGCTGGTGGTGTGGGCAAAGACCGGTTGCAACCACGTGTCGAACCGCGACAGGCGAGCGCCGCGACACGCGGGTCACAAAAACAATTGATGTATGTAACATTCATATCTAACTTCCAAAGTCTCGGGTTTACGTTAGGTAAAGCGGTCGGTCTTGCCGCCCTGGCATGCCCGGGAGAACACCTTGGGAGGATACTATGAGTTACCGATCATCCAGAAAACTTGGATTATACCTTGTTCCCCTGATGGCCGGTGCGACATTTTCGATGTCGCCCGCAATCGCGCAAACCGGCGTCAACACCACCAGCTTGCAGCACAGCGTTGTGCTGTCTGATCTGGAAAACCCTTGGGACATGGCATTCCTTGATGACGGGACAATGTTCTTTACTGAAAAGTGCAAAGGTTTGTCGGTGCTTACGCCATCCGGCGATGTAAACGCGCTTTTGGGGATGGGCGGCTCGAGCGGTTATGCCGGCACCGCCGACGATCTCTTTTGCGAAGGGCAGGCGGGCATGATGGGGGTCGCGGTTGATCCGGCCTTTGCCGAAAACCGCCGGATCTATGTGTATTCGACCTCGAACATGTCGGACCCGCACACCAACCGCCTGATGCGGCTTGTGGTAAGTGATGACTTCACAAGCGTCTCGGATCGTACGGATATCGTAGACGATGTGCCTTACAAGATGGCGGCCTCGGATCACCCGTTCGGCGGGCCGGGCGCGCATAACGGCGGCCGGGTCCGGTTCAATCCTGCGGATGGGTATCTGTATCTGACCACCGGTGACAACCATAACGAGGAAGTGCCGCAAAGCCCCACCCTGATGGGCAGCAAGGTGATGCGCATGGACACCGACGGTAACGCGGCGCCCGAGAACACCCCGCCCGACGGGTTTGACAAACGGACCTATACTTACGGCCACCGCAACGTTCAGGGCATTGCATTCCATCCCGCGTCCGGTACTCCGATCACGGCCGAACATGGGCCGTGGCACTCCGATGAGATCACCGTGCTTGTGAATGGCGGCAATGCCGGCTGGGATCCCCGGCCCAACATGGCCGGACGCGAAGACTGCCCGGACGACTATTGCGGTTATAGCCCGAACCAGATGGACGGGATGGACCGGTACGAACGGGCAGCGTTCATGCCGATGACCGACTTCGCCACCTATCCAGACGCGATGCCGCCGGTCTGGGACAACAATGGCTGGTCGCAAGGCACCTCGTCAGCCGCCTTCCTGGAAGGTGAGCAATGGGGCAACTGGAACGGTGCCATGGTGATCGGCATCATGGGAATAGGCTTTGGCGGGACACCGATCGGTCAGCGGATCGACGTGGTGGAATTCACCGAGGATCTAACCGTCGAGGACGTGACCGAATTGACCCTTCCGATGGAATCGGGTCGGTTCCGGTCAGTGGTGATGGGACCGGATGGCAGTCTCTACACTGCGGTTGACGAAGGCATGATCCACAAGCTGACTGTCGGCAACTGAGACCTGACAGGCCGCATCGCAAAGAAGCGGTGCGGCCTCTTACTGTGCGGCGGGCGGTGGTCAGTTTCCAAGCGTAAGATCGACTGGCAGTTTGAACCGCTGATCATCGACGCGAATGACAAATGTGCCATTTTCGACATACCAGTCAGTGTCCGTGCCAACGCCCGACATTGTGGCATTGGCCCGTGTGAACCGGCCATTCACGAAAAACAGCGTGCGTTTGAATCCGTTCGAGAACGTAATGACGATGGTGGCATCGCCGCCACCGCTTTGTGCCGCGCTCGCCAAGCACATACCCAAGTCCTGGCCTTCAGTCTGGGCGCAAGGGATCTCTGCTTTTGCATTGAAATCACCTTTCTTGGCGCGCCCAGGACTGTCATTGACCCCGGTTGTCACCACTCCGCTCGTGTCTTTGGAAGGGGTGAGCGCCCTCGCATCAACGTATCCAAGCAGAGGCCGATCAAGAGTTTGGACCGAGCACCAGACACGGGTCCCTGCGGCCTGACATCCGAGGTTCGATAAGACCGTGCCCTTGGACAGATGGTCTAAGACCTCGGCTTCAACGGAGGGCGCATCAAAGACCGGCTGCGGCTCGGTCGAGGCGAGCAGCCATCTGCGTGGGCCGCCTTGTTCTGGTGCGCGAGGCACTCGCAGATCGGACGCGTGGTTGTTGCTGTCCGACGCATCAAGTCGCGTCGACGTCAGTGACGACACCGCCAGGGTCGCGAAGAAAACCAGCTTGATCAACCGCATGCGTCCACCCTCCCGGACGCAAC
>JBCCVT010000217.1:0-5298 GCA_039195015.1 Pseudomonadota bacterium
GTCGTGCTTTGGGCTGAAATGCCACGCTATCGCCGGGTGTCAGGGATCGTCGGTCACAAAGCCGTTCGCCCAGTCGCTGCATGGGTTTATGACCGTGTACTGGCGCCGGCGATCTACAGGATGCACGTGCGTCGACAGATCCGACAGCGCGCCAACCATCCTGTGGGATAGATGAAACTAGACCTGCAGCCGCTTCAGCATCTCCGCGTTGCGGCAATAGCCCAAGGGGGCATCCGCGTGTTCGGTTTCATTCAGCCACTGACCGCAATGTTCGGGGTTTGTGCAGCCCGTACATCGCAGCACAGCATCCGTGATCTCTTCGGGCGGCAGCTGGCCTTTCATCACGGCGGTCTCCAGATCGACGCCCACCGTCTGGGCCATGCGATCCACCAGTTCGGCATGGTGTTTCAGGACTTGTCTGCTTTGCATCTTCACGTCCTCCACGGTTGGCTGTGGACGCGAAGCTAGAAGGCCAAACAAACAACCGCTTTGACGCAGATCAAAGTGCGATGGATCAAGAACCCTGCAAGGCCAACCGTCAGCTGGCAATCCGATCGTAGGTCCTGCGTACAATCTCGATCCGCTCGGCATTGGGCGGGTGCGAGCCGAGGAAACGGTTGCCAGGGTCAGGAATGCGGTTGAAGAACTCCGCACCACGCAACGGATTGTAGCCCGCGCGATAGGCGATGACGGTTCCAAGCGCGTCCGCTTCAAGCTCGAACTCCTTGGAGTAGCTACGCGCACCGACAAACGCACCGAGATCCGATGCGGCCTCGACATCCGACGCGCTCGCCCCGGTCAGCGTTGCAAGGCCCTGGAAGATCACAGCACCCGCAGCCGCGTTTTCGGATTGCCGCTGCAAATGGCCTTCGATGTGGTGCGACGCCTCATGCGCCAGCACAAAGGCAAGCTCGTCCGCGTTGCGCACTTCGGCGATCAGACCGATCGTAAAGGTGATTTCCGGCCGGCCATTGTCAGCAAGGCTCTGATAGGCATTCGCGGGCGCCCGTGGGTCGCGGTCAACGATAATTCTAAAATCGCAGTTCACGTCGTTCGTGCGTCGGCGGCACTCTCGTTCAGCGACGGGTTCAACCGTGGTCACCACCTCACGGAAAGCGCGCGCGGCTTCCTCTGGCGACCATCTGGCGCTGTTCGAGACCGAAGAGGTGGAGGGTGACGAGGGCGCGCCGGTCGGCGTCACGTCACACGCTGCCAGGACCAGACAGGCCAGACCAACCAACCACCGCATCCAGGATCTCCGCATCGCGCTTTCTCCTTTTCCGCACATGACTCTAGCAGACTGGACCTCGGCGGCCAGTGCCGTTTGCGTGTGCAGCATCGCGCTTGCAAAGGCGTGCTGTGCGGGCCACGATGCCGCCATGTTTACGATCGAGCACGAATTCGACGCCACCGTGATCACTCTGGTCGACGATGGCGCCACGCCCTTGCAGGAGGACGTGACCATCAACAGCTTTGCGGAATGCGTCACGCTGGAACAACTCGACACGCGCACTGATCGCGTGATGAAAATCACCCTATCCCCCGAACAGGTCAGGGATCTGGCTGCCGCGCTCGACCTGCCCGAAGGCGTGTACCGGTTCCGCCCCGAAGAAAACACCGGCGCGGACCAGGGGTAATTGCCGGGCGCGCGGTCGCGGGACCGGCGATCGGCGCCGTAAGTCGCACTCCAGTTGAAGAAGGGCGGGATTGATGAGCACAGGCTTTTACTGGGATGAACGCTGTTTCTGGCACGCCGGCGGGAACTATGCCTTCCTTCTCCCAATTGGCGGGCTGGTGCAGCCGCTCGCATCAGGTGGCCTGCCCGAAAATCCTGAGACCAAGCGCCGACTGAAAAACCTGATGGACGTCACGGGGCTGGCGGCGATGCTTGACCAACGCGGGGCCGACCCGGCCACACGCGAGGATCTGCTGCGGGTCCATCCGGCCTCGTATCTGGACGAGTTCAAACGCCTGTCGGACAATGGCGGGGGTGAGTTGGGCCGTCGAACGCCATTCGCCCAGGGTGGTTACGAGATTGCGGCGTTGTCGGCGGGCCTTGCGGTCACGGCCGTGCAAGATGTCTGGACAGGCGAGGTCGAAAACGCCTATGCGCTGTCGCGCCCGCCGGGTCATCATTGTCTGCCGGATTTTCCCAACGGGTTCTGCCTGCTTGCCAATATCGCCATCGCGATTGAGGCGGCCCAGGTCGGGCACGGGCTGGGTCGCGTCGCCGTACTGGACTGGGATGTGCACCACGGCAACGGGACCGAGGCAATTTTCTACGACCGCGATGACGTTCTGACCATCTCGGTCCATCAGGAAGGCAACTATCCGCTGGATACAGGCGGGATCGACGATCGGGGGCACGGGAACGGCGCCGGACTGAACCTGAACGTGCCTCTGCCAGCGGGCGCAGGCCACACGGCCTATCTGGAGGTGATCGACAGGATTGTGCTTCCGGCACTGGATCGGTTTGAGCCGGACATGATCATTGTGGCCTGCGGGTTCGACGCGGCGGTGATCGATCCGCTTGCGCGCATGCAGGCCACCGCGGACACGTTTGCCGAGATGACACGACGCTTGAAAGATACCGCTGCCCGGCTTTGCCAAGGCAAGCTGGTTTTGGTCCATGAGGGCGGATACTCCGAGGTCTATGTCCCGTTCTGCGGTCACGCCACCATTGCCGCTTTAAGCGGGAGCGAAATCACCGCGCCTGATCCCTTCGAGGAAACCTTTCGCGTCCGGCAGCCCTCGGCTCGGTTCGATGGGTTCTTGCGCGACGTGGTCGCCGACATGGCAGATGAGCTTTTGAGCACGATGCCTGCGCGCGAATGACAGCTTTTTCCGATTGAAACCGTCGGGATTTTTTCGCGATAAACCTCTTGAAACGGATGTACCTCGCCCAAAAATAGGGCGCTAGATGTAAAAAGGATTTACATATGCCTGCCCCAAATCCCGCAGCGCTCGACTTTCTGCTGACACGTCGCTCCCGTCCGGCCAAGACGCTCACAACACCGGCTCCCTCGCGCGAGGCGCTACAGCCGATCCTGACCGCTGCGGCGCGCACACCAGATCATGGCAAGCTTGAACCGTGGCGGTTTATCGTGATCGAAGGCGCGGCAATGGCACGTCTGGCGGATCTTGTGAGCACACGCGGGCAGGCCCTGGGCAAATCCGAGGACGACATCGCCAAAGGACGCACGCAGTTCGAACAGGGACATCTTGCCGTTGCGGTCGTCGAGGTGCGGAGGGCATCCGAAAAGATCCCCGAGCTCGAGCAGACCTATTCCGCGGGTGCTGTGTGTCTGGCGCTATTGAATGCGGCTCTGGCGGCCGGTTGGGGCGCGAACTGGCTGAGCGGCTGGCCCAGTCACGAAACCGGGTTCGGTGCCGAAGGGTTAGGGCTCGCCCCGAATGAACGGATCGCGGGCTTTATTCATATCGGTACCGAGACGTCAGCCCCGCCGGAACGGCCTCGACCGGATCTGGATGCTATCACCGAATGGGTCAGTTCGTGATCTTTGACGCATTTTCGCGCGCGTTAGGTCAGCTGGGGGACCCGCGCTTTCGCGGCGTCTTGCTCTGGGGGATCGGTCTGACCATTGCCGTCCTGGCTGGCGCCACATGGGGTTTTGTCGAACTTGTCGGCTGGCTGGTCGGAGACAGCATCACCCTGCCCGTCATCGGCGAAGTGACCTGGCTCAATGATGTTGCGGGCTGGTCGACCGCCTTGCTGATGATTGTTCTCTCGGCCTTTCTGATGATGCCGGTCGCATCTGCGATCATCTCGATGTTTCTCGAACAGGTTGCCGAGGCCGTTGAGGACAAGCATTACCCACACCTGGCAAAGGCCGACGGCATTCCGTTTTTCGACGGGCTGATTGACGCGATCGGGTTCCTGGGCGTGTTGATCCTTGCGAACCTGCTGGCATTCATCCTCTATCTGATCTTTTCACCGCTGGCACCTTTCATCTTCTGGGCTTTGAACGGGTTTCTGCTCGGTCGGGAATACTTCACGCTGGTGGCCATGCGGCGACTCGGCCGTGATAGCGCGCGCGTGATGCGACGCAAGTACGCAACGACGATCTGGATCGCGGGCACGCTAATGGCCATTCCGCTGTCGGTGCCGCTCGTCAACCTGTTGATCCCGATCCTCGGCGCGGCGACGTTCACCCACATCTTCCACGCGCTGAACGGCACGACGGCGCGTTAAGCCACAAAGATCGAGATCGGCCTCTCGAGACCCCGAACCTCCACCTTGCCAGCAGGCAAAAGTTTCATCCCCTCCGGCAATGCTGCGCTCGTCGTAGTATCGATCACAAGCGATTTGCCAAGCGCCTTGGCCTGCGCTTCAAGCCGGGCGGCGAGGTTCACAGTTGTGCCGTAGACGGTAAAGGATTGCCGCCGGGAGGAGCCCACGTTGCCCGATGCGATCTCACCCGAGGCGATGCCGATGCGTAGCCCGAACCCCGAGGTTTCGCCCAGGTTCAGAAGCGCGCGCGCGGCCGTAACCGCGCAAACCTCCGGACGGTCCACGGCAACCGGCGTGTTGAAGGTGGCCAGCAAACCGTCGCCCAGGTAATTGATCACCACCCCTCCGGCCGCCGCGATGCGGTCGCTCGCATCGGCCAAAAGCTGATCCAACGATGCGATCACCTCGACCGGCTCCTTGTCCGCGGCAAATCGCGTGAAATCGGCGATGTCGAGGATCAGCGCCGTACCATGCCGCACCTGCGGCGCAAGCGGGGTCGGATCCGAAATCAACCGTTCCGCCACCTCCTCGGGCACGTAGCGACCCAGAAGATCGGTGACCCGCGCCCGCGCCTCGGCTTCCTGATCGCGAGCCAGCGCCGCCGCGACCTGGGCAAAGAACACGCGGCGCGCGCGATAGACCGCAATGGCCAGCGCAACGGTTCCCAGCATCAGCATGCCAGTTTCTTCGATTCTGTTGCCGCGACCGATGAAGTCGATCGACAGAAAGATCGCCTCGTAATCGGCGCGCGTCGCGTCAGGTGGCATGTCGCCCCAAGACAGGGTGTTCTCCATGCCCAAAACCACAAGTGCGAAAGCTGCCCACCACCCGATCACGGCGACGGTTCCGGCCCACAAGACCAGCCGCCAGGACAAGGACAGCGCCGCCATCGCAACCAGCGGAAACAGGAAATAGATGCCGTAGGCCCGAAACGTGATGATCTGGGGGACGTCATCGCCGCGGCTTACTGGGATGATCACGAAGGTCGCGCAGATTGCCAGAATGTCGGCCCCATAGACCGCATATTTCAGCCACCATCGGTCGTA
>JBCCVT010000218.1:0-5270 GCA_039195015.1 Pseudomonadota bacterium
TGGTGATGCCGGGCGACAATGTGGGCTTTACGGTCGAGCTGATCGCGCCGATCGCGATGGAAGACGGGCTGCGGTTCGCCATCCGCGAAGGCGGCCGCACGGTCGGCGCCGGCGTGGTGTCGAAAATCATCGAATAAGGCGTGCGGCGGCCGTTGTCCTGGCAACGGCCTCCCACCGCAAACCAAACAAAGGCCGCCCCAAACCAGGGCGGCCTTCGCGCGTCAAAAAAGCAGCGCTTATCAAAGAAAAATCCGTTCGGACCCGGTCTTTGCAATTCGCGGCCTGCGGCAAAGGCGGGTACACCTGTTGCAATTCCCCAGCAATTCCGTCCGCCATTATTTGGCGAGACCCGGATCACGGAATTGACATATTGGCCAATTACGCGATCCCCCGGGTCATCAGTCGGCTTGAGACAGGTTTGGCGAGATCCCGAAAGTACTTCTTGAGCAAAAGGCCAACTCAATGGAATTTGTAAAACGGTTTTTGAATGAGGAAAACGGCGCAGTTACGGTTGACTGGGTTGTGTTGACCGCGCTGATTGTCGCGCTGGCGGGTGCCGCCTTTTCCGGGATTGATGGCGGTGTCGCGACCCTGACATCCAGCATCATGACTTATCTGCAAGGCCTCACTGTCGGGGCCTGAGGCCAAATCACCGGGCGAAAAGTGACGGCGCCACGTGTTCCGGGAAACTCGGCCTTCGCGAGAATGAGACGCGCGGCGCGCCGCTTGACGGTCGGCGCGCCATGCCACAGAACACAGGCAACCCTGCGGGAACTCAAACCGCAGGCACGCCTCTGTCCCGGCAGTCCATTTCCACTTGCCAGACCTTTCGCACCCTTGTATAGCGCGCAAGTTCCGATACGGAACGCAAAGGCGGGATGATTCCCGCCTTTTGGGTTCGATGAGGGTTGGCGATGAGCGTCCATCCTCCTCTCAACCCCAACGCCTGAAAAAGGGCTCAATAGACATGCAAAGCCAAAACATCCGGATTCGGCTGAAGGCGTTTGACTATCGGGTGCTGGATGCCAGCACGCAAGAGATCGTCAACACCGCCAAGCGGACCGGCGCGCAGGTGCGCGGCCCGATCCCGCTGCCGAACAAGATCGAGAAGTTCACGGTTCTCCGTGGCCCTCACATCGACAAGAAATCCCGCGATCAGTTCGAGATCCGCACTCACAAGCGGCTTTTGGACATCGTCGATCCGACCCCCCAGACCGTGGACGCGCTGATGAAGCTCGACCTGGCCGCTGGCGTGGATGTCGAGATCAAGCTGCAGTCGTAAGATCGGAGGGTAGAAAACATGCGCTCTGGTATTATCGCAAAGAAGGTCGGCATGACCCGGCTTTTCCTGGATGACGGCAAGCAGGTCCCTGTAACCGTTCTTCAACTGGACAACCTGCAGGTCATTGCACAGCGCACCGCGGACAAGGACGGCTATACCGCCGTTCAGCTTGGCGCCGGTGTTGCCAAGGCCAAGCGGACCTCGAAATCCATGCGTGGCCATTTCGCCGCCGCCAAGGTGGAACCCAAGCGGAAGGTTGCGGAATTCCGTGTCTCCGAAGACGGGTTGATCGATGTCGGTGCCGAGATTTCGGCCGAGCACTTTCTGAAAGGTCAGAAAGTCGACGTCAGCGGCACATCGATCGGTAAAGGCTTTGCCGGTGCGATGAAGCGCCACAACTTCCACGGTCTGCGCGCCTCGCACGGTGTGTCGATCAGCCACCGCTCGCACGGGTCGACCGGTCAGTGTCAGGATCCGGGCAAGGTCTTCAAAGGCAAGAAGATGGCCGGTCACATGGGGGCCGCCCGTGTCACCACACAGAACCTGGAAGTCGTGCGAACCGATGCCGATCGCGGCCTCGTCTTCATCAAAGGCGCGGTGCCCGGGTCGAAAGGCGGTTGGGTCACGGTCAAGGACGCCGTGAAGAAAAAGGCGCCCGACGGTCTGCCTTTCCCGGCAGCGATCAAATCGGCCGCAGCAGCAGAAGCCGCGCAAGCCCCTGCCGAAGAAGCGCCCGCGGAAGGGGGTGAAGCATGAAACTTGATGTGATCAATCTGGACGGATCGAAAGCCGGCGACATCGAGCTCAACGGAGAGCTGTTCGGCCTCGAGCCGCGTGCCGACATCCTGCACCGCGTGGTCCGTTGGCAGCGCAACAACGCGCAGGCCGGCACCCACAAGGTCAAGACCCGGTCCGAGACCAGCTATTCGAGCAAGAAGATCTACCGCCAGAAAGGCACCGGCGGCGCCCGCCACGGTGACCGCAACGCGCCGATCTTCCGCAAGGGTGGCATCTACAAGGGTCCGACCCCGCGGTCGCATGGCCACGATCTGCCCAAAAAGTTCCGAAAGCTGGGCCTGCGGCACGCGCTGTCGGCCAAAGCCAAGGCGGGTGAACTGGTCGTGATCGAAAACGCCGAAGCCGAAGGCAAAACCGCCGCTCTGGCCAAGCAGGTCAAGAACCTCGGCTGGAAACGCGCGCTTGTCATCGATGGTGCGGCTGTGAACGAAGGCTTTGCGCGCGCGGCCAAGAACATCGAAGGTCTCGATGTCCTGCCGACGATGGGCGCAAACGTTTATGACATCCTGCGCCGTGACACACTTGTGCTCACCAAAGCGGGTGTCGAAGCACTGGAGGCTCGTCTGAAATGAGCGCGAAACCGGAACATTACGACGTGATCCGCAAGCCGGTCATCACCGAGAAATCGACCATGGCATCGGAAAACGGTGCGGTCGTGTTCGAAGTGGCGATCGACAGCAACAAGCCGCAGATCAAAGAGGCCGTCGAGGCTCTGTTCGGTGTCAAGGTGAAGGCCGTGAACACGACCGTCACCAAAGGCAAGTTGAAACGCTTCCGCGGCCAGCTGGGCAAGCGGAAAGACGTCAAGAAAGCCTATGTGACGCTGGAAGAAGGCAACACGATCGACGTGTCCACTGGCCTCTGATCAGCCCCACAGCCAGACCAAAGAAAACCCCTGCTTCGGCGGGGGTTTTTGTTATGTGGGGTCAGGTCCTGCACCCGCTTTGCACCCCGCCAAACGCCATCTTTCCGCAGGGAGCCTGCCTGCGGTGCACAGACGGATCTCCGCCCGGTCCGCGCGAGACCTTGAGATGCGCACCCGGCTTGGATAGCCTCGCATCAGGGCCTGGCTCGGGCCTCCCCCCTCCATACGGGGCAGCATGGCACGTGCAGGGCAACAAACATGCGAACGCATCCCTGTTGGGCGCGGGCATAAGGAGGGATTGCCAAAACCGCCCGAACACGGAGGTTCAGACATGCGGCTTTCCGCTCCGATCTACAAATTGAAACGCCAGGCCAAGATGTCGGCCCGGGCCCAAGGCATTCCCCTGCACAGCGCGCTTGACGAGGTTGCGGTCGCAAACGGCTTCCGCAGTTGGAGCCACCTTTCCGCGACCATGCCCGGATCCCGGCTCGCCCATCAGGTTCTGGGAAAACTGGATCGCGGCGACATGGTGCTGCTCGGCGCACGTCCCGGCCAGGGGAAAACGCTGTTGGGGCTGGAGCTGGCGCTGGCCTCGGCGAAAACCGGTTTTGCGGGCTATTTCTTTACTCTGGAATACACACAGGCAGCTGTGCGCGACCGGCTTGCCGACCTCGGCGCGGACGCGCGTGACACCGACGCGTTGGTCATCGACACGTCCGACCAGATTTGCGCCGATCACATCATCGCGCGGGTGGGCCACGATGCGCGGGCGCTCGTGGTGATCGACTATCTGCAGCTTCTGGACCAGAAACGCAGCCTGCCGGATCTCAACGCGCAAGTTGCGGCTTTGTCCGATTTTGCCCGGTCTTCCGGCGCGATCATCGTGGCGATCTCTCAGATCGACCGCGCGTTCGACGTCGCCGGGAAACGGCTCCCGGACCATACCGACATCCGGCTTCCCAACCCGGTGGATCTGGCGCGTTTCACCAAACGCTGTTTCCTTCACGAGGGCGAGCTCACGCTGGATCCGGCCGCGTAACGGCCGCATCAGACGCGCGTCAACGACCGGTCTCAGATCACGCCAAAGATCGGAAAACGCCCCCGCTCCAGCGGGGGCAATCCGATCACCCGGTTGCTGCACGGGATCAGTCAGTTCGACACGGCCAGCTTAGCGCCCAGAAACCCGAAGGTTCCTGCAAAGCTGCGTTTGATCCACTTCATGACGGATGGCTGCCGGATGACATAGTCGCGGGCAAAGGCGGCAAAGGCGCCATAGACCACGAAGACAACAAAGGTCATCACCATGAAGACAAGCGCCAGCCACACCAGCGTTGCGGTCGGATTGGATGTCGTCGGCGAAATGAACTGCGGCAGAAACGCAAGGAAGAAGAGCGACAGTTTGGGGTTCAGAACGTTCAGCAACGTGCCGGACACGGCGATCCGGACATAACCGGATTTTTCCCTGTTCTCTGAGACCTCCATCATCGTGTCGTCCTTGAGGATTTTCCAGGCCATGTAGAACAGATAGGCGACGCCGAGGAACTTGATCACCTGAAACGCCAGGGCGCTGGTGTGCAGCAGGGCCGCCAATCCGACGATGCTGGCAATCGCAGCCGGCACGATCCCAAGCGTGCAGCCAAAGGCGGCCGCCACGCTGGCCTTGAACCCGCGGCCAAGCCCGATGGCCAGCGTGTAGATGACGCCCGTGCCGGGCAAAAGCACCACGACAAGGGATGTGAGAAGGAATTCAATGGACATGATCAGATCTCCCTTGGTCACACAATTGATGAGGTCGCCGGTGACGTCAATCTTTGCGCGACGGTGTGGTGGAAACGCTCGGTTGACCCTATGACTGCGCTTCAGACCAGTGCAAGGACCCGCCATGACAACGCTCTACATCGATGCCGATGCCTGCCCGGTCAAGGCCGAGGCCGAGAAGGTCGCCACCCGACTGCGGGTGCCCATGGTGCTTGTCTGCAATGGCGGTCTGCGCCCCTCGCGCAACCCGCTGGTGTCGCTGGTGATCGTCGATGAGGGGCCGGATGTCGCAGACCGCTGGATTGCCGCGCAATGCAGGCCCGGCGATGTAGTCGCCACCTCGGATATCCCGCTGGCCGATCGCTGCCTGAAAGCCGGGGCGCAGGTCCTCCAGCACAACGGAGAGGTTCTGACCGGGGCCAATATCGGTCCGCGCCTGGCCACGCGCGACCTCATGAGCGACATTCGCGCGGCAAACCCGTTCCATCAGGGCGGCGGCGCGGCGTTCTCCAAGGCGGATCGATCACGGTTCCTGCAGGCGCTCGACCGGTTGCTTGTCAAGGCGAA
>JBCCVT010000219.1:0-5234 GCA_039195015.1 Pseudomonadota bacterium
AGCTTTCGCCAACCCGATATCCTCGAGATCGCGCGCCATGCCGGCAAGGTGACGGTCGAAGGGCTGGCGCGGCATTTCGGGGTGACTGTCCAGACCATTCGCCGCGACCTGTCGGACATGGCGCAGGCTGGGCAGCTTCAACGGGTGCATGGCGGCGCCATCTTACCGTCCGGCGTTGCCAACATTCAGTACGAAGAACGGCGGCAGTTGAACGAAGATGCCAAGCGCCGCATTGCGGTTGCCTGCGCGCGCGACATTCCCGACGACGTTTCCCTTTTTCTGAACATCGGCACCACGACCGAGGCGGTGGCGCGCGCGCTGCTTCATCATCACAGCCTGCTTGTGGTGACGAACAATCTCAACGTGGCGACCATTCTTTCGGCGAACCCAAAAGCCGAGGTTGTCCTGACAGGTGGCACGCTGCGCAGGGCTGATGGCGGGTTGACCGGCACGACCGCTGTCTCGGGGCTGTCGCAATACAAGGTCGACATTGCCGTGCTCGGGTGTTCGGCGATCGACCCCGAAGGCGAACTGACCGATTTCGACCCCGAAGAGGTCATTGTCACTCAAGCAGCACTGACGCGTGCCCGGCACGCAATCGTCGTCGCGGACCAATCCAAGTTTTTGCGCAACGCCCCGCGTCGTGTCTGCGGGCTGGCGGATGCCAGTGCGGTCTATAGCGAGAAACCGTTTTCGGACGCACTCGCCGCGCGGTGCCGCGAATGGGGAACGGATGTGATCGTCGCGTCTTGAGCGACCCCGTGCTCAAGCCAGCAACTCGGCAGCGAAATGCTCCAAAAGCTTGTGTTTCAGGATCTTGCCTGTCGGCGCCGCCGGCAAGTCGGTCGCGACGATGATGCGCGACGGTCGCTTGTACCCTGCCAACCGCTCCGCCGCGTAATTTCGCAACGCTGATTCCTCCGGTCGGTCGTTCGGCGCGACCTGACAGAAGGCGAGTACTATTTCGTCGCCTCCGACCATCTGTCCGATTACAGCCGTCTGGATCACTTGCGGATGGTCGTTCAATGCGGCCTCTACCTCGGGCGGGTAAACATTGAACCCACCATGGATAATCAACTCCTTGGACCGCCCAAGAATGTGGAGGTTTCCTTTCGTATCGATCCGCCCCAAGTCTCCCGTGTGCATCCATCCTTTGGCATCCAGCACTTTGGCCGTTTCATCCGGGTTTCGATAATACCCCTTCATGATATGCGGTCCCCGGGTCAGGACCTCGCCCACGCCCGCGCCTCCTCCCGCGACAGTTTCATCGATTGCAATCTCAACGCCCGGCAAAGGCGGCCCGACCGAGATGTCCGGGTCGCCGACCCGATTGCGCGTCACACAAGTGCCAGCTGTGGTTTCGGTCATGCCATAACCATTCTGGATCGCGACGCCGTAGAACGCCTCGGCCTTGGCCTTCCATGTCGGATCCAGCGGCGCGGCACCTGAAGACACATAACGCAGCGTGTCGCTCGGCAACCGGTCATAACCCTGTTCCTTGGTATATTGCATCAACAGCGCATGCATTTGCGGGACGGCAGACAGGAGTGTCACGCCTTCGGTCAGCGCGCGATAGAGCTTTTCGGCCGAGAACCGGGCCTCAAACCGTACCGGCGCGCCCGCGTAAACGGCCGCCATCACCACCGAAGACAGGCCAAAGACATGCGTCACAGGTAAAACGCCGTAGATAACATCCTCGGGCTGCATGTCACGCAGTGTGGCCGCGCTTCGTCCGCCAAATAGGACATTGGCATGAGTCAGCATGACCCCTTTCGGCGTGCCCGTGGTTCCCGTGGTATAGAGCTGCACGGCAACGTTCGGATCCTCATCGGGGTTTGAGGCGCGAACGGCAATGTGCATCTGACCGAAGGCGCCCGAAACAGGCTTGGCCTGCAAGACCTCGGCATGGGCTTGCGCATCGGTGGATACCGCAGTCGTCGCCAAAACGACGGCCGGGTCCGCATGGGCAATGATCCGTGCGATTTCGCGGGCCGTCTGCCGCGCATTGATCGGCACAATACACGCGTCGAGCTGCGAACTGGCAAAGATGCAAGCGACCGTCGCGGCACAGTTTTCCACCAGAACCATCACCCGGTCCCCCGCGCGCACGCCCTGGTCGGACAACACGTTTGCCAGATCCTCAACCGCAGTGGCGAGCTGAGCATAGGTCCAACGTGTTCCGATCGAATCCGTAAAGGCGAGCGCATCCGGGCGTGTGCCGCGTTGTGCGTCGAGGTAGTGGTGTATGCGGTCCATCGTCCCCTCCCTGCGCTTCGATCAGCCGCCGGGACCGCGCCGCTTGAAGACGCCCGAGGCAGTGGCCAACCTGTTTCCCTGCGCGTCCTCCAGCACCGCATCGGCATAGGCGATCGACCGGCCACCACCACGATAGGTGCCGATGGCAGCGACGCGACCGCCTATTGCAGCCGCCAGGTAGTTTGTTGTCAGGCTCACCGTCACCACGTTGGCAAATGACCCATTGGGACCGCCGCGCGACGCGGCGAACCCCGCCGCCGCGTCCAGCATCATCGAGATGATGCCACCATGCAGGCTGTTGTTCCGGTTGCGATGGCGATCCTCGATGTCCAGCAAGATCCGGGCAGACCCGTCCGATTCGCTCAGATCGATCTGATAGCCGATGAGACGTTGCGCCCCAGACCCAATCTGCACACCGTCCGGCACGGAACGCTCAGGCGGCGCTGAGTTCAATGAACCGCTCCAGATGGTAATCTGCGTCTCCGAACCGATGCTCGGACATGACGATGCGCTTTGCGATATGGGCGAGTTCATATTCCCGCGTCATCGCAATACCGCCGTGCATCTGGATGGCCTCTTCTGCCACAAGTCGCCCGACCCGACCCAGCAGGTTGCGCGCCGACGCAATCTGCAGGTCGCGGGTCTTTGCATCTGACCCTAGATGACCGGCCGCGTTAATGACCGCCGAGCGCGCCTGCTCCATCTCGATGAGCATGTCCGCCATCCGGTGCGCAAGCGCCTGGAACGTCCCGATGGGGCGGCCGAACTGCTTGCGGGTCATCAGGTAATCCTTGGTCAGGGCGACCGCGTTTTCCATTGCGCCCATCACCTCGGCGGCCAGCGCCACATTTGCGGCCGCAACCGCGCGCGCAAGCGCAGGATAGGCTGCGCCCGCCGGTCCAAGGCGTGAATCTGCGGGGACTATGACCTCGTCCAGAGAAACCTCGGCCGCACGACCTCCGGCCAGCAAAGGGTAACCGCGCAGAGTTACCCCGAGCGCATTCGCTGGCACCAAAAAGAGCGAGATCCCATCCTGAGCGTCCGCATCCCCGTACTCGCGCGTCGAAACGATCAGCGGATCGGCCTGTTCGGCATTGACCACCACGGCTTTGCGGCCGCTGATCGTAATCGTATCGCCATTCAGCGTGGCACGGGTTTCCACGCGTGACAGGTCGTAACGGCTATGCGGCTCGCCATGGGCAAGCGCCAGGTGGCAGGTGCCCGCGATCACCTCGTCGACCATGGCCTTTTGCGCCCCGGTGCCGAGCGCAGCGACCAGACCGCCGCCGAGGATCGCGGTGTCGAGAACAGGTTCTACCACACCGGCGCGACCAAGCTCCTCAAAGACCACGGCGATGTCGAAACCGTCGCCGCCGTAACCTCCGTCCGCCTCGCCAAACAGCGCCCCAAGAAGCCCAAGCTCGGCGAGGCCCGACCAGATCTCTTCTGACATGCCGGTTTCGCTCTCAAGGATCGCGTTGCGAATTTCGGTGCCGTAGCGGTCAGACAGATAGCGGCGCATCGTGTCCGACAGCATCTGACGTTCTTCGGTCCGATCGAAGTTCAACCTGCGCCTCCCATCGTGACCTTGGCGATAATCCCGCGCTGGATTTCGTTCGACCCGCCGAAAACCGACAATTTTCGATTGTTGAAGTACTGCGCTGCAAGCGGCCCGGCATAGTCCGGGCCGACCGGATCGTTGTCGCCGTCCACGGCTTCCGAAGCAAACGGCATCGCGTAGGGCCCGACAGCACGGCGGGCAAGGTCGTTGATTTCCTGCCGGATCACCGTGCCTTTGACTTTGAGCATAGAAGCCTCGACCCCCGGTGCTTCGCCCGCCGCGGCTTTGGAGATGATCCGTAAGTTCGTCGTCGACATCGCCATCAGATCGATTTCCACCTGCGCCAGTCGCGCCGCGAAATGCGAATTCTCGATCAACGGGCGCCCGCCCGAACGTTCGTTGCGTGCCATCCGCTTGACCGCCGCAAGCCCGGCCCGAGAGAACCCGACACCGGCGATGTTGGTGCGCTCATGCGTCAGGAGGTACTTGGCGTAGGTCCAGCCCTTGTTTTCTTCGCCGACCAAGTTTTCCACTGGCACGCGAACATCCGTGAACCAGACCTCGTTCACCTCGTGCGTGCCGTCCAGCAGGATGATCGGGCGCACCTCGATCCCCGGCGTATCCATGTCGATCAGCAGGAATGAGATTCCCTCCTGTTGCTTTGCCTCCAGGTCCGTTCGCACAAGACAGAAAATCCAGTTCGCGAACTGGCCGAGCGTCGTCCACGTTTTCTGACCATTGACAACGAAGTGGTCGCCATCCCGCACAGCACGGGTCTTGAGCGATGCGAGGTCCGAGCCAGCGCCTGGCTCGGAATAGCCCTGGCACCACCAGTGTTCGCCGTTCAGGATGCGCGGGAGGTAATAGTCCTGCTGCTCTCTCGAGCCAAACTTCTGCAAAACCGGCCCCAACATTGTCAGCCCAAACGGCACGATGCGCGGCGCATTGGCCATGGCGCATTCTTCTTCAAAGATATGCCGCTGCACCGCGTTCCATTCGGCCCCTCCAAAATCGCGCGGCCAGTTCGTTGCCAGCCAGCCGCGTGCGTTCAACACCGCATGCCAGTTTTCCATATCGGCCTTTGAAAGCTCTCCGTCGCCGCGTACCTTGGCGGCCAGTTCAGGCGTGACGTGTTCGTCCAGAAAAGCGCGCACATCGTCGCGAAATGCCAGTTCTTCCGGGGAATAACTCAGATCCATCGCATCAGCCTCAGTAAATCTCGAACAGACCGGCCGCGCCCATACCGCCGCCGATACACATCGTCACCACACCGCGCTTCGCGCCGCGCCGCCGCCCTTCCCGCATAAGGTGTCCGACCATCCGCGCGCCGGTCATCCCAAAGGGATGCCCGATGGCGATTGATCCGCCGTTCACGTTGCAGATTGCGTCGTCAATGCCGAGCCGGTCGCGACAGTAG
>JBCCVT010000220.1:0-5230 GCA_039195015.1 Pseudomonadota bacterium
AGGGCCTCGCGCGGCGCATGCCGGATGCGCAATCGCTCGTGATCAAGGGCGGCGGCCACATGCTCCCGATCAGTCACCCCAAGGAAACCGCCGAGGCGATCACCGGCCTTTTCGCCCGTGTGGCGTGACCAGCTTTCGCGACACCTCCAATGGGGTGATTTGGCGCGGGTCACGCCATCGCCGGGCCGCCCCCACGGCACGGCGGTTGGGTTCGGTTGCGCGAGGTTCGGGCCGAACGGCCAGGGTTGATCGATAAACCGCGACGCTTCTCTGTGGCACCACCGCGCCGCGGCCCGACGATGGCGCGGCCCGTGTCTGCCCTCAGCCGTCCGCCAAAATCCCGAGAAACCGATCAAGCTCCGGCTCTGGCAAAGCCCAGTCGCAGACAAAGCGCGCGGCGAGCGGCGCGTCTTCGTCCGGCCCCTCCAGATCGCCATCCCACAGGTGATACACCGCGCCCGCCGCCTTCAGCCGTCGATGTGTGGCGCGGGGGAGGCGGGCAAAGATCATGTTGGCCTCGACCGGGTGCAGGAACGCGGCCCCCGCGCGCTCCAGCCCATCAGCCAGACGGGCGGCCTTGGCATTGGCAAGCCGTGCCGAGCGCAGCCAGAGATCCTCGCGCAGATAGGCGGCCATCTGGGCCGACAGATACCGATGCTTGGAAAAGAGATGCGCGCCGCGCTTGCGCCGCAGCTCGAATTCCCAGGCCGGGGCCGGGTCGAACAGAACAACCGCCTCGACCCCCATCAGACCGTTCTTGGTACCGCCAAAGCTCAGCGCGTCGATGCCCGCGCGCCAGCTCAGATCGGCCGGTGTCGCGTTCTGCGTCACCAGCGCATTGGCGAACCGCGCCCCATCCATATGGACCGGCAGCCCGTAGTCACGCGCGACACCGGCCAAGGCCTCAAGTTCCGCGGCGGAATAGACCGACCCGCGTTCGGTCGCCTGGGTCAGCGAGACCGGCCCGCGCTGTGGCCCGTGGACGCCGCGCACCTCTTGCGCGTCGATCGCCACGCGCAGATCCTCGGGTGCCATCTTGTCGCCATGCCCGACCAGCGTCAGCTTGCTGCCGCCTGAATAGAATTCGGGTGCGTTGCATTCGTCTTCGTGGACATGCGCGACCGGCGTACAGAACACCGTCTGCCAGGGCTGACCCAACGTGGCCAGGGCCAGGGCATTGGCCGCCGTTCCGGTCGCCACCAGATAGATCGCGGCCTCGGGTGCTTCGAAGATGTCGCGCAGGCTGCGGCGTACCTCGTCCATCAGCGGATCCGCCCCGTACGGCATTGCGTGCCCGTCATTGGCCTCGGCCAAGAGCGCGAGCACCTCGGGGTGGACGGGACCGGTATTGTCCGAGGCGAACATCATCCCTCTGGCTCCTCGATGATGTGGTCTTCCCACTCTTCTTCGGGCGTTTCGAACTCGGACACCGTCTGCCCCTGCACCGACACGCCCGCAGCATGCACGCTGTCCGCACGTCCCGAGATCAGCGGGTGCCAGTCAAAAAGCGGCTTGCCCTCCCACACCAGCCGATAGGCGCAGGTGCGCGGCATCCAATAGGCGTGCGAGTCCAGATTGTCGGGACGCAGGACAATGCAATCGGGCACAAACTGATGGCGGATCTCGTACTGGCTGCAATGGCAGGTGTTGTCGTCGAGAAGCCGGCAGGCCACCCGGGTCAGCGCCACCACGCCGGTGTCCTCATCCTCAAGCTTGTTGAGACAGCATTTCCCGCAGCCGTCACACAGCGCATCCCATTCCCGCTGCGACAGCTTGCTGATCGGTTTGCGTTCCCAGAACCGGTGGCCTAGCCCGCTGCGATCAATCGGGTCTTTGGGGTCAGGCGGAACGGACCGGTGCGTCATAACGCGGTCAGGATATCACGGGCGCGCGCGCAATCCGCATCCATCTGCGCGATCAGCGCGTCGAGCCCGTCAAACTTGGCCTCGGGCCGCAGATGTTCGACCAGCCCGACCGACAGGGTCGCGCCGTAAAGATCGCCCGAAAAGTCAAACAGAAAGGTTTCCAGGTTCGGACGGTTCTCGCCGAACATCGGCCGCACGCCCAGGCTGGCGGCCCCATGATAACTCCCCGCATGAGGGCCGTCGCGCACATCGACCAGCACCGCATAGACGCCAAAAGCCGGCGGGTGGAGCCCTTCGATCGACATGTTCGCGGTCGGATAGCCCAGTTCGCGGCCGCGCTGTTCGCCACCGATCACTGGTCCTTCGATCCGGTGCCAATGGCCCAGCATGTCAGCCGCGTCGCGCGGCCGCCCGTCGCTCAGCGCGCTGCGGATGGCGGTCGAGGACACGGTGTTCTCGGACGCGGTCAGCAGCGGCGCGATGGTCACGCCAAACCCCATCTCCTGCCCGAAACAGGCGAGGTCGTCAGCATGGCCGTCGCGGCCCTTGCCGAACCGGAAATCCGCGCCGACGATCACATGCGACAGCCCCAGCCCCTCGGCAATCACCGCGCGGGCAAAATCGCGCGCGCTGAGCCCCGAGAGGGCCGCGTTGAAATTCAACTCGTAAAGCCGCTCGACCCCGAGTTTTTCCAACCGGCTGGCGCGCGCCTCGCGGCTCATCAGCCGGAACGGAGCGGCATCGGGTTGAAAAAACTGCCGGGGGTGGGGCTCGAATGTCAGAACCCCCAAAGGTGCTGCGGGCGAGGCCGTCCGCGCCAGATCGATCACCGACTGATGGCCCAGATGAACCCCGTCAAAATTGCCAATCGCGGCGCTGGCGCCGCGATCCTGGGGTTCGACAAACTGATAGTCCCGGATAATCCGCATGGGGTTGTGCCTAGCCGCACGGCCCCGGTTGATCAACCCATCGCGTGCCCGCCGTCAAAGGCCTGCGGGCGCGTGGCCGGGCCGAAGGTTTCTCAGTCGAACTTGCGGCTTGGTGCCAGCACCATCGCCTCGCCGATCAGGACCTTCTTGCCGTCGACCGCGCAATGGCAATCCAGCCGCACCCGGCGCTTGGAAAGGTCGATATCGACCACCTTTACCTCGGCATAGACCCGGTCGCCCGGGCGGACGGGTGCGAGGAATTTCAGTGACTGACCCATATAGACCGTGCCATGGCCGGGCAGTTGCTCGCCGATCACGGCCGAGATCAGCCCCGCCGTCAGCATGCCATGCGCGATCCGCCCCTCGAAGATCGTGTCGCGGGCATAGTCATCGTCCAGATGCACCGGATTGCGGTCGGTCGACACCTCGGCAAACATCTCGATATCGCGATCGGTCACCACTTTGTAAAGGTGACGGGACATCCCCATTTCGATGTCTTCGATGCAGATCGTGCCCCGGGGCATATTGTCCAACATGGCGTCCTCTTGGCCGTTTTGCGACGTAACTTTCTAATCATCGCAGTGCGCATTACGTAACTTTATTACTTCGCAAGCGCAGAAAAGCAAGAGGAATCTGCGTCAGCGCAAGTGTCCGATCGCGAATGTGGGATTTATGTTTTCCTTTTGAAGATAAGAGCTTAGCGCCTGCGGATCGGGCTGGCCGCTGGTTTTTGTCTCGCGCGCGGCCAAGCCGCCGGTGACAAACAGGGAATCGATGTCCTCACCCATCGCACCGGCGATATCGGTGTGAATGCCGTCGCCAACCGCAAGGATCGCCGAGGCCGGCAGATCATGGCCCAGTTCACTCAGCCGGCGGCGGGCGAGGTCATAGATGGGCGGATGCGGCTTGCCGAAATAGAGGCTCTCGCCGCCCATTTCGGTGTAAAGCCGCGCCAGCGCGCCCGCGCACCATTCGCGCACCTCACCCCGGTCGACCACAATGTCAGGGTTCGCGCATAACAGCTTGAGCCCCTTTGTCTTTGCGAACAGGAAATCCGACCGGTTCACATCCGGATCCGCCATCGGGTCGAACGGCCCGCAGCAGGCGATGCCTTCGGCTTCGGCCAGCGGGACGCGTGTGATCGGTACCGGAGTGTCGAGGATCTTCAGCGGCTCGAAAAAGCCCTGGTCGCGCTCCCACTCTCCCATGAAATACACCGTCTCGCCGATCGCGCCGCGGAACATCGCGCTGCGCGCACTGTCGCCGCTGGTGGCGATCGTGTCCCAGGCCTCGTCCGGTACGCCAAACGCGTTGCGGATCTGGTCCTCGACCCCGGCGCGCGGCTTTGGAGAATTGGTCACCAGCACCACGATCCCGCCCCGCGCCCGGTAGGCCTGCAGCGCTGCCACGGCTGAAGGGATCGCGCGCACCCCGTCATGCACGCAGCCCCAGAGATCGACGAACATCGCGTCGTAGGGGGCCGAAATCTCGGACAGGTCTTGGATGATCTGGGTCATGGTCGGCTCGGTCATGCAACTGGGTCTGTCCCAGCTATGGACGAGGGCCATGGATTTGGCCAGCCCCGGCGCTCCGGCGCCTTGGGGGTGGACTGGCGGGCCACAGCAACCGGTGGCCCGCCCCGGTCACGCTCACACCAGCAGAACGTTGTCCGTCTCAAGCGTGTGCAGATCGGCATGGCGGATAAAGACCGACCCGTCATCGGTTTCCACCAGCAGACCGCGCTTTTTCTCGGTCGCGGCGTCGATCAGCGCATGCATGTCTTCGAAGGTATCGGCCGAAAACAGCAGCGTGTCGCGATGCGTGAAGTCGCGCACCACATCATGACCGTCAAGCTCTGTGAAGTCGAACGTGTCATGTCCGAACCCGCCCAAGAGCTTGTCATCGCCAGCGCCGCCATTCAGGTAATCCTTGCCGCGACCGCCGAACAGCCGGTCGTCGCCTTCGCCGCCGAACAGGTCGTCATGGCCCTTGCCACCAAAGATCTTGTCGTTGCCGTCACCGCCAAAGAGATCATCGGGACCCTTGAGCCCAAAGATCTTGTCATTGCCGCCGCCGCCTTCGATCAGGTCGGCCTTGCGGCTGCCGATGAGCAGTTCATCGGCCTCATTGCCCGGCACGTCAATCGGCAGCAGCACGCGGTCGATCGCCTGGATCGTACCGTTTTCGGCCGGGATATCCTCGATCACGATGGTCGGGTTGGCGACGTCGGGTTCGTTGTCGATCAGCTCGCCATCCTCGCTGCCGAATGTCGCGCCGGACAGCAGGGTCGGCACAGCGTCGAGGTCGTCGATCTCCTCGGCGGTCTTGGCGCCGCCCGAGACGTGATAGAGCAGGATGTCCGTCAGCAGCGGCACCGGATCGCCACCCGCCAGATCGCCGAGCGCACCGGCGATGAAGTCAAAGACCGCGTCTTCA
>JBCCVT010000221.1:0-5226 GCA_039195015.1 Pseudomonadota bacterium
ACGGCAGTTTCGCCTGGCCGAGACCGAAAAATACCCGCATGTGACGTTTTTCCTCAATGGCGGCAAGGAACAGGCAGAAGTCGGCGAGGATCGGTATATGCCGGCCTCACCCAAGGTCGCGACCTACGACCTGCAACCCGAAATGTCGGCCGCCGAGGTCACAGACAAGTTCGTGGCCGCGATCGAGGAAGGCTACGATCTGATCGTCACCAACTATGCCAACCCGGACATGGTTGGACATACGGGTGATCTCGCAGCCGCGATATGGGCCTGCGAGGCTGTTGATCGGGGACTCGGACGGGTCGTCGCGGCGCTCGGAAAAGCGGGTGGTGCGATGATCGTCACTGCCGATCACGGCAATTGCGAGGTGATGGTAGATCCCGAGACCGGTGGTCCGCATACGGCGCATACCCTGAACCCGGTACCAGTCGCGCTGGTCGGAGGTCCCGGGGGCGCCATGTTGCGCGACGGGCGGCTCGCCGATCTGGCGCCCACGATCCTGCATTTGATGGGCATGCCGAAACCGCCCGAGATGACAGGGGAGAGCCTCATCCAATGATCCGGCGCGTGATTTGCGGTGTGGCTGTGCTGGCAGGGCTGGCATCGGCAACCGTTGCCAGCGACACCGATCCCGCGACGGCGGCGCGCGCGGCTGCGACGGCCCTTGAAGAGGCATCGCGAGCGCTTGAGGACGCAGACGGCGCACGCGACCGCGTCCGGGCGCTTACCACAACGGTAAAGGCATATGAGGCTGGACTGTCGGCGATGCGCGACGGATTGCGCCGCGTGGCCACGCGCGAGGCAGAGCTGTCTTTGCAGCTTGCCGCACGCGAGGCCGAGTTGGCGGAACTGATCGGCGTTTTGCAGACCATTGGCGCCGCACCTCCTCCGGTTTTGATGCTGCACCCGAACGGCCCGTTGGGCGCCGCCCGGTCTGGCATGATGTTGTCGGATGTGACGCCTGCGCTGGCAAGCCGGGCGGATGCCTTGCGCGGGGACCTGGACGAGATGCAAGCCCTTCGCGCGATCCAGGAAAACGCGGCCCAAACATTGACCCAAGGGCTGAACGGGGTTCAGGCCGCTCGGTCGCAGCTTAGCCAGGCGGTCGCCGACCGCACAGACCTGCCGGTGCGCTTTACCGAAGATCCGATCCGTACCGCGATCCTGCTGTCCTCGACCGAGACGTTGGAGGGGTTTGCCGATGGGCTTTCGAAGATCGCGACCGATCAGATTGTCGACACCGCTGCGGACATTTCCGATCGCAAGGGCGAACTGGCGATGCCGGTGGCCGGGCTGGTCCTGCGCAGTTCGGGCGAAGCTGATGCCGCTGGCACGGTGCGCCCGGGTATTCTGGTTGCCGCCCGCCCGCGTGCGCTCGTGACCGCGCCTGCAGCCGCGACCATACGCTATCGCGGACCGCTTCTTGATCTGGGCAATGTCATGATACTTGAGCCGCAATCCGGGTTGATGATGGTCTTCTCCGGCCTCGCTGAAGTCTACGGCCAGACCGGGCAGGTCATTCCCGAAGGCGCACCCGTCGGTTTGATGGGCGGTGCCGGCGCGGAAACCGGTGCAATTCTCTCACTAAGCGGTGATGGCACTGGAACAGACCGTTCAGAAACGCTCTATATAGAGGTCAGACAGGACGGAGTGCCGGTAGATCCGGAAGACTGGTTCCAAACCGATAAGGATGGATGACCCAACAATGAAGAAATTCGTGATGGCCGCTCTGGGCGGCACGCTGGCAGGCATTGTGGCCACAACTCAGGTCGCCGGTCCGTTGCTGGCGCAGGAGAACGAGCGAAACGTGAATGTCTACGAGCAGCTGGACCTGTTTGGTGACATCTTTCAGAGGATTCGCGAGCAATATGTCGAGGAAGTGGATGCCGGCGAGTTGGTGGAAGCCGCGATTGACGGGATGCTGAGCTCGCTCGATCCGCATTCCAGTTACCTTTCGCCCGATGATGCGGCTCAGATGCGGGTTCAAACGCGCGGTGAGTTCGGGGGCCTCGGGATTGAGGTCACGCAGGAAGAGGGCTTCGTAAAGGTGGTCTCGCCCATCGACGGCACCCCTGCGGATGAGGCCGGAATCGAGGCGGGCGACTTCATCACCCATGTGGACGGGGAAAGTGTTCTGGGTCTGACGCTTGATTCCGCGGTCGAACTGATGCGTGGACCGGTGGGGTCTGAGATCATCATAACCGTGGTTCGCGAAGGCGAAGACGAGCCGTTCGATGTGTCGATCATCCGCGACACGATCAAACTGACGGCGGTGCGCACCCGCACGCAAGACCGTGCCGTGGTGTTGCGCGTCACGACCTTCAACGATCAGACCATGCCCAATCTCGAAGCCGGATTGAACAAGCAGATCGAAGAAGCCGGCGGGATTGACAGCATCGATGGTATCGTTCTGGATTTGAGGAACAATCCCGGCGGCCTGCTGACGCAGGCGATCCAGGTGTCGGACGCGTTCCTTGACAAGGGTGAAATCGTCAGCACGCGCGGGCGCAACCCTGAAGACGGGGAACGTTTCAACGCCAAGCCGGGCGATCTTGCGCAAGGCAAGCCGATCGTCGTGCTGATCAATGGCGGATCGGCTTCGGCCTCCGAGATTGTCGCAGGCGCCTTGCAGGATCACCGCCGGGCGATCGTTGTGGGGACAAAAAGCTTCGGCAAGGGCTCGGTGCAGACGGTCATGCCGTTGCGGTCTGACGGCGCGATGCGGCTGACCACGGCGCGCTACTACACGCCGTCGGGTCGGTCGATCCAGGCGCTTGGCGTGTCGCCAGACATCGTGGTCGAACAACCGCGTCCGCGCCCCGAGGAAGAGGACGACGAGGCCACGAACCGCCGCAATCGTTCCGAGGCAGATCTGCGCGGACGGTTGAACAATGACAGCCTGAGCGAAGACGAAGTCCGTCAGATCGAAGAGGACCGCGCCAAGGCCGAAGCCTCGGCCGAGCTGCGCGAAGAGGACTATCAACTGGCCTACGCGGTGGACATTCTCAAAGGGCTGAACGCTTTTACCCCCGCCGAGTGACCGGTGGTTGAATCGGGATAGATCAAGGCCGCGCAACTTGTGCGGCCTTTGTCATGAAAGTCGGAATGAGAGGGAGGATCAATATGCCGAAGGGATTTTATGACGAGGCCGTGCAAAGCGGTGGAATCGCGGTGGTGACAGGCGCGGCCAGCGGCGTTGGCAAGGTCGCGGCGTTGCGCTTTGCTGAAGCGGGGTTCGGCGTGCTGCTCGCGGACCTGCCGGGGGATGCCTTGGATGCGGCTACGTCCGAAATCCGCGCGGCCGCGCGTGATGGCGCGCCGGTCGAAGGTCTCGCCACGGATGTCAGCCGCGACGCGGATGTGGCCGCACTGGCCGACCGGGCATTCGAGATGGGTGAGGTTGCCGTAGTGATGAACAATGCAGGCATCGCGCGGAATACAACCGCCTGGGGTGACATGGACAGCTGGCGCGCCATGGCCGAGGTAAATCTCTTCGGTGTTTTGCGCGGTGTGCACGCGTTCACGCAGCGAATGGTCAACGCCGGGCGCCCGGCGGTCATCATCAACACCGGATCGAAACAGGGGATCACCACGCCTCCGGGCAATCCCGGATACAACCTGACGAAGGCAGGCGTGAGGGTTATCAGCGAACAGCTGGCCCATGAGTTGCGGGCGAGCGGAGCGCCGATCTCGGTTCATTTGTTCATACCGGGGTTCACCTATACGGGTATGACGGGGCAGCGCCATGCGACGAAGCCGGACGCGGCCTGGACCAGCGAGCAATGTGTCGATCACTTTCTGGCGCGGATGCTGGCTGGGGATTTCTACGTTCTGTGCCCTGACAACGATGTCACGCCTGATCTTGATCGGCGTCGCGTGACCTGGGCGTTCGGGGATATCGTTGAAAACCGGACGGCTTTGTCCCGGTGGGACCCGGAATACAAGGCGGACTATGCTGCATTTGAGGGGCGCGAGGGGTAGTGGACCCAGATTGATATCGGGGCGGTCACCTTTCGGCCTTGGCGTCGTGACGGGCTGCTTATTCCGGGTCGACCGCCGGAGCGAGCAGGAGATCCAGCATCGATGAGATGTCCTGCACGTCCTCGGCCAGGATATGCGTCACGCCATGCGCACGTTGCAGCCGGCCTGTGACGCGCAGCATTCGGCCTGCGATCACGGCGCGGCGGAACCGCTCGTAAATGTGTCGCCAGACCACGATGTTCACAACGCCGGTCTCATCCTCAAGCGTCAGGAAGATCACGCCCTTGGCGGTCCCCGGCCGCTGCCGGAGGATAACCAGTCCCGCCACGCATAGCCGCGCATTCTGAGGTGGCTCACCCAGTCGGTTGGCGGGCAGGCAGGCCGGTGGGCGCGGCCAGTCGGACGGGGTGGGAAAAGACGCAGCGATCATGGAACAAATATAGAACATTTCACCAAAATGTTCAACTGCGTCTGGGCCGGGCGCAAAAGGGCTGGCGCGTTCGGCGGCGCTTGACTAGAGCGGATCGTGGCTCTGTAAGTTCCCGTTTACGCAGTCCCGCATATTGCAACGCGGTGCGATGCAAGAGGGATCGCAAAGGGAACAAAAAGGATTTAGACAATCCGCGGAGCACGGAAAGGGAAGAGACAGCGACGATGGCCAAGATTACCTATATCGAGCACAACGGAACCGAACATGTTGTGGACGTGGCAAACGGACTCACCGTCATGGAAGGCGCTCGGGATAACAATATTCCCGGCATCGAAGCGGATTGCGGCGGCGCATGTGCCTGCTCGACCTGCCATGTTTACGTCCATCCCGACTGGGTCGAAAAACTGCCCGAAAAGGACGACATGGAAGAAGACATGCTCGACTTTGCGTTCGAACCCGATGCGGAACGGTCCCGGCTGACCTGTCAGTTGCGCGTGACCGATGCCATGGACGGGCTGGTCGTCCAAATGCCCGAAAAGCAGATCTAA
Organism: Pseudomonadota bacterium; assembly: GCA_039195015.1. Classification (GTDB taxonomy): domain Bacteria; phylum Pseudomonadota; class Alphaproteobacteria; order Rhodobacterales; family Rhodobacteraceae; genus JBCCVT01. Next base: position 4,960 of record JBCCVT010000221.1, read on the forward strand.
GTATGAAAAGGGCGCGGCGTCAACGGTTGCGTGGCCTGCAAAAACCCGCCCGCCGCGCGCTGATCGCTCTGCGCCTCTGGCTGGTCGTGATCGGAGCGACATGCACAGGCTTTGCCCAGGCCGACATCCTGTCGGCGCGATTTGCCGACGAGACCACGCGCTATCCGCATGGCGTACTGGGGGACACAACCGAGTTTGGGTCGCTTGTCCTGACAATCGATACAAGTGAAACGGTAAAATACACCTTGCCTGCAGATCGCGTATTCG
>JBCCVT010000222.1:0-5221 GCA_039195015.1 Pseudomonadota bacterium
AACCCCGTGGCGATGCCGCGGGGTTTTTTCGCGCAGGAAACGGGTCGATCCGCGCACCGGTTGCGGGTAGGGCTTGCGCATGACTGACCAGAAGACACTTTCCGCCCGCGCGTGGGCCGAGCTTTTGCTTTTGGGTTTGATCTGGGGTGGATCGTTTCTGTCGATCCGGCTGGCGCTGAACGAAGTGCCCGTCGTCACCTCGGTCCTGCACCGGACAATCTGGGCCATGCTCGCGCTCTGGATCGTGGTCGGAGCAATGCGCCTGAAGGTCCCAAACGACCCACGCATCTGGGGCGCGTTTCTGGTCATGGGGCTTCTCAACAACGTCATCCCCTTTGGTCTCATGGCCTGGGGACAGCTGCATATTGAAACCGGGCTCACCTCGATCCTGAACGCGGCAACGGCGATCTTCGGCGTGATTGTCGCAGCACTTGTCTTTGCCGATGAACGTCTGACCACGCGCAAGGCAGTCGGTGTGCTCCTTGGGTTCCTGGGCGTCGCCACCGCGATCGGGCTTGAACAGTTTCGCCATTTCGACCTGCGCAACCTCGCGCAGCTTGCTGTCATCGCCGGCACAGTGAGCTATGCGCTTGCAGGTGCCTGGGCGCGCCGCATGCTGGGCGGTCTAGCTCCTCAGGTCGCAGCCGCCGGCATGTTGACCGGATCGACGCTGGTCCTGCTGCCGACCGCGCTCTGGATCGACGGCCCATTGCACTGGGATCTGCTGCCGATCACCTGGGGCGCTATCGGGTATTACGCACTTGTTGCCACGGCCGGCGCGTACCTGCTCTATTACCGGGTGCTCGCGATGGCCGGCAGCGGCAACCTGATGCTGGTCACGCTGGTCATTCCACCAATCGCTATCCTGCTTGGTGCATTGGTTCTGGACGAAGCCCTTGCTCCCCGCGCGTTCCTTGGCTTTGCGATCCTCGCGACAGGGCTGATGATCCTGAACGGCACAGTCGGTCGCCGTCTCCTCCGCGCCGATTGACCCGGTCCCGCTGGCCGCATAGCAAGGGCCAAAAAGGGACGTGACATGCTGTATCCAAACGCCGATGCCTGGGTGAAGGCACCGCAGAAACGCGTGCTGATTTTCGGCATGTCAGGGCTTGGGAAAACCCATGTCAGCCAGGTCCTGCGCGGGGATGGCAGCTGGTTCCATTACAGCATCGATTACCGGATTGGCACACGGTACATGGGTGAATACATCGCCGACAATGCCAAGGCACACGCCATGGAAGTGCCCTTCCTGCGCGAGCTGTTGTTGTCGGATTCGATCTATATCGGCTCGAACCTTACCTTCGACAATCTGGCGCCGGTCTCGGCCTATCTCGGCAAACCCGGCGATCCGGCTCTCGGCGGTCTCCCGATCGAGGAATACCGGCGCCGGCAGGAGCAGTTCCGACGGGCCGAGATTTCGGCGCTTCTGGACACTGAACATTTCATCCACCGGGCCGCAGCGCTTTATGGGTATCAGAACTTCGTCTGTGATACCGGCGGGTCGATCTGCGAATGGGTCGATGCCGAAGATCCCGAGGACCCGATCCTGACACAGCTCGCGGAACACACGCTGCTGGTCTGGATCGAGGGCAGCGACGAGCATACGCAAAAGCTGATCCGCCGCTTTGATCAGGCGCCAAAGCCAATGGCATATCAGTCGGAATTCCTGTCCGAAGCTTGGGACGCCTATCTTTGCGACCGGAATTGCGCTGCCGACAACGTGGACCCGAACGCATTTATCCGCTGGACCTATGCGCGTGCGCTGGCGCACCGGCAACCGCGTTACGAGGCGATGGCAAAGTGGGGTGTGACGGTACGCGCGGACGATGTTGCCCAGGTCACGGATGCCGAAGGGTTTACCGATCTCATCGCGGATGCCCTTGAGACGCGGGATTGAAAGGCGTATCTGACCCTTCCGCCTATCCTGGACCCAAAGGCCCGACGACATGCCCATCAAGATCCCTGCCGAGCTGCCCGCCTTCGACGTGCTGACGCGCGAGGGTGTGATGGTGATGTCGGAAGACGAGGCCGCGCGGCAGGACATCCGCCCCTTGCGCATCGGGCTCTTGAACCTGATGCCCAAGAAAATCCAGACCGAGAACCAGTTCGCCCGGCTGATCGGCGCTACGCCGCTTCAGATCGAACTGAGCCTCATTCGGATGTCCGAGCACCGCACCAAGACCACCGCCGCCGAGCACATGGCCGAGTTTTACCGCCCGTTTCAGGAGATCAAGGACGAGAAATTCGACGGGCTGATCATCACCGGCGCACCGATCGAGCATCTCGATTTCGATCAGGTCACATATTGGGACGAGCTGCGCGAAGTGTTTGACTGGACCCAGACCAATGTGTTGTCCACTTTTGGCGTCTGCTGGGGTGGGATGGCGATGATCAACTATTTCCACGGCGTGCAAAAACACATGCTGTCGGCCAAGGCCTTCGGCTGTTTTCGCCACAGGAACCGTGCGCCCGCATCGCCCTACCTGCGCGGGTTCTCTGATGACTGCGTGATACCCGTCAGCCGCTGGACCGAGATGCGGCAGAGCGAAATCGACACCGCGCCCGGTCTTACAACGCTTCTTGGAAGTGATGATGTCGGTCCCTGCCTCGTCGAAGATCCAAGCCACAACGCGCTCTACATCTTCAACCATTTCGAATATGACAGCGACACGCTCAAGCAGGAATACGACCGGGATATCGCGGACGGCGCGCCTATTAATGTGCCGGTGAACTACTACCCGGATGACAATCCCGAGACCGAACCGCAAAACCGGTGGCGAAGCCATGCACATCTTCTATATGGCAACTGGATCAACCAGATTTATCAGACAACGCCATACGATATGAATGCGATTGGGTCTTAAACTGCTGTTATCCTTTGCTGTTCTTTGCGTTGTCGCCGCCTTTGGCGTGTCCTGGAGGGCGAGCGCGCGGGAGGCGGCAACCGAGGCGGAATTCCCGCCGCAAGGCGAGCTTGTGACAGTTGGTGACCATCAGGTGCACGCGGTGGTCATGGGCGACGGCCCCGATCTCGTCCTCATCCACGGCTCGAACGGAAACACGCGCGACATGACCCTTGCGCTGGCACCGAAACTCGCTGAGCGCTACAGGGTGATTGTCTTTGACCGGCCGGGTCTCGGTTATTCGGACGCGGTGAACCCGCGCGGTGCCAGCATCGCGGAACAGGCCGGGGTTTTGGCCGATGCCGCCATGCAACTCGGCGCCACGCGCCCGATTGTCATGGGCCAAAGCTACGGAGGCGCTGTTGCGTTGGCCTGGGCGGTGCACCGTCCCGAAAACATCGCCGCTCTGGTGCCTGTCGCCTCCGTGTCCAACCCCTGGGAGTCCGCACTCGACCCGCTCTACCGCGTGACCTCGAGTGGCTGGGGCAGTGCCATTGTCGTGCCACTGATAACCGCCTTTGTTGGTGAGGCGCGCGTGAACCGATCCATCCCGCCCATTTTTGCGCCCCAGACCGCACCGGATGACTACGCGCAATCCGTCGGAGCAGCGCTTGCCCTGCGCCGGGGCGCCTTGCGGGCGACGGCGCTGCAACGCGCCAATTTTCTGTCTGAAATCCAGACGATTTCCCCGCAATACCCGTCCATCACAGTTCCGACCGAGATTGTGCATGGCGACACCGACACAACGGTTCCACTGCACATCCATTCCGAAAAACTGGTCGCTCAGATCCCGGACGCGGTTCTGACACGGCTGCCCGGGATCGGCCACATGCCCCATCATGTGGCCGCCGATGACGTGATTGCCGCAATTGACCGCGCCGCGGCCCGCGCGGGTTTGCGTTAATCGGCTTAACATTCCATATTGTAAAAAAGACAAGCCGTTAGGAGGTCGAGCTATGGTGCTGCCATTTCAGGGAGCAATCGGCGCGTATTACGAAAAAGACGCCCCGAAACCCGTGCGCGAGGCGATCCGTTCGGCCAAGAAGAAAGAGGTTCTCGACCCCGGCTACCCCTATGATCGCGAAATGAACCGCGGAGATTACGAAGAACAGCTGGAGCGGTTGCAGGTCGAGTCCGTCAAGATGCAGGCCTGGATCAAGGCCACCAACAGCCGCGTCGCCATCGTTTTCGAGGGGCGGGACGCGGCTGGCAAGGGCGGCAGCATCAAGCGGCTGACAGAACATCTCAACCCTCGGGGCGCGCGGGTCGTGGCACTGGCCAAGCCCTCGGATGCCGAAGCCAGTCAGTGGTATTTCCAACGCTACATCAACCACCTGCCCTCAGGCGGCGAGATCGTGTGTTTCGATCGCAGTTGGTACAATCGCGGGGTCGTGGAACATGTGTTCGGATTTTGTCACGAGACCGAGCGAGAAACCTTCTTTCGCCAGGTGCTGCCGCTCGAAAACGCGCTGGTCATGGACGGGCTGCACCTCTTCAAGGTCTGGCTGAACGTTGGACGCGCGGAACAGCTTCGCAGATTTCTCGAGCGCGAGAATGACCCACTGAAACAATGGAAACTCAGCCGCATAGATGTCGAAGGCCTCGCCCGGTGGGACGCCTATTCCGAGGCCATCAAGGAAACCCTTACGCGCAGCCATTCCGACATCACGCCCTGGACGGTCATCAGGTCGGATGACAAACGCCGCGCGCGGCTTGAGGTGCTGCGCATGGTTTTGTCCGCACTGGACTACGCCGAAAAGGACGCCGAGGCGATTGGCGCGGCAGACCCACTGATCTCGGGCGGTCCGGAGATGTGGTCCGAGACCGGGCATGCCTAAACGCGGCTATCACCACGGTAATCTCAGGCAGGCGCTGATTGATGCCGCGCTTGAGCTGATTACCGAAAAGGGGCCGGCGGGGTTCACTTTGTCCGAAGCGGCCAAGACCGCAGGTGTGACGCCTGCCGCCGTATATCGCCATTTCGAAGGGCGCGAGGACCTGATCGCTGAGGCGGCGCGCCAAGGCTATGGCATTTTCGCGGATCTGATGGAATACGCCTACGAGTCCGGCCAGCCATCGGCGCTCGCAGCGTTTGAAGCGACGGGCCGCGCCTATCTGGCCTTTGCGCGCAAGTATCCGGGCCACTATATCTCGATGTTCGAAAGCGGCATTTCGGTGAATCGCACGCCGGACCTCGCCGCCGCGGCCAGCCGGGAAAAGCTGGTTCTTGAAAAGGCCGCAGCCGATCTGTCCCAGCACATCCCGGCGTAAAAGCGACCGCCAGCCTCAATGTTTAGCGCACATGTCTGGGCAATGAG
>JBCCVT010000223.1:0-5154 GCA_039195015.1 Pseudomonadota bacterium
AAAAACCCGCAAGCCACGGCCGAAGCCTTTGCCGGCGGGTACTTTCATTCCGGCGACATCGCGGTCCAGCATCCCGACTGCTATATCCAGATCACCGATCGCGCAAAGGACATCATTATCTCCGGCGGGGAAAATGTCAGCTCGGTCGAGATCGAAGGTGTTCTGATGTCGCATCCCGACGTGCTGCTGGCGGCTGTGGTCGCAAAACCTGACAAAAAATGGGGTGAAGTGCCTTGCGCCTTCGTCGAACTCAAACCGGGCGCGGTGGCGGATGGAGACACGCTCATCGCATTTGCACGGCAGACGCTCGCCGGGTTCAAGACGCCGAAATCGGTGGTGTTTCAGGAGCTTCCCAAAACCTCGACCGGCAAGATCCAGAAATTCGAGCTGCGCAAGATCGCTGCATCGGGGTGACCCCTGGTGTGCGAAGGCGTTTGCCCGCCGCTTCGCCGCTGTGATAGGGTCTGACCCAACAATGAGGCAGGGCAGCCCTCGGATCCATGACGGCACTGAAAGAGTATCAACGGCTGGAAGCGAGCGGGCTTTGGCGCGCCGGTCCTGACCACCAGCGGCGGGAGGTCGTGGTGTCAATTGGTGACGCGACCCTGGTGATAACCGATCTTCAGGACCGTGCGCTGACCCACTGGTCTCTCGCCGCGATCCAGCGCCAGAACCCCGGCGCGATGCCCGCGACTTACAGCCCCGACGGGGACCCGGGCGAGACGTTGGAGCTGAACGTCTCTGAGACAGCGATGATCGAAGCAATCGAGCGGCTGCGCCGCGCCGTGGACCGCGCCCGCCCGCATCCGGGGCGGCTGCGCGGCGTGGGGGCCATCCTGTCCGCTGCCGCCGTGCTCGCGCTGGCCTTCTTCTGGTTGCCCGGTGCGGTCCTGAGGCACACCGTGACAGTCGTACCACCGATCAAACGGGCGGAAATCGGCGCGGATCTGCTCGAGCGGATCCAGCGCGCGTCGGGTCAGCCCTGCGCATCACCCGCCTCGAACCCCGCTCTGGCGCGGCTGGCCGGACGGACAGGGGCCGCAACTCTGGTGGTGGTGCAAGGCGGTGTGGCTGAAAGCCTGACCTTGCCCGGCGGCTACATGCTGCTTAACAAGTCGCTGGTCGAAGATCACGAGGACCCCGCTGTGGTCGCCGGATACATCCTGGCTGAAAAAGCCCGCAACCAGGAGACAGACGCATTGCGCGTGATGCTCGAACATGCGGGCGCGGTGGCGTCGTTCCGGCTGCTTACCACCGGCAGCTTCACGCGCGAGACACTTGATGACTATGCCGAACATCTGTTGCTTCGCCCGCCTGCTGCCGTCGCCGAGGAAGCGGTTCTGGCGGAATTCGCGGCCGCATCAATCCCGTCGACGCCCTATGCCTATGCGCGCGATGTGACCGGTGAGACGGTGCTTGGCCTGATCGAGGCGGACCCGATGACCGGAAAAACGCCGCAACCGATTCTGCGCGACCGCGACTGGCTCCTTGTGCAAGACATTTGCGGCGGCTGAGCCGATCTTACTTGAGCAACCTCGCTTTGCGATAACCTGCCTTGCGCACCTGCGCCAAAGCCGAGCGGGCGGCGTCTTTCGACGGGTATGGCCCGGCCAGTACAATCGGATAGCGCTTGGATCCGCTGCGACCCTCGGCGACCCGCGCAGGCAGGCCGCTCTGCTCCAACGCGTTGACCGTGCTTTGGGCATCGCCGCCCGACGAGAACGCACCGACACGCACATAGACGGGCGCGATGGTGGACTCGGACTTTGTGGACACGACTGCCTCGGGCCGAATGACCGGCCGATCAATGGGTTGCGTGATCAGCGCGCGCGGTACCGTGCGTGTCCAGATCTGGTCGGTCGTCGTTTCACCGAACTCGCCGCCTACCCCTCGTCGCGGGTTCAAGCGTTCGTCATCCCAGGCCGCGCGAAAGCCTGATGGGATGACCGGGTTGCGCACCTGCGCGGGCACCAACGTCCGTTCGGCGCGGCGCGGGTTTAGGCGGTCATCGTCCCATTGCACCGGGCGGAACCCATGTGGAACATCGAAATTCGTGGTGTTCTGGCGGTTCTGATAGATATGCGATCGCACGACACGGGTTTCGGGCCCTGCCGTCGAGACCGCGCGCGGCGTTGAGGCAACCGGCGCCACGGCTGCTGTTGTTGCCGTGGCAGATTCCGGGCGCGAGGGTGGCTGCGCGTTCGACGGGTCAATCGTGATCCGCTCGGGCTCTTGACCGCTGCGTGGTGCCGATTGAAGCGGGACACCGGCCTTAAAGGTTGGCTCAAACCCGCACACCAGGCGTCGTTCCCGTGTCACCCGAGGCACCCAGTTCACGATCCCGTCGATTCCAGCGCGAATGAACACGCATCCTCGACTGTCAACATATTGCCGGCCCTTGTAGGAGGACGGAGGAAACTCGGCAGGCATCATCGCCGATTGCTGCGCCGATCGAAGCGACTGTGCCGAAGCCATGGGCGGCGCGAGTGTGCAAATCATCAGGACGACAGCAATAACTCTGTTGATCCGCATTACTGTCTCCCCCGAGAATACCGCCCGAGGATGCCGCAACGCCGCATATGAGTAAAGCGCCCGCTCGCCGCAATTTCTCCTATTTGGTTCCAAACATCCGGTCGCCCGCATCCCCAAGCCCAGGCATGATATAGCCTTTGTCGTTCAGCTGTCGGTCCAATGCAGCCGTCACGATATGCACATCCGGGTGCGACGCCTTCATCCGTGCAACCCCCTCTGGCGCGGCGAGCAGGCAAAGGAACCGGATATCCGTAGCGCCTGCATCCTTCAAAAGTTCCACCGCCGCAGCCGAGGAATTGCCTGTCGCGAGCATCGGATCCACCACGATCACCGGGCGGCCCTCAAGCAATTCGGGCACTTTGAAGTAGTATTGCACGGGCTTCAGGGTCTTTTCGTCTCGGTAAAGACCCACAAAACCGACCCGTGCGGAGGGGATCAGCTCCAACACACCGTCGAGCATCCCATTGCCTGCCCTCAGGATCGACACCAATGCCAGCTTTTTGCCAGCGAGCACCGGCGCATTCATTTTCTCAAGCGGCGTATCGATCGGCTTGGAGGTCAGCGGCAACTCGCGCGTGATCTCGTAGGCCAGAAGCAGCGTGATCTCTTTCAAGAGTTGACGGAAATCCGAGGTCGGCGTGGATGTGTCGCGCATCAGGCTGAGCTTGTGTTGAACAAGCGGGTGATCGACGATGGTCAGATGGTCGGACATGACGAAGCTCCTTTGGCGCTGGCCGCTGTTTAGAGCGGGACGCCCGTCGATGGAAACAGATATGTCGCGTGCGCGGAACGGGGACGACGCGCCCCGCTAAGTCAGAAAACTGCGCCCGCTGCCCTGTCCCTGCACGCCAAGATGCGCCGCAACGCTGGCGGCGACATCGGCAAAGCCCACATGTCCAATGCAGCCTGCGCCTGCCCCGACCACCAGAACGGGCACGCGTTCACGGGTGTGGTCGGTGCCCGACCAACTCGGATCATTGCCGTGATCGGCGGTCAGCACCATCAAATCGCCGTCGCGCAGCCGAGGCAGCAGCGTGCCGATTTCGGCATCAAACCATTCCAGCGCGCGGGCATAACCCGCGATATCGCGGCGATGGCCATAGAGGCTGTCGAACTCGACGAAATTGGCAAATATCAGGCTACCGTCTTCGGCGTCCGTCACGCGATCCGCAAGGTGGCGCAGGAGGCTCGCGTCGTCGCCCTTGGAGACCTCATCGATCCCCTGCATTGAAAATATGTCGCCGATCTTGCCCACCGCATAGACGCGCCCGCCTGCCGACTGAACCCAGTTCGTCAGAACCGGCTCGGGTGGGGTCACGGCATAATCCCGGCGGTTGGTGGTGCGGGTAAAACCGTCATCAATCGACCCGACAAAGGGGCGCGCGATAACCCGACCTATCCGCATCTGGTGGAGCCGTGGCGCGATCGCGTTGCAGAGGTCAAGCAACCGGTCGAGCCCGAAATGGTCCTCATGCGCGGCGATCTGGAATACGCTGTCGGCCGACGTGTAACAGATCGGCCAACCGGTTCGCAGATGCTCGGCGCCAAGCTCGGCAATGATCGCGGTGCCCGATGCGTGGCAATCGCCTAGGATCCCTTCGGTTCCTGCCGTCTCGGCGACAAACCGGCTCAGGTCAGGCGGGAAGGACGGTGCGGTGTTCGGGAAATAGTGCCAGTCCCAGGGCACCGGCAAACCTGCCAATTCCCAATGCCCCGACGGTGTGTCCTTGCCGCGCGATGTCTCGGTCGCCGCTCCCCACAGCCCCCTGGGTTCGGCCTCCAGACCCGGTGTGTCCGCACCCGAGGCCAGCCGCGCCGCCGCGCCCAGCCCAAGCGCATCGAGCACTGGCATGCGCAACGAACCGTGGCGGCCTTCATCTGCCATGCCCTTCGCACAGGCCTGAGCGATATGGGCCAGCGTGTTGGCGCCAGTGTCAGGCACATTCCCGTTGAAGTAAGCATCGGCATCCGGCGCTCCGCCAATCCCCACGGAATCCATGACGATCAAAAACGCGCGGGTCACGGGCCAATCCGATCATGAACGAGCGGTGGCGTTTTCGGGGCCGTCGGGCCAATTGTGATCGCACGCCGCAGGGCAGCAGCGGCCTGGGCAGCGGCATCTTCGCGCCCCGCGTGAATGACGGCAAGCGGGCTCTTGGCGTCGACCCGCGCGCCCAGATGTACCAGCTCCGAGACCCCCACCGACGGATCGATCCTGTCGCTTTCCACCTGGCGCCCGCCACCAAGGGCAACAACGGCGAGCCCCAATGCCTCGCCATCAATTGCCGTGACGTAGCCATCCCGTCCGGCTTCGATTTCCTGAATGACATTGGCCTCAGGCAGGAAACGCGCCCAGTTGTCCGCAAAGGCGATGGGACCACCCATCGCGGCGATCATTCTGCCAAAGCGGTCCGCCGCGCGCCCATCAGCGATCACACCGGCGATGGTCTCGGCTCCGGCCTTGTCCGACTTGGCCAGCCCAGCATCGGCGAGGACCGCGCCACCAAGCACACAGGTCAGTTCGACAAGAGAACCTTTTGTCTGGCCAGTCAGCGCGCGCATGACCTCGGTCACCTCCAGCGCGTTGCCAAGCGCGGGTGCCAAAGGTTGATCCATATCGCT
>JBCCVT010000224.1:0-5153 GCA_039195015.1 Pseudomonadota bacterium
GAGATCAAGTATCCGTCGCATAGCGAGCAATTGAGCGACGATTCCTTCAACTCCAACTCCTGGGCGCAGAGCTGCATTTTCTGGGCGCTCAAGATGCAGGGTGCACACGCGCGTCAGGATTTTTCGGGGTTTGATCCGGGAAACGATCGCTTGATCCCACGCAAGTATTTTAGGTGAGACCTGGTCTTTACGCCGAGTTGTTGGGCGATTTCAGGTGGCCCGAAACCCCAAAGTTTCGAGCGTTTGTGTGCCTGGTTGCAACGGGTCACCGCCGCGGATCCAAATGGCATCTCCTTCAGGGTCCAGTGAGCGATGCGAGATCGGCACAGCGTTGAGCGTGCAAGCGAGCGCATCAAGTGATGCCGCGCCCTCTGCTGCGGATTTCAGAGTTGGGTAAACACTGTCGCACCAAATCTCGGCCTCTTCCAAAGAGGCACCCAGACCGGACGTCAAAGCGGCCAGAGGATACTGTCGACCAACTTTGTCTTGGCTCTCTACGGCGACAAACAAGGCGGGCGTCTCGAACGTCAGGAGGCCTCGGAGGCCGCCATCGGGCCATAGCGCGCCCCGACCTGCAACGTTTTGCGTAAGCCAGCGGTCGAACCCACGTTTGACAGGGCCAGGAAGCCCACGCGTGACAAAGTCCCGTGCTTCGGGGAGCTTCCCGAAGACACCGTGCCATTCGGTCATGGAAACCCTTGCGGGCAGGAGAAGTTCGAGAAGATTTCCAGATCGAACGGGTTGACGACACTGTTTGCCCGCAGATCGAAATCCGCGACGAAATTCCGCGCCCCGAGACGCAGTTTGAAGAGTTCGGGGAACTGCGTCGACGACAGACGGCCTTTGCGGATCAGGCGGAGGAGGGCCCATGATCCGATCTCGGACGTGACAATCTCGGCCGAGCCGTCGACCGGCGCGAAGGTCAGCGTCACCATGTTGGTCTGATCGGGACCGGGCCATGTCATTGGGGCAGGGCGCGTGGCGGAGTTGAAATAGGTCAGGTTCTGACCATCGACATTCAGGGTCACCCGGCTTGCATTGGGACTCAGGTCCTTTGGTTCCAGCGAAAACGCCATGACCGGCCCCGCTCCGCCCGGAAAAAGGGCGTCGCGGATGGCTCGGGCGCGCTCGTACGGCGCAAGGACGGCGGGATCCAATCCGAAGTCCTGGCGCCACTGCCAGGGCCGGGTCGCGGTGTCGATGTACTGGCCGAGCGTGTCGTTGATGAAGGTGTCGAAAAGTCCACCGGACCCGAAGAGACGGGCAAAGTCCAGCGTGTTGACGTCGATGGCGCTTGATGGGTCGAACGGATAGCGCCCCGCAGTGGCCGACGTGCAGAAGGGAAGCACATCCGCACGCCAACGCGCATCAAGCTGACGGATCACGGCGTCCGTGGTGATGTCCACGGTTTCGCCGGCAATCGAAGCAATCCAGTCATCCATGGGATCGGGCAGGGTTGCGGCGACATTTGCGACCGCCCCGATCAGCTGAGGCAGACCCCCGCGGGCAAGGAGCGTCTGTTCGGGGCTGGGACCGGCGAGCACGGTCTGAATCTCGTTCGACAGAGCCGTCAATGCAAGCTCCACATCGCCAAGCATCGGCGGCAGACCATCGACCTCCTGCACCATACCGCGAATGGGCAGGAAGTGGCGGGAGACGGCCTCTCCGGGGAGTTCCGTGGTCTCACCTCCTCCACCTGATGCGAGTTTCGCACCCTTCTTGGCCATCTTGCCGAACTTGCCAAGTTTCTTGGTTGCTGCCTTCAGGATGCCTTTCTGCGCCTTGTCATTGCCGCTACCACCGGACTCTTCGGGCGGGCGTGTCAGGTAGGTTTCGCTCACGACTTCTGCGAGCAGCCGCTTGAGCGCGCTGTCTTCAGCAGACAGGTCTTTCAGATTGCGGCTGGCGACCTGCAGGTCCGTGATCGGCGACAGCCGGATATCGCGCAACAAGCTGTCCCATTGGGCAATGAAATCCTCATAATAAAGCTTGAGCATGTCTTTCTGCAGCTCGGTATCCGATATCTCGGCGCTCTCTGCGCAGCCTCCCGCGAAAACAGCGCGGTCCAGTGCGATCTCGGCGGCAACTTCGGGCACGATGGGCAGGATGACGGTGTGGAAGCCATCATAAGTAAAGGCACCTGGCAGGCCAATGCGAAGCGTTTTGCCAGAGAGCCGTTCGAAAATACGTGCGCTGTTTGGCCCGCCATGTTCAGCTGGGATCCAGTCATCAAGTCCGGCGACCTCGGGCTGGCTCATCAAGGAACGATAGGCGCGGACGGCAATGGGTACCGTGCAGACACTCTCCAGTGCCTGGACGACAAGTGCATTGTCCGGTGCGATCCGGTCCTCTTCGAGCGACATGCGATCGAAAGCGGCAAGTTGATGCGCCAAGGACGCGTCGGTCGGGAACGCGTCGATTGGCGCGAATTCAGGCAGCGTATCGACCCACCAGGTGCCAACGAATTCGGCATCGTAAGGCGCGAGGCCGGTCATCATCTGGTAGGTTTTGAGCGCGCCGAGTAGAAATTCTGGATCGCGGATGTTCCGCCACATCGTCGCCTCCAGAAGGGCGACCATTCGGGGTTCCAGAATGTCCCGCAGTGCGTGATCGTAGACAAGCTTCTGCGTGTGATCGAGTTCGGCCTTTGCACTTGGCCCAAAGACGGTGAGCGGGCCGGTCTTCGGTTGCACCGTGGCGGCGGCTGCATCGGTCGCGGCCGCAAGCGCCAGTGGCAGGTCCAACGGATCTGTCGGCGCCTGCCGCGACGCGACATTCGCAAGCTGGCCGCTGAGTGCAGTGAGTTGGCGCTCCTGCTGCTCGATCGCGCCGGAGTAGCGCTGGAAACTGAAGGCAAAGAAGACAAAGGCGATGATGGTGGCAAGCGATGCCCCCGCCAACGTCCCGCGCCAGATCCAGCTGCGGCGCTCTTCGGATTTTGGATCGAAGGTGCCAAGACCCGCTTCCTGAAAGACCACATGGGTTAGAAAGTTCTTGAGGAAATAGGACCGTTTTTCGCCGGAGGCCCGGGTTGTGGTGGGCGGGGCGGTCAACCCGAAGCTGGCAGCCATCGCGCCGATCATCCGATCAAGTGGAGAGCCTTCCTGCGTGGCAGACGTCAGGTAAAATCCGCGAAGCCACGGCGTGTCTTCGTAGCGACTTTCGCCAAAAACGGTATCGACAACGATCTTCAAGGGTTGGGTGAGCCGGTCAAGTTCGACCGGAAACCGAAAGACCTGGGCGCGGTCGCTGATGGGGATATCCTCGGCGATACGGTCGGGCATCCGCTCTTCCAACCGCGCTTGCAGAGCCCGCATTTCGCGATCAATAAGCGACCCGTCAAGCTGTGCCTCGACCGGCAGGGTCGCACCCCAAACCTGTTCGCGGGCACGGGTTCCAAACGGACCAAAGAAGCTCTCAAAACCCGGCAGAAGGTCCAGCTTGGTCAGCATCAGGTAGACGGGCAGCTGAAATTCAAGCTTGTCCGACAGTTCCGTAAGTCGCCGCCGGATCTCGCGCCCATGTTCCCGCAACTCGGTTTCGTTGCCGAGGAGCTCCTCGACCGACAAGGTTACGATCACACCATTCAAGGCGTTCCGGCCCCGGTACTTTTTCAATAGATCAAGGAAACCCAGCCATTCGACAGCGTCGGCCTCCGGGTCGCTCTTCTGCTCGACGTAACGGCCCGCCGTGTCGATCAGGATCGCTTCTTCTGTGAAAAACCAGTCACAGTTCCGCGTGCCGCCGACACCCTTGATGTCATCGGAAAGATCGATCGGGAAGTGCAGGCCCGCCTGCTTGAGCGCGGTGGTTTTGCCGGTCCCGGGCGGGCCGATGAAAACGTACCACGGCATTTCGCGAAGGAACTTGCGCCCGCCCAGCTTGGATCGCTTCATCTGGTTGAGAATATTCTGAAACTTCTCGTTCACCTCGGCGACATTCTCTTCCCCTGCCGACGGCGTTTTCTCCTTGGATACTGCCAATTCGGAGACAAAACTCTGATTGGCGCGGGCGGCCCGGATCTGGCGGAACAGGATGCGGAGGAGCCAGATCAACCAGACTGCCGCGATCACACAGATCAGCACCAGTTGATTGGTCAGGGGCGCGGTGTCTCCGAATGACACGAGCGGCCCGAAGACCCAAAGAAGACCTGAGAGCAACACCAGGCCAATGAATGTCCAGAGCGTCGGAGACAGAAGCAGGCGCATGATCAGACCTTTTTCTCGACGATGATTTCGACCCGACGGTTGCGCGCCCGGCCTTCTCGGGTCCCATTGTCGGCAATTGGCCGCTGTGCGGCGCGACCCTGGAACCGGATGTAGCTTTCCGGAACGCCAGAGGCGGCGAGCACTTCGGCGATGGTGCGGGCGCGGGCTTCGCTGAGCCCCTGGTTGGACTGGAACGGGTTGGAGCGTTGTACGGGGATGCTGTCGGTGTGGCCAACGACTGTGACGCCGCCAACAAACTCGATATTCTCGACAATCACCCGGGCGATGGCGGCAACAAGTGGGTCATAGATCGAGTTCAGATCGGCGCGGGCGGATCGGAACACCTCGGGCGCAGTCGATTGCAACACAACAACGGCGAGCGAAGTGTCCTCGCGTCCGGTCAGTGCGCTGACGATGTCCTGTGGCGCCGCTTCCGCGATCAACGGCAGGAATTCGATCAGCACGGGTTCGAGCGCAAGGGGTGGCGGCGGATTGGCGTTTTCGATGATCGGGCGGAAGATTTCGGCACGCTCTGCGGGCGGCAGGACCTCGGCAAGCGTGTAGAGTTGTTCGCCCTTGTTCGACAGACGAATGCCAAGCCCAGTGTAGACAGCCGCTATGAGGGCAGCGGCCACCAGCCCTATGGCCCAGAGTGGCACGGTAAAACGCGGGGGTTCGTCGGGTGCGATGACGCCCTGCCAACGCGGTGATAACTCATCCTCGTCATGATTACCCAGGGCGCGGGATATCTGGTTGCGAAGCTGCTGGATAGCGGCCTCGCCCGAGCCGCCTTGGACACGGTAACGTCCGCGAAACCCAAGGCTCAAACAGTAAAACGCCAGTTCCAGCATGTCGCGATCCCGGTCTGGAAAGCGCATGAGTTCATCGAGGTTCGTGAAGAACCGCTCGCCCGCATCCACGTCGCCACTCAACTGCGTTACAAGC
>JBCCVT010000225.1:0-5148 GCA_039195015.1 Pseudomonadota bacterium
CGCCGCCGATGATCGTGAAGTTCTCCTTTTGGTCACTGCCCGGCGTATGCGCGTCGATGAACGCCGTCTTGCAGGGTTTCAGGTCGCCATAGCGCACGATGTTCGCATGCATCTCTTGCGGGGTCATAAGTTGGATCCTTGTTGCGCCCGAAGCGCGGTGAGTTCAGCCTCAAGCTCGGCCACGCGGCCTTCTAGGCGGGAGAGTTCCGGACCGATGGTCGCGGCCATTTCATCGGTATCGAGACGTGGTGTGATGAATTTCGGGCAGTTCCAGTCAAATGCCACGACATCGACCAAAAAGAGACGTTCCACGCGGCCTTCGCCATCCGTGGTCAGGCGCGCCGCAGTGTCGGGATCATCTGCTGCATCGGTCACGCGCGCGTGCCCCAGTATCTTGAGCCGCGCCTTGCGGAAGTAATCCATCAGAAGAAGTGATACCCGGTCATTGCCCAGCAGATTTCCGGTCGAGACATATTGCTGGTTGCCTCGGTAGTCGGCAAATCCAATCCGATCCGGCCCCAGCACCTTGAGAAACCCGCGCGGCCCGCCCCGGTGCTGGACATAAGGCCAGCCGGTTTCGGACACGGTTGCGAGGTAGGCCGAATTGCGTGTCTCGATGAACGCGCGTTCGTCCGCGCCAAGGCCCACGGGTACCAGTCGCTGCGACATCCACTCACAAGTCCCGCGGCTGCCTCGGGCTTGTTGCTCCCGGGCCACGGCAGGTGTGAACATGATGGTGCCAAACTGCTCCATCGGTCAGTTCCTCATGAGGTTTGGCATGGCGACATCTCTCCGCTGCTGCGAAGGCGTTGGTCAACGCTCATCGGATCATCCTGTCTGCAAAAGGATCTGTTTCCAGATCGCCGTTTCATCAAAAAGCGTGTATTCGCGACGCAAACCCCAGGGTCCAAACTCGGCATGGCTGGCCCCCATGACATAGACCTCCGCCCCTGTGGGCGCGCCAAAGACACCCCAACCGTCGTGTCGCCCGTGAAGCGACCACCGGATCGCTGCGCGGGGCGGCATCAGCGGGTCCTCCCGCCCGATCTGATGCTCGATGGTGAATGTCGCGCTTGGGAAAGCGGCCCGCAGGCCAACCCAGAACCGGTCGACAGCAGGGTGCGAATGCCCGGTGACACCGCCCGGGTATTCAACTTGAGCGGCCCGGTCATACTCCGCCGAGATCACCGCGATATCGGCGCTCATGATCCGGGTCAGGATATCGGCATATTTTGCGCCCCATGCATTTTCGTTGCCGCGCCCCTTGTAGGGCCCCTCCTGATCGATCGCAGGCGAAAACGGATGCATGCTGGCCTCGGGGCCGCCTTCCTTTTCGATCTGGCGTGCAGTGTATTCCTTGGGGTCCCACCCCAATTGCCGCACGATCGCGCCCTGATCCCTGATCAGCCATTCATCGTTGATCTGATCGTTGAACGCATGGCAATCGGCAATGATCCGGTAGGTCAGCGCCGTGTTCGTGGCCTTGCCGTAGACACCATCGCCCGAATGGGTGGCGGTCGTGACAATGCGGTGCGAGCTTAGCATCCCTTCCTCGGGCGTGCCCGACCAGATCACGTCCTCCCCGAACAAGGTACGATCGGGAAACTCCGCCAGCGTGGCCAGGGTGGCGTTGATGACGGCCTGGTTGCCCACCACGACCGAAGCCGGAGACCGCACCACAATGTCCGGCGCGTAGTAACCATGCAGCGTCGCGATCCCGCGATCTTCCCAGATCTCCTTGGTGATGCCGATGATATAGTCGGGGAAATCCTTCCATCGGTTCGATTGGCCTTTCATCATGTATCCCTTGTTTGCCAGGTGTCGGGAATGCGCGCTGACTGGCGGATGATCAACGGCCCGTCGATGCGCGCCCGCAGGGGTTTGGCCGTGCCCGGTTCTTCAATTTGGTCCATCAGCGCCTTTATGGCTTCCGCGACCATCAGATTGGCTCTTTGGCGGATCGTGGTCAGGCCATAAGCCGCCCAGGCCGCCGGCGGCACATCATCATAGCCCACAACCGATACATCGGCCGGTATCGACAGGTTCAGCTCGAACCTCAGGACATCCATGACCGATAGCGCCATGTGATCGTTGGCCACAAAAACGGCATCCGGCCGCTCGCCTGCGGGCGCGGCAAACATGCGACGTGCGGCCTCCATCGCACGATCGGTGCGGAAATCTCCAACCTCACGCGCGGCAAGTGGCAAGCCGGCCTCGGCCAGGCCTGCGCGATAACCCGCCTCGCGGTCACGCTGGGTCGAGGCACCTTCCCACCCAGCAATGTAGGCGGGTCTCTGATGACCAGCGGCCGCCAGAAACGTCGCGACCTTGTGCCCTCCTCGAACATTGTCCGAAGTCACAGCGCTCAGACCTTCGTCATCCTGATCCCGGTTGAAGAGCACCACCGGGACACCCGCCGCCTGGCACCGCCGCGCCACATCCGACGACATCCCAACCGATGCCATGATGATCCCGTCCACCTGGTAATCGAGCAGTTCGGACAGCACGTCATCAACGCTCTCGGTTGTTTGAGACGCCATGAAGATCAGCAAGTGATAACCTTGCTCCTGCAGCGCGTTCGACATTTTCTCGAGCGCTTCGGGATAGAAGTAGTTCTCCAAATAGGCGACCACGAGGCCGATGATCCGGCTCTTGCCTGACACCATCGCACGGGCCAGCACATTGGGGCGATAGCCCAGCTCGGTCGCGGCCTTGCGCACCTTCTCGGCGGTTTTGGCGGACACGGATGCGCCTGGTGTGAACACCCGGCTCACCGCCGACTGGCTAACACCCGCCCGTTCGGCAACCTGAAGCGATGTGACCTTTTCTGCCATCAGTCCGCCGTCCAGCCGCCATCCACCAAAAGCGATGTTCCGGTCACCAGGGCGCTGGCATCGGTGGCCAGATAAAGGATCGCGCCCATGATATCCTGCACCTCTCCGACGCGACCAAGCTTGATCTTGTCTTCGATCCAGGCCACGCGCTCGGGATTGTCAAAGGTTACTTGCGTCAGAGGCGTGCGGATGAAGGTCGGCGCGACCGAGTTGATCCGGATGCCGAGCGGCCCCCATTCGACGGCCATCGCCTTGATCATCCCCTCAAGCCCAAATTTCGACGCGCAATAGACGCTTCTATCAATTCCGCCGACATGGCCCATCTGGCTCGAGATATGGATGATCGATCCACGCCGCCCGGCCGCTTGCATGCCGCGCGCGGCATAGACCGACAGAAAGAAAGCCGATCGGACGTTCAGATCCATCACCCGGTCGAAATCCTCGGGCCGGATGTCGAGCGCTTGCGCAGGGTGCGCGGTCCCGGCCGAGTTCACCACCACGTCCCAAGTCCGATCCGAAACGGCGGCCTCAAGCTGCGTCAGATCGCCTTGATCAAGCACCAGCGGTTCAACCGACCATCCCTTGGCCTGCATCGCGTCAACCGTGCCATTAAGCCGATCTGCCCCGCGTGCCGCACACACCACATGCGCTCCCGCCTCGGCCAGTGCCACCGCACAGCCCTGCCCGATCCCCGAGGACGCACCGGTCACAAGAGCGATCTTGCCATTCAGACGAAACGAGGGTGTTTGAGGCAAAGTCATCGCGAGCCTTTCGATACCGGCGCGATCGCGGATACGCGTCCCTGGCGCTGGAGAGCACCACTCGATTTGTCGTGCGCCCGCTTGCTCATGACAGTCCCGTTGGCAGGTCGATCCGCCCCATGTTGCGTGCTTTGTTGAATTCCCGCAGCCGCGCAAACACATCGACCCCCAACTGCCGATAGGCGTCGAGCAGGTCAACCAGCACCCAGTTTTCACGGATCCGTCCGTTTTCGACCCGCCAGAAATCCAGGCTCCGCATCTCAATGCGGCGACCCGCAGGTGCGATCCCCATCCAGCCATCGTCGGTCACGGTCTGCAACATGTTCGGCCAGCCTGTCACAGCCGCATAATTCCCGTCTCCAAAAAAATGGTAGGTTATGTCCTCAACATACTGTCCACGATCCGGCATCGCGTTCAGAAACGGGATCTGGTGCCAGTTGCGAAAGCCGGCAACTCCCCGACCGGTTCCAATCCCGGCTGGCCCATACCACGACATCCGCTCGTGCCAGAATTTCGACATTTCCATCAGCTCTGGCCCCCCTTCGGACGGATGTCGCTTGAGGTGGTCGAGCATGTCGATGATCAAGGTCTTGGTGGCCTCACCCGTTGCGGCGTCGTAAGGGCCTCGCACCAGACCGTCACAGGTTGCCGGGCCCGGAACGTGCCACTCGCGTCCGAGCGAGGGCGCCATCGGCCAGGCTTCGGCCTGAATCATGACCTCGGGGATATCCCAAAGCCCCTGAAACTCGACGACACGGTTCGCCTCAAAGCGAAAGAATTCGTGATAGCGCAGATGTGCCTGATGCCCGGTCGGTGGGATGTCGAGCCAGGGGCCGAGAAACGTACCCGTGTAGTATCCTCCGCAACCGACCCAGTCATTGCCATGATCATCGCAGCCGGCCATGACGATGTAGTCACGACGCTCCATATCCGGCCACGCCCTGAAGAGCGCACCATATGCGCCATCGAAAAATGCCGCTGGGCCCTCAAACGTTCCAAACGGATGGCAATGACGAAAAACCGCACCGGGCGCGGCCAGTTGATCCAATGCACGCCGAACTTCCGCCTCATCGAAATCATACATTGATGCGCGCAAAGGTCGGATCAGCGATTTATGCCGTGTTTCCTTGTCCATGTCCCACTCCCGGCATCTTCTGCAACGGGCCTGCTTCTTTCTGGTCGCAAATATGCCGGAGGCCAGCGCCCCCGACGCACGCAAACCTCACTCCGCCGCCTCGCGGAAGGGCGCACCGGTTCCATAGGGCACGTTGATCCGGCCATAACGCCGGACGCGGATGTTGCATTGTTCTGCATGACCGACAAAGCCTTCGAGCATGCAAAGTCGCGATCCATATTCGCCAATCAAGGTGGCCGCTGCGTCGGAGGTGACTTTCTGGTAGGAGTGGGTTTTAAGGAACTTGCCGACCCAGAGCCCTCCGGTATAGCGCCCCGCCTTCTTGGTTGGCAGCGTGTGGTTGGTGCCGATCACCTTGTCACCATTGGCCACATTGGTACGCGGACCCAGAAACAGGGCGCCATAACTGGTCATATTC
>JBCCVT010000226.1:0-5138 GCA_039195015.1 Pseudomonadota bacterium
CCGCGCCATGTGACCGCTCCTCGCTGTAGGTGTCGATCAGGCTCGCGCCTGCCTCACCCGTCACCACAGCCGCAAGTTTCCAGCCCAGATTGTCCACGTCCTGAATGCCGCCATTGCCACCGCGCGCGCCGAACGGGCTGACCACATGTGCGCTGTCTCCGACGAACACGACGCGGTTGTGAACGAAGCGGTCAAGCTTGATGCAGCGGAATTTGTAGACACTCATCCAGTCCAGCTTGAAAGGCTTGTCGCCGACAATCGCCTTGATCCGGGGGAGGACCTTTTCCTCGGTCGCTTCGGCTTTGCCATCGGCATCGACGTCCAGTTGCAGATCGATCCGGTAGATGTTGTCTGGCTGCAGATGCAACAGGGCGGATTTTCCGTCGTGAAACGGCGGATCAAACCAAAACCACCGCTCGGGCGCGTCATGATCGCCGAACGGGCTGTCTTGCATTTCGATATCGGCGATCAGGAATTGCTCTTCAAAGGTCTGCCCTTCGAACGACAGGCCCATCCGGTTGCGCGTTGCGGACCTGGCGCCATCACAGGCCAGGTACCAGTCGGCCTCAAGTGCGTAAAGACCATCCGGTGTCTCGATATCGAGCCGCACGTGATCGCCCCGATCGCTGTGGGTCACCACCTTGTTCTTGAACCGCAGATCGATGAGGTTCGGGAAGTCGCGCGCCCGATCAACCAGGTATTCCTCGACGTAGTACTGCTGCAGGTTAATGAATGCGGGGTACTTGTGGCCTTCATCGGGCAGCAGATCAAAGTTGAAGACTTCGGTGGCGCCATGAAACTGTCGGCCAACCTTCCAGGTCACTCCCTTGGCCAGCAACCGTTCGCCGACGCCGAGGCGGTCAAAGATCTCCATCGTGCGCTTGGCCCAGCAGATCGCGCGGCTGCCGACCGAAACGACGTTGTTGTCGTCAAGTACAACCGACGCCACACCTCGTTGCGCCAGATCAATCGCCATGGAAATTCCGATCGGACCCGCTCCGACGATGGCCACCTTGTGGCGCGGCTCAGGAGCGGTGAGCCCCGGGGGCGCGACGTAGGGAAAGGGCCGATATTCATAGACCATCCGAATAGTCTCCCTTGATCAGTTTCCGCGCTGTCCAGATGGCACTCGCGCCAAAGAACAGCCCCGCGACACCCAAAACCTCAAACAAGGCGGGCCCCTGCGGCATCCCGCGATAGGCAAGGGCAAAGACCATCAGCGCGAGACCGGCAAGGCTGATCCAGAGCCGCAGCTTGAGTTCGGATTTCGTGGGGCCGAATTTCTTCATGCGAAATACGCCTGTGCGCTTGGTGCACGGCCGTATGTCAGATGAAATTCATCCAGCTGCGGCGGTGCGATACCGGCGTGCTGAACCTGAACATGCGCCTGCCCGCGATGGTGGATCTGGTGCTGAAACAGTTGCAAAAGCAGCGCGTCGATCCGTTCGGTCATCGGGCCTTCGCGACGGACGGTCTGGCGTTGTTCCAGAAGCGTATCGGGCGTCAGAGTGCTGCAGAAGCTGGCAAGCCGGATATCGGCCTGTGTCTGTTCGTTGGCGAGCGATACGACATCCTCGATCTCGGGTTCAAAAAACATCGATCGGCCGAGGTCACCCTTTTCAAGCACATTCAGGAAGTATTGATCCGCATCCAGAATATGGTTCAACGTGCTCCGCAAGGACCCGAAGAACCCGGGTCGAGGCGCCGCGAAGTCGGCGTCGCTCATCCCCTCGATTGCGGAATAAAGCGTTGCGTTGGACCACGCGTTGTTCAGCGCCATCTGGCGGTAAGCGTCGATCGGAGATTGTGTCATCCTTGTAATGCCTCCCACATCTGTAGATCCCGCTCTGCCGTCCAGATCCGTGGTGTGTCGATGCCCCGTGCCTCGTCATAGGCGCGGGCCACGTTGAACGGCAGGCAATGTTCGTAGATGGCATAATCGGCGAATTTCGGATCGCATGATGCACGCACCGCGTCCCATGCGTCCTTGAGAGAGCCGTTGCGCGCGGCCACACGTGCAGCCGGGCGGTAGGTGCTCGTCACGAATTCGCGGGTGCTTTCGATGGCCTTGTCGACCATCTCGCGCCCGACCAGCGCGTCACCGCGCCCTGGCGCAATTGCATCAACCTCAAACGCCTTGATCGCGTCGAGCGTGCCGCCCCAATCGCCGAAATGCCCGTCGCCACAGTAGCAGGCCGAGTGGTATTCGACAATGTCACCAGTGAACATCACATTGGCATCCTGTACATGGATGACGATATCGCCTGCCGTGTGGGCACGGCCCAGATGGCGCAGGTCGATCCGCCGGTTGCCCAGATAGACGGTCATGCTGTCGGAAAAGGTCGTGGTGGGCCAGGTGAGGCCGGGGATGCTTTCGTGCCCTTCGAAGAGGCGCGGAAACCGCTGGAATTCGCTGTCCCAATCCTCCTGCCCGCGCTCGGCGACCATAGCGCGTGCGGTGTCTGACATCAGGATCTGATCGGCACCATAGGCCGATGCGCCGAGCACGCGCACTGCATGGTAATGCGTCAGCGCGACATGGCTGATCGGTTTGTCGGTCACGCTCCGCACGCAATCGATCACCTTTTGTGCAAGGCGTGGCGTGGCCTGCGCCTCGACGATCATGACACTCTCATCGCCGATAATGACACCGGAGTTTGGGTCGCCTTCGGCGGTGAAGGCATAAAGCCCCTCTCCGATCTCGTCGAAGGTGATTGTCTTTTCGGTCAGGTCTCCCTGGGAGGCGAAGGCTTTGGTCATCGGGCGGTCCTTTGTCTTGAGATGTCGGGTGCCTCCGGCGGGAGTACTTGCAAAGAGAAGAAGGGGCTAGCGCGCATAAGGATCTTCGAGCGCCGGGAGCACCGTGCCAACGCAGTCTCCGAACCCGATCGTGTAGCCGTCGCCGCGCGCATTGCCGGTCAGGGTCAGCGTATCCCCGTCTTCGATGAAGCTGCGGATCTCGCCGGTGTCGAGCGTCAGAGGCTCCTTGCCACCCCAGCTGAGTTCCAGGAGCGAGCCGCGCTCCGGTTTTGTGGCGCCGGAAATGGTGCCCGAGCCCAAAAGGTCGCCGGTATTCATCGGGCAGCCCGACGTGGTGTGATGCGCAAGCTGTTGGGCGGCGGAGTAGTACATTTCGTTATAATTCGTGCGCGCGATCCTTGTTGCGGCCTGCCCTTCGGGTGCCATCCTGACCTCGAGGTCGATGTCATAGAGCATCGGTCCGCAGTCTTTCAGATGATCCAGAAGCTCGAATTCCCGATCCGGAGTGCTTGTGCGAAAGGGCTCGAGCGCCGGTTTGGTCACGATCCAGGGCGAAATCGACGTCGCCGTGGCCTTGGCCTGGAACGGGCCGAGCGGCTGGTATTCCCAGGCCTGGATGTCGCGGGCGGACCAGTCGTTCAACAGCACGTAGCCAAAGATATGGTCGTCGGCCTCCTGCACGCTGATCGGGCCGTCGGAGGGTATGCCCACGATCGCGCCCATCTCGAGTTCGATGTCGAAACGCCGAGACGGCAGAAACGCGGGCCGGTCGTGTTCGGGCGATTTGAGCTGACCCCAGGGCCGGCGGATATCGGTGCCGGACACGACCACTGACGAGGCTCGGCCATTGTAGCCGATCGGAATATGAAGCCAGTTCGGCGGCAACGCGTTTTCGGGCCCCCGAAACATTGAACCGACGTTGAATGCATGGTTTCGTCCGGCATAGAAATCAGTGTATTCGCTAACCGCGATCGGCATGTGCAGTATTGCATCCGCCATTGGCACCAGCACGGGTTCGACCTTGTCTAGTTCGCCTGAACCCTCGGCCAGAAGCGATGTCAGCCGGTCCCGCAGCGCGGCCCAGACGGCTGGGCCCTGCTCCATCAAGTCATTCCAGAACGGGACATCAAACAGCGGCGCGTCGGTCAGCGAAACGAGGCCCGAAGCCTCTGCTGCCGTGATGTCAAAGATCATGTCGCCGATCGCCACACCACAATGGGGATCACCGTCGCCAATGGAAAACACGCCATAGGGCAGGTTATTCAACGGAAACGGGTGGCTCGGATCGTTGGCCGACGCCACCCAGCTTGTCTTGAGGGGCATGTGTTCTCCCATTGCCTTGTTCGGCTCAGTGCCGGTGCTGCGCCGCCGTCTTTCCGACGGAGGGTATTCATTTTTTGCCAGGAGTTCCGTCGAATTTCTTTTCGATGCTGTCCCAACAGTCGATGTAGTCGTCCTGAAGCGGTGCCTCATTGGCGGCAAAACGGGTCAGATGTTGCGGGAAGCGCGTCTCGAACATGAACGACATCGTGCGGTCAAGCTTGTCGGGCCCAAGATTGGCGTTTGACGCCTTTTCGAACGCTTCCTTGTCCGGCCCGTGCGGGAGCATCATGTTGTGCAAACTCATCCCGCCCGGGACAAAGCCCTGAGGCTTGGCATCATACTGGCCATAGATGTTGCCCATCAGCTCGGACATGATGTTCTTGTGGTACCAGGGCGGGCGGAACGTGTCCTCGGCGACCATCCAGCGTTCGCGGAAGAGCACAAAGTCGATATTCGCGGTGCCGGGCACACCTGATGGCGCGGTCAGGACAGTAAAGATCGACGGATCGGGATGGTCAAAAAGGATCGCCCCAACCGGGCAATAGGTGCGCAGGTCGTATTTGCACGGCGCGTAGTTGCCGTGCCAGGCGACCACGTCGAGCGGGCTGTGCCCGATTCGGGTTTCGTGGAACTGACCACACCACTTGATTGTGACGGTGCTGGAGGTCTCGCGATCTTCGAACGCGGCCACGGGCGTTTTGAAATCACGCGGGTTCGCCATGCAGTTGGCACCGATCGGCCCGCGATGAGGCAGTTCGAACTTCTGACCGTAATTTTCGCAGACAAAGCCCCGGCAGGGCCCGTCCAGCACTTCGACCCGGTAGAGGAGGCCGCGAGGAAGAATTGCAATCTCCTTGGGTTCCAGATCGATCACGCCGAGCTCGGTGCAAAACCGCAATCTGCCTTCCTGCGGTACGACCAGCATTTCGCTGTCGGCCGAGAAAAAGTAGGCGTCCTCCATCGATGCGGTGACAAGGTAGATATGGCTCGCCATGCCGACCTGTGTGTTGACGTCCCCGGCTGTTGTCATGGTGCGCATACCGCTCAGCCAGGTC
>JBCCVT010000227.1:0-5126 GCA_039195015.1 Pseudomonadota bacterium
AAGACCGGCGCATGATCGGGACCGGCGCGCGCAACCTCGACATAGCTTGGCGTCGCCTGGCCACGGGCCTGCGCCCATTCCTGCAGCGCGGTTTTTGCATCGCGCGCATCCGCATCGACCTTTGCGATCCGGTCGCCCCAAAGCCGCATCACCGCGGCCCGCGCGGCATCAAGCCCGGCATCGAGATAGATCGCGGCCAGCACCGCCTCCATCGCATCGCCCAGAAGCGCCTGCTTGCGGCGGCCGCCGGACATCATCTCGGACCGGCCGAGCTTGAGCACCGCGCCCAGATCGATCTGGCGCGCCACCTCGGCGCAGGTTTCCTTTCGCACAAGCGCGTTGAAACGCGGTGCCAGCTGCCCTTCGGTTGCGGTCTTGTCCTGACCCAGAAGCGCATGCGCCATCACGAGGCCCAGCACCCGGTCGCCGAGGAATTCAAGGCGCTGATTGTCCTTGCGAGTGGGCGAGGCCATCGAGGCATGGGTGAGCGCGCGCACAAGCAGCCCGGGATCTGCGAACCGATGTCCGAGCCGGTCCTGAAACGCAGTTATCTCGGCCGAGAGTTTCAATCGATCCCCTTAAAGAACCGGTCGCCGCGCCAGGTCCAGAAGTAAAGCATCGACCGCCCCGCCGACGAGAACATGATCCGATCCGCGCGCCCGATCAGGTTTTCGTATGGCACGAACCCGACACCGCCGCGGGTCTGCGGCAGACGGCTGTCCGAGGAATTGTCGCGGTTGTCGCCCATGAAGAAATAGTGACCCTCGGGCACCAGAAAGACGCCGGTGTTGTCGGCAATACGGTTGCCGATGTTGAGAATGGCGTGTTCGACACCGCCCGGAAGCGTTTCGATCTGACGCGATTTCATGCAGACGCCACCTCGCCCGACCGCGCCGTTTTCACATTGCGGGAACTGGCCTTGCGGACCCTGCTGTTCGTAGGTTTCATCAAAGCTTCCGTCGTCGCGCAGGCCGACGGGCTGGTCATTGATGTGCAGCACGCCGCCTTTCATCTGGATCTTGTCGCCGGGCATTCCGGTCAGACGCTTGATGAAATCACGCCCGGTCACCGGGTGGCGAAAGACCACCACATCGCCGCGTTCGGGATCGCCGCCAAGGATCCGGTTGTTGTCCCCCTTGAGAAAGCCGCAGATATCCTCGGCATCCACATTGATGCCAAAGCGGGGGAGGATCAGGCTGGGGCAGGAGGCGTAGGAATAGCCATAGGCCATCTTGTTGACGAAGAGGAAATCGCCGATCAGCAGGGTCTGTTTCATTGATCCCGACGGGATCCAGAACGGCTGGAAGAACAGCGTGCGAAACACCCCCGCGATCAGCAGCGCGTAGACGATCGTCTTGATCGTCTCGACGACGGCGTTTCCTTCTTTGGCCTTCTCTGCCATTTGGTTCTCCGGTTCGGGATAGGGCTTGCCTGTTTGGCGGCTACATGCGGGGCGGGTCCGCCCAAGTCAAGATGCCTCGGCCGTGTGCGCCAAGGGCCGCGCTTCGATCACGACAAAGGCCTGGGCCCAGGGGTGATCATCGGTCAGCGTCACGTGAATGATCGCCTCGTGATCGGGCGGGGTCATCTGGGCGAGCCGATCGGCGGCCCATCCGGTCACATGCATCACCGGCTGGCCGGTGCGCAGGTTGCTGACGGCCATGTCCTTCCAGGCGATCCCCATGCGCAGGCCGGTGCCGAGCGCCTTGGAGCAGGCCTCTTTCGCGGCCCATCGTTTTGCATAGGTGCCGGCGACATCGGCGCGGCGTTCGGCCTTGCGTTGTTCGACCTCGGTAAAGACCCGGTTGCGAAACCGGTCGCCGAACCGGTCCAGCGTGCCCTGGATCCGTTCGATGTTTGCAAGGTCCGTCCCGATGCCGAGGATCATGCCTGGTCCCGTTCCCGTGTCGCTCCGCGCGCTGATCGCGCGCCCGCGCAGCAGTAGAGACAACGCACGGGCGGGATCAACCGCAATTTCGACCCTTCGGGTCAGACATCGCCGTTGGTGAGACCGAACTCGGCCGCGATGCTTTTCAGCACCGGCCGCAGCTGTTCCTTGAGATTGGCCGAGCCTTCCCATTCATAACGGTTCAGCCCCTGCAGATCGAAATGGACCTGCGTGCCTTTCTTGGCCGTCAGGATCACCTTCTTTTCGAGACCCCGGGCATAGCCGATCTCGTAATAGACATTGGGCCGTTCGTTGCTGAGATCGGCGATCACAAAGCCGCAGCTTTCGATCATGTTGTGGATCTCATCGATGATCTGGTGGGTATCGGTAGTGGGGCGCGTATCGGTCCGGACCGCGTCAAAGCCAACCTCTTTGCAGAGTGTTTCGATCGCGTCCTTGTAATCCTCGAGCTGCGTCTCGCCGGCAAAGGACATGATCAGGAACACCTCGCGCGAGAGCGCGGCTTTTTCGGCCAGGGCGACCACACGCTGCGCATAGGCGTCCATCTTGCCCTCGGCGGCGAGGGCCGCCTGCGCGGTGGTGAGCTTGGTGATGTCCTCGACCGTGAGACCGGTCAGTTTGGTCAGGTCGGGCTTGTCTTTGAAATCCTCGTAGATTTCGCGCGCGGCCATGCCGAAGGACGCGACCGGAAGCACCGGCGTGCCGGATTGCCGCGCCCAGAACGAGGCGGTGTAGGTCCCGGTCGCGTCTCCATAACCGCCGACAAGGATGATCACATCCGCCTCATCGATGGGTTCGGGTACGCTGGGTCGCTTACCGTGGATCGAGCCCCAGTCGGCGCTGGAGCTTTCGTTGATATTGCCGCGCAATGTCCGCGCCTCACCGCCGAGCGGGATGTGACTGACGACGCGGTCCTCGGGGTCGATGCCCTTGGCATCGCAGGCCGCGCAGGCCGCTTCGACAGCGATCGCATCGAGGGAGCTGGTGTTGCCGCTTCGAAGATCATGGCCCTGTTCAATCACCTGGGCGGCCAATGCACGAACAAATTGCAAAATCGGCTGGTCGTCGGCGCCGGCTTCTTCATAGCCACCGCAAATCATGATTTTCATTGGTCAATCCGGTCGGGAACAATTCCGGAAACCGTTGCCCACCGAACGATCTCTGTCAAGATTCGCGCTTGACCTTGGGTCAGCGCGCGATCGCGGATTTGATCAGACCAAACCCCGCCGCAGCAAAGAGACCCGCGACCACCCCGTCGATCCAGCGGCGGAACCGGCGGTATCCGCGCATCATGCCATCCACCGAAAACAGCATCGAATAGAACGCGTTGTTCAGAAAGCCCATCGCAATACAGACCGAGGTCGCCATGACAACGGCGGCGAAGCTGTCATCGGGGCCCAGCCCGACCGACAGCGCCGCCATCCAGGCGATGACCGATTTCGGGTTCGACATGTTCAGGATCAGACCCCGCATGAACCACCGGCCCTTGTCCGGTGACTTGTCCGGGGCCTTGGCCATCTTGGCATCGGGCCGCAGCGCCGAGCGCGCGGATTGCCAGGCGAGCCACAGCAGGTAAAGCCCGCCAAAGATCTTGAGCGCCATCAGCACATAAAGCGAGCCCTGCAGCACAGCGCCCATACCGCTGGCGGCCACAAGCCCCCAGAAGACCAGACCAAAGGACAGCCCCGTTCCATAGATCAGGCTTGTCCGACGGCCGTGGCTCATCGCGACGGCAGCATTCGAGATGTTGGCCGGGCCGGGTGATACGGCGACGATGAAGAAGGCAAGTGCGGTTGCGGCCAGAGACGTGATGTCCATCAGTCGCGTGCCTCGTCCATCAGGCGGCGCATCTCGGCGATGGCCGGCTCGAGCCCGCGAAAGATGGACTCTCCGATCAGGAAGTGGCCGATGTTCAGTTCGCGCACCTCGGGAAACGCGGCGACCGGCTGCACCGTTTCGTAGTTCAGCCCGTGACCGGCATGAACCTCGAGACCCAGCGAATGGGCAAAGGCCGACATCTCGCGCATCGCCTCAAGTTCGGTGTCGCGATCATCGAACCGGCCTTCGGCATGGGCATCGCAATAGGCGCCGGTGTGGATTTCGACGACCTCGGCCCCGATGCGATGCGCGGCTTCGATCTGCCGCTGATCCGCGGCGATGAAGATCGACACGCGGCACCCCGCGTCGCGCAGGGGCGCGATGAAATGGGCCAGCCGGTTTTCGTCGCGCGCGACCTCGAGCCCGCCTTCGGTCGTCCGTTCCTCGCGCTTTTCGGGGACGATGCAGACCGCATGCGGCTTGTGGCGGAGCGCAATCGTCTGCATCTCGGGCGTTGCGGCCATCTCGAAATTCAGCGGCACCTCGAGAACCTCCATCAGCCCGGCGATGTCGGCATCCGAGATGTGGCGCCGGTCCTCGCGCAGATGCGCTGTGATGCCGTCGGCGCCTGCCTTCTCGGCGATCTTCGCCGCGCGCAGAGGATCGGGATAGTCACCGCCACGCGCGTTGCGGACGGTGGCCACATGGTCGATGTTCACACCAAGACGCAGGTCGGATTGTTGCATGATCACTGGTTCCTTCGGCCGTTCCGAATGAACCCTAATCCGCTTTGAGGGAAAGATCAGCCTTGGCCGCGGCTTTTTCCTTGATCGCGGCGAACTTGGCCCGGATCCGGGCGATCCGCCGTTTCTTGTAGGCGTGGATCAGCGGCACGCTGAGGTAGTAACAGATGCTGGCGGTGATGACGCCGGGGATCAGCCCGCCGATCATGTAAGGGTAGAAGATCTGGTGGTAGAAGGCGGTCAACCCGTCCCAATCAGGCACGTTGTCATTGAAAAGCGTCATGAAATTGAATTTTAGGTCGCGCAAGGCATCCACGAATTTGCCGCCGAAGGAACGGCCCGACACGTCGCCGCGCCCGGTGCCGAGCAGCCAGTGTCCGGTCTGCAACGAGATCACGCCAATCGGCACGTAAGTGAGCGGGTTGCCGAAGAAGGTCGCCATGATCGCGGCGAGGATATTGCCGCGCATGATACGCGCGATCAGGAAGGCCACCAAAAAATGGAACCCGTAGAATGGCGTGAAGGTGGTGAAGACCCCCGCCCAGATCCCCCGGGCGATGCGTTCGGGGCTGTCGGGCAGCCGCCGCACGCGGTGTTTGACATAGTGAAACGCCCGCGCCCAGCCGCCGCGCGGATACAACATCTCTCCGAGGCGA
>JBCCVT010000228.1:0-5124 GCA_039195015.1 Pseudomonadota bacterium
GCACCGACCGCGCGCTTTTGACCTTTGACAATGCGGGCCACAATGCCGGCGCGCCAATGCCCGTTCCAGCCGAAGCCCTGGCGCCCGGCGCGGAGGGGGCCGATCATTACCTTGACCCGGTCTGGGATACAGCAACCATGAACAACATCGCGCAGCATTTTGTAACGGTCTGGATGGATCTGCATCTGAAAGGCGAGACTGAAAGGGCCGCCTATCTCGACCTCACGCCGAACGCGAATGACGGTGTCTGGGACTCGAATGATGACGGATCATTCACGCCGGAACACAGCTACTGGACGGGTTTCAGCAATGGCACTGCACGGGGATTGCGATTCGAATGGCTGCGGGCTGAATAGCGACTAGGCGGCCTTCCATTTGATCGAACAGCCGACCGACGGGATCTGATCATCGGGCCCAAGTCCGGTCTCGGCCACTGCCTTCATCGCCTCGAAAAGATCGCGGCGCAGATCGGCGGGACCTGCCTGGGCCCGCGACGCATCGAGCCGGCCGCGATATTGCAAACCCAAATCGTCGTTGAACCCGAAGAAATCGGGCGTGCACGCGGCGCCGTAGGCGCGCGCGATCGACTGATCCTCGTCATGAAGATAGGGAAACGGAAAAGCACGCTCGGTGGCCATGGTTTTCATGTTGGGGAAACTGTCCGAGGGGTAGGAGACTGCATCATTTGAACAGATCCCAACCACGCCGACACCAAGCGCCTGGAGGTCATGCGCATCTCGGATGATCCGGTCGATCACCGCCAGGACATAGGGGCAGTGGTTGCAAATGAACATGACCAGCGTACCCTTTGGCCCACGGATATCGGACAGCGCGTAGGTCTTACCGTCCGTTGCGGGCAGGGTAAAATCCGGCGCTGGCCAATCGAAATTGCAAACGGGGGGAGTGGCAGCCATGAGTAAAGCTTCCTTTCGTTACGACGACGGATCAGCCGTTGGCCGACTGAAAAAACGCGATCGTTTCAGTGATGAGCTGGTCAAGTGTTTCGTCCGAGCCGAACACGTTGAATACGTGATCCATCTCGGCGTCCCAGAACGTGGTCTCGCCTTTGTGCGCATCAACGAACAACTGGGCGGTCGCGGGGTCGACGGCAGTGTCGAGACTTCCTTGGGCAACCATGACGGGACCCACATAAGCCGCAAGCTCTGCCGGTGGATCGAAGCTTTCCAACCCGTCAAAAAAGGCGCCGTTCAGCTTGATTTCAGCGCCCCAAGGAAGCGCCACGGGAATTTCCTGGTCCGCATCGGCCGCGATGCCTTCGGCTATCTTGTCTGTCCCCAGGATCGCACCGAAAGTCTGCGTTGGATCGGCTACTGCGTTCCAAAGCGCCACGGCCTTGGGCGCGCTTGACCGTCCAGCAACGGCGCTGGCCACAAGACCGCCCTGGCTCCACCCGATGATGTGGATGTTGGAGCCGTCGACCGCATCCAACCCCTGAAGGTATCCGATCGCCGCCAATCCATCGTTAACCTGACCTTCGAATGTGGTGTCGGCAAAACTGAGATCGCTGAGGCTTTCGCCGGATCCCCGAAAGTCGATCCGCAGGCTGGCATAGCCGCTTTCGGCCAGCGCCCGGGCCGCGCGGGCAAACACACCTTCGGGCACATGGTCGGTCTTTAACTCGTCCCGGTCACCAGTAAAGCCATGAAAAAGAAGCACGGTGGGCGCTGGATCTCCGTTGGGCACTGACAGTGTGGCGACAACCTCCTGCCCATCGGAGAGGAATGTAATGCGGCTTTCCGTTGGTCCGGCCAAGGCCGTCTGGGCCCAGATCGCAGACAAAATGCTCAATGCAAAAATCCGGCCCATCATTCATCCCCTCTGCCACATCAACAACCACAAGGGTACGAAATTTGCCGGTCCGGTCCAACGCAAAACGCCCCGCCGAGGATCCGGCGGGGCGTTTGTTCAGGTATCAGCTGCGAGATCTGGGCTTACCAGTCTTCGCGGACCACAACGCGGGTCTTGATCGGCAGCTTCATCGCAGCCAGGCGCAGGGCCTCGCGGGCGATGTCGTCATTGACGCCATCGATCTCGAACATCACGCGGCCAGGTTTCACCTTGGCGGCCCAGAAGTCGACCGATCCCTTGCCCTTACCCATCCGAACCTCGGTGGGTTTCGAGGTCACAGGGGTGTCCGGGAAGATCCGGATCCAGACGCGGCCCTGACGTTTCATATGACGCGTCATGGCCCGACGGGCGGCTTCGATCTGGCGAGCGGTGACCCGCTCGGGCTGCAGAGCCTTGAGGCCATAGGACCCGAAGTTCAGGTCCGATCCGCCTTTGGCTTGTCCGCTGATCCGGCCCTTGTGGACCTTGCGGAACTTGGTGCGCTTTGGTTGAAGCATCTCTTTCCCTCCTTACCGGCGGCCGCCACCCGCACCGCGAGGTGCCGGGCCGTCCTGGAGTTCCTGGGCCTTGCGATCGCGCGCGGACGGGTCATGCTCCATGATCTCGCCTTTGAAGATCCAGACCTTGATCCCGATGATCCCGTACGGCGTCGAGGCCTCGGAATGCGCGTAGTCGATGTCGGCCCGCAGCGTATGCAACGGCACTCGGCCTTCGCGGTACCATTCGGTCCGTGCAATCTCGGCACCACCCAGACGGCCTGCGACGTTCACCCGGATCCCCAAGGCGCCCATGCGCATGGCGTTCTGCACGGCCCGTTTCATTGCGCGGCGGAACGACACCCGGCGCTCCAACTGCTGAGCGATCGACTCGCCAACCAACTGGGCGTCAAGCTCGGGCTTGCGCACTTCGACGATGTTCAGGTGCAGTTCGCTGTCGGTCATCTTGGCGAGCTTCTTGCGCAGAACTTCGATATCCGCGCCTTTCTTGCCGATGATGACACCGGGACGCGCCGTGTGGATCGTCACGCGGCACTTCTTATGCGGACGTTCGATGATCACGCGGGCGATACCGGCCTGCTTGCACTCTTCCTTGATGAACTCACGGATTTTCAGATCTTCCAGCAGAAGATCACCGTAATCCTTGGTATCTGCGTACCAGCGGCTGTCCCAGGTGCGGTTGACCTGAAGGCGCATGCCGATCGGATTGACTTTCTGACCCATTAGGCTTGCTCCTCAACTTGACGCACCTTGATGGTGAGTTCCGAGAACGGCTTGATGATCCGTCCGAACCGGCCACGCGCCCGCGGACGACCGCGTTTCATGGTCAGGTTCTTGCCCACCCAGGCTTCGGCGACGATGAGTTCGTCGACGTCCAGGTTGTGATTGTTCTCGGCGTTTGCGATTGCGGACTGAAGGCATTTCTTCACGTCCAGCGCGATCCGCTTGTTGGAAAAGGTCAGATCGGTCAGAGCGCGATCCACCTTCTTGCCGCGGATCATCGCGGCCACCAGGTTCAGTTTCTGCGGGCTTGTGCGAAGCATGCGGACTTTGGCCATCGCTTCGTTGTCAGCCACGCGGCGGGGGTTCTTTTCCTTGCCCATGACTTACTTCCGCCTCGCTTTCTTGTCAGCGGCGTGACCGTAATAGGTGCGGGTCGGTGAATACTCACCGAACTTCTGACCGATCATGTCTTCGCTGACGTTGACGGGAATGTGTTTCTGACCGTTATAGACGCCAAACGTCAGGCCCACGAACTGGGGCAGGATCGTCGAGCGGCGCGACCAGATCTTGATAACTTCGTTGCGCCCGCTTTCGCGCGCCGCTTCGGCCTTTTTCAGCACGTAAGCGTCGACAAAGGGGCCTTTCCAAACAGAGCGAGACATGTCTTAGCGCCCTTTCTTCTTGGCGTGCCGCGAGCGGATGATCAGCTTGCTGGACGCTTTGTTCTTGTTCCGGGTCCGGGCGCCTTTGGTCGGCTTGCCCCACGGCGTCACCGGGTGACGACCACCCGAGGTCCGGCCCTCACCACCACCATGGGGGTGATCGACGGGGTTCATGACCACACCACGGACAGAGGGGCGGACGCCTTTGTGGCGCATCCGTCCGGCCTTGCCGAAGTTCTGGTTGCTGTTGTCGGGGTTCGATACGGCACCGACGGTCGCCATGCATTCCTGGCGCACCATCCGCAATTCGCCCGAGCTCAGACGGATCTGAGCGTAACCGCCATCGCGGCCGACAAACTGAGCATAGGTCCCGGCCGCGCGCGCGATCTGCCCGCCCTTGCCCGGTTTCATTTCGATGTTGTGAACGATCGTGCCGATCGGCATGCCCGAAAACGGCATCGCGTTGCCCGGCTTGATATCGGCCTTCTGGCTCGACACGACCTTGTCGCCAACGGCGAGGCGTTGCGGCGCCAGGATATAGGCCTGTTCGCCATCGTCATATTTGATCAGTGCGATGAACGCGGTCCGGTTCGGATCGTATTCGATCCGTTCGACGGTCGCCGCCACATCCACTTTATTCCGTTTAAAATCAACGATCCGGTAGAGACGCTTTGCGCCTCCGCCACGACGACGCGTGGTGATCCGCCCGGTGTTGTTCCGGCCGCCCGACTTGGTCAAACCCTCGGTGAGAGACTTGACAGGACGTCCTTTCCAAAGCTCCGAACGGTCGATCAGCACCAGCCCGCGCTGGCCCGGCGTCGTCGGCTTGTACGACTTGAGTGCCATGCTTTCTGTCTTCCGTTTAGCGTGCAGGCCCTTAGGTTTTTGTCTTTGGACCCGCTATGTGAAAGCCCCCCGAAGGTGGCCGATGTAAAGGTCCCTTTGCAGGTCCCCGACAAAAATCAGAGGCCCCGGAACGAATCCGAGGCCGTCAGATTGGGGGCAGATAACAGAGCGCCGGTCGGGTGTCCATCCAAAAACGGGGCTGTGCCAAGCGTGCACCGGACGTGCACCACCCGTGCACCGGCACATGCACGCGCGGCCTCTCGACCCGCGCGATCAGACCGAAGTTGTGCGCAAGCGCAAAGCGGTTGAGGATCAGAAGACCGGGCCGAAAGAGCCACGCTCGACGGTTCTCAGCGAAGAGGAGGAGGCCATGGTCATCGCGTTCCGGCGGCATACCCTGCTGCCGCTGGATGACTGTCTGTATGCCTTGCAGCCCTCGATCCCGCACCTGACCCGCTCTTCTTTGCATCTTTGTCTTCAGCGATGAGCCATGTCGCGCCATTGGTCCGAGCGACAATTGCGAAGGC
>JBCCVT010000229.1:0-5108 GCA_039195015.1 Pseudomonadota bacterium
CTAAGGTCGACCGCGTCGATCAGAACCATTTCCGCGTGGGAGCTCGGGTTACCACTGCGGTAGTGTCCCAAATTCTCGTGGATTGCCGACAGTTTTCGCGCGAGGGGTATGACTTCGGCGAGAGCCACCGTTGCAGCCATCTGGGCGTCGGCATGAGTTGGGCCGACGACCGCCCGCCGCTGTCCTGTTTCGCTAACAAGGGCAACGACCAGCTTACCTTCCGAAGTACTGAGCGCGTCCGCGACGTCCTCACCTCGATGCTTCGTACCAACGGAGTGGCGTCTGCGCGTCTCATTTGTTGGTACGGCATGGGACATGGGGTGCTCCCGACAGGGCGGACCGTGATTTGACGATGTCTTTGAAGGGCTGGACGCGGGGATGCGCCTGGCTAGGGGCGGAACCTAATTTCCGACAGAATTAGTCCGCTTTCTTGCAAGAGACAAGTCAGGCGACCATGTCACCGCTCCATCCAAAGACACATGTCCGACTTGTCGAATAGTCGCAGGCAAACGCCGAAAGTATTTCTGACAAAAACAGTCAGTTTTGATATGCATTGCACCAGGCAAGCCTTCGCCAGCCAAATCAATCCATATGGCTTCGGAGACTTCCATGACCAACGCATCCTATCTCGGCCTGATCACTGTTCTTACGCTTGCTTTGACGGCGGGCAACGCTCCGGCCCAATCGCTGGCGCCGGGTGAGTCGGGAAATGCCGTAGAGCCCGCGCGGTTTGTTAGCGATGTGAACCACGAGGGGCCGAAGGAGGCGGATCGCCTGACGCTTGGCATGTGGGTCGCCGCTGGGAATGTCACGACCTACACCATCGGCAACAGCTGGAACGATTGGGTGCTTTGGCTTGTTTATGACAAGTTGCGAGAGCCTTCGCCCTATGTCGGCAACTCGCAAGACTGGCTCGCGACCCGTGTTGAGCAGATGAGCGAGGACGCGACAGTATGGGAGATCGAGCTGCGCGAAGGCATCACGTGGCACGATGGCACGCCGTTTACGGCCGAGGATGTGGCCTTTACCTTCGAGTACTATCGCGAGGGCCCGGCGAACCGCTGGACGCACCACGCCTCCTCAGTGCCGCGCATGGTGGGGATCGAGGTGGTCGATGACATGACCGTTCGGTTGACCTCCGAAAAGCCGATGCCGAACTTCGACCGGATCACAGCAGCCGATCTTCCGATGATCCAGAAGGCGCAATGGGAGGGGGTGGACGAGCCCCGGTCCTTTGCTGACCTTCCCATCGGCACGGGGCCGTACCGGCTCGTCTCCTACGAGGCCGACCGCTTCTATAGGTTCGAGGCGAATGAAGCGTATTGGAAGGGCGCACCTGTGGTGCAGAACCTGGATCTGGTGATGATCAAGGATCCGCAGACCATGTTTACAGCGTTGAAAACTGGCGAGATCGACGGTGCCGCACGGCCTGTCCCGCCGGAGTTGGTGCTCGAATGGCAAGACGATCCGGATCTGGAGATGATCTCATCGCCCACGCTCTGGGGCGCCTGGCTCGACATCAACGTCGCGCGCGAACCCTTTGACGACCGTGAACTCAGACGGGCCCTCACGCTCGCCGTCGACACGGCGCCGATGCTCGATCGGATTATGCTCGGCCAAGGCAAGCCGGGAACGCACGCCTGGCCGCATGTGGACAGTTTCTGGACAAAACCGGATCTCAGCGTCGACTACGATCCAACCACGGCGATGGAGATCCTCGATGCTCAAGGCTACGTGGACGCCGATGGGGATGGGATGCGCGAGCGGCCAGATGGCTCGCCTATGGTTTGGGATCTGAAGATCGCCTCGAACCAACCCCTCTTCCTTCGCGCGGCAGAGCTGGTTGGGGATCAATTGGCCGAGGTCGGCCTTGAGGTCGCTGTCGAATCCGTTGACCCCGGCACACTGTCGGCGCTCTGGAGGACGCGAGAGTTCGATCTCAGGATCGCCGATATCACGCCTCACGGCATCGCCGACCAGGACATGTTGATTATTCTCTACCGTGGCGACGCAGGCCGCGAATTGGTGGTCGATGAAGAGAAGAAGGCAATAGTCGAGCGCTGGCTGGACGCGGATACACGCGAGGCCCGGCTCGCGATCAGCTATGAGCTGCAAGAGTACCAGACCCGGTATCCCAACCGAGTGATGCTCTGGTACCCGGAATCGACCTTTGCCTATCGCTGGGACAAGTTTGACAACTACATCCCCTCGGCCGGCTACGGGATCTTCCACAAATACTCCTTCCTTCCAGAAGCCGCGCGGGACGGAGTCGCTGACCCGATGATTGCGCCCGGACAGTGAGGCGGTTGTGGTCTGGCTTAGGGTCTTTGCGGCTTATGCGGCCGTTCTGGCCCTAGCGCTCACGCTGAACTTTGCCCTGCCGCGCCTCGCGCCAGGCGACCCGCTTGGGTTTCTTCTCCCCGAAGACGTGCTGGCAGAGATGTCGGTGGAAGACCAGGCGCGGGTTCTTGCGGAGTTCGGGCTCGACAAGCCGGTCGCGGCACAATTTGCCGATTACGTCACGGGGATCTTTAGCGGAGATCTCGGTATCTCGCTGCGCTATGGCGCCCCGGTTTGGGAAGTGGTTGCGGAACGTCTGCCGTGGACGCTTCTTCTAATGGGCTGGGCGCTGGCGTTCTCGGCGCTCCTTGGTACGGCGCTTGGGGTTGTGGCGGCGCGGCGTAGCGGCCAGATGCGGGATATCGGGACGACGGTGTTGGTGCTCGCTATCGGCTCCGCGCCGGTGTTTTGGGTGGCGATGCTGCTGATCACGCTCTTTTCGGCGCAGCTTGGTTGGTTGCCGTCTTTCGGAGCGGTGCCGCTCATGGCCGTTCCAGGGAGCTGGGGCTATGTGGTGGGCGTGGCCGAGCGCCTGATCCTGCCGGTAACCGCCCTAACGATCGCACAGACGGCCGGGGTGTGGCTTACGGCCCGATCAGCGATGGCGGTTGCTCTGTCTCGCGACTATATCACGGTCGCTCGCGCCAAAGGAGTGCCCGAACGTGCAGTGTTCTGGCGGCATGCGCTGCGCAACGCCGCCCTGCCGATCTATACCAATGTGACCATCGGGCTCGGAGGTCTTTTGGGCGGTGCCTTGGTGGTCGAAACCGTTTTCTCGTGGCCCGGCATTGGGCAACTCATTGTTCAAGGCGTTGAGGCACGGGACTACAACCTCCTGCAGGGAGTGTTTCTGGTCGCGACCCTTTCGGTCGTAGCCGCCAACCTGCTGGCAGATCTGACTTATCCCTTTATCGATCCGCGGGTAAGGCGATGACGGAGCTCGCCCTTTTCGCTCCAAAGGCGCTCAATGATGAGCCGGCGTTGCGCGGCGTGCAAAAGGCCGGGCTTTTATTGCTGGCAACGTTGCTTGCGCTGGTGATCGTTGGGCCATGGCTTTTACCTTATCCGCCGGATGAGACTGTTTGCGACGGCTTCGCACGCCCCTCGCCGGCGCATCCGCTGGGCTGCAACGATGTCGGGCAGGACCTGTTGGCAGGTATCCTCGTTGGGGGGCGTGTGTCTTTGGCCGTCGGGCTGGTCACGGCCACGGTCGCAACGACCATCGCGACGATCCTAGCCATTGCCTCGGCATGGCGTGGCGGGCTTTGGGATGTGATTGCCATGCGTTTGGTCGATGCGGTTATGGCCTTGCCGTTTCTGCCCCTGGTCATCGTGCTGTCGGCCTTCTTTGGGGCGTCGGTGATGGTGCAGATTGCGGTTCTCTGCCTCGTCCTTTGGACGCAGCCAGTGAGAGAGCTGCGTGCCCAGGCCCAAGCCTTGCGTGCCGCGGACTACACCGATGCCGCCCGCGCCATGGGGGGATCTAGCTGGCATATCTGCACCCGCCACATCCTGCCCGAGCTTGCGCCTCTCATCGTCCCGCAGTTCGTGCGGATCGCTCATGCCGCGATCCTCACCGAAAGCGCATTGAGCTTCCTTGGTCTCGGTGACCCAACGGCCAAGAGCTGGGGCACAATCCTGTTCCACGCTAATGCCCGCACCGCGTTTTTGACCGACGCGTGGCTCTGGTGGGTATTGCCACCGGGTCTTCTGATCGCCGCTTCGGTGGTGGCGCTCGCCTTGATCGGTCACGGCGTGGGGGACCGGCATGCCGACGGCACAGTTGTCGCCACACCTCGCACAGGCGCGGCGCGGGAACGGGCCACCGAAGCCGATCTGGAAGCGGCCGGTCTGACGGTTGCCTATGGCGGCCAACCCGCCGTCGCAGGCGTTTCGCTCAGCGTGACACGCGGCGAGACACTTGGGCTCGTCGGCGAAAGCGGCTCGGGCAAATCCACCCTCGCGATGGCCATCCTGCGGTTGATGCCGCCTGCTGCGGAGATCCGTGAAGGCTCTATCTGGCTCGGGACGGAGGACATCGCGGCCCTGCCGCCCGAGGCCCTGCGCGCTATGCGCGGCAGGCGGATCGCGCTGGTGCCCCAAGCCGCAATGGCGGCGTTGAACCCTGTGCAAACAGTTGGCGCACAAATCGCAGAGGCTGCACGCGTTCATGGAATTGCAGACGCCCCAGGGCGGGCGAAGGCCCTAATGGCCGAGGTCAACCTGCCAGCAGAGCGGATTTCGGCCTACCCGCATGAGTTGTCAGGCGGGCAGCGCCAACGCGTGGCTATTGCTATGGCACTCGCGGCCGACCCAGACGTGCTCATCGCGGATGAGCCGACGACTGGGCTGGATGTTCTGGTGCAAAAAGCGATTATGGATCGGCTCGCCGCGCTTTCAGATGCACGCGGGCTCGCCGTGCTGTTGGTGACCCATGACCTGCCGATGATTGCCCGTCGTGCGTCACGCCTGGCCGTCCTAAAGGACGGGCGATTGGTTGACGAGGGCGCGCCCAGGGTGCTCGCCACAGCCCCGCGCCATCCCCACACGGAGGCTCTCTTCGCCTCGGTCCTCCGCCTCGATGCGCCGAAGCACTGGATCCGCTCAGGTGTGGGCGAGCCTGTGTTCCAGACGCGGCATCTGAGCGTCACCTATCATGTGGGCTTTGCAGGACGTTTGCGGGGCGCGCCTCCGGTCGAGGCGCTCCGGACCGTGACGCTAGACGTGCACGCCGGCGAGGTTGTTGGGCTTGTGGGCGCCTCTGGCTC
>JBCCVT010000230.1:0-5053 GCA_039195015.1 Pseudomonadota bacterium
CGTCGTGTCCGAGGATGCCAAGGGGTTCAAGGAGCTTGGCATTCAACCGGTTGCGATGGAGGCCGTGCTGCCGGAGTATCTCTGGCGTTTTCGGCCGTCTGGCCAGTACGAATCCATCAAGGAATCGGCACAGAACCTGCGTGACTAGGCCGTCACCTTCAGAGGCACAGGCGGTCAGCTATAGGCATAGACCAGCAGGATAACGCCAAGGATCACACGGTAGATGACATAGGGCGTGTAGCTGACGCTTTGCAGGAAATACATCATCAGCCGCAGGGCGAGTAGGGCCGCTCCGAACGCCATAGCGGCCGCGATCAGGATATCCCTCGCCAGACCCGCGTTGCCGTTCATCGCAACGTCCAGGCCCAGCACCATGCCCGAGGCCAGGATGGTCGGGATCGACATCAGCATCGCGAGGCGGGCGGCTTCGCTGCGTTCGTAGCCGAGCTGCCTGGCAGCGGTTATCGTGATCCCGGAACGAGAGGTTCCGGGAATGAGCGCGAGCGCCTGCCACAGGCCCATGATCGCCGCGTGACGGATCGTCCAGTCTTCGCCCTTCCGCTCGGAGGAACCGGTCTGGTCGGCCCAGTAGAGCACCAGACCGAAGATCAGCATGGTCCAGCCGATCACCGCGACCGACCGGAAGGCGTCGCTCAGGCCCGTCGCGTGCAGGATCAGACCAATCAGCACGACCGGAACGGTGGCGATGGCGAGGCACAGGGCCAGGAACGCGCCCTGCGTGTCGATCCGTCCGCGCAGCAGCCGTCCGGTGCCGGCAAGGGCGACGCGGACATCGCTCCAGAAATAGAGCACGACGGCAAACAAGGTGCCCACATGGACGGCCACATCGATGGCAAGCCCTTGATCTGCAAGCCCGCTCAGCTGTGGCAGCAAGGCGAGATGGCCTGAGGAGGAAACCGGCAAGAATTCAGTGAGGCCTTGAATGACGGCCACGAGAATCAATTGAAAAACCGGCATTTCTGGCTCGAATCGTGATATCCTGCTATGACCGAAAGTCGTATAAGCGCGCGGCAGCGATGGCAATCCGGCATAGATAGGTCCGGTTGTTGACCTAAAATTCGCGGATCAAAGCGCACTTTCACCGAATTTCCGACATGGGCGATCAAAAAAGGTCAGCAAAAGTGACTTTTATTCTGTCCGCTGATCCTCTAATGAGACGCCACACCGAATGCGGGGAGTTCAGCGTATGGCCAAACAACCTATGCTCAAATTTGTGCAGATCGAACGCGACATGCCGGAAAAGCGGGATGCGTATGAACGTGCCGAGGACTTCCACGAAATCTATGCCGAGTATGCGGATGCAAAGGCTAAGGAACAGTCAAGCCGTTGTTCGCAATGCGGTGTGCCCTATTGCCAGACCCATTGCCCGCTGCACAACAACATCCCCGACTGGCTGCGTCTGACCGCCGAAGGCCGGCTGCAGGAGGCGTATCAGGTCAGTCAGGCGACCAATACCTTTCCCGAGATCTGTGGACGCATCTGCCCGCAGGATCGCCTGTGCGAAGGCAATTGCGTCATCGAGCAATCCGGGCACGGCACGGTCACCATTGGCTCGGTCGAGAAATACATCACCGACACGGCATGGGAGAACGGCTGGGTCGAACCGATCAGACCGATCGCGGAACGCACGGAAAGCGTTGGTATCATTGGCGCCGGGCCGGGTGGGCTGGCGGCCGCGGATGTGCTGCGCCGGGCTGGCGTGCAGGTGACCGTGTACGACCGCTATGACCGGTCGGGCGGGCTGCTGACCTATGGGATTCCCGGGTTCAAGCTGGAAAAGGACGTGGTTGTCCGCCGCAACGCACAGCTGGAGGAGGGCGGTGTCACCTTCGTGCTGAACTGCGATGTGGGCGTCGACATCACCTTTGACGCGCTCCGCGCGAAACATGACGCGGTGATCATCGCAACCGGTGTCTACAAGTCGCGTGACTTGCAGATGCCGGGCAGCGGGATGACGGGGATCGAACGTGCGATCGACTATCTGACGGCATCGAACCGCAAGGGTTTTGGCGATGCGGTCGAGGCGTTTGACACCGGCGCGCTGGACGCGAGCGGCAAACGCGTTG
Source organism: Pseudomonadota bacterium (assembly GCA_039195015.1). Classification (GTDB taxonomy): domain Bacteria; phylum Pseudomonadota; class Alphaproteobacteria; order Rhodobacterales; family Rhodobacteraceae; genus JBCCVT01. The sequence continues at coordinate 2,088 of JBCCVT010000230.1, forward strand.
TCGTGATCGGCGGCGGAGACACCGCGATGGACTGTGTCCGCACGGCCATTCGCCAGGGCGCGAAATCGGTCAAATGCCTCTATCGCCGGGACCGCGCCAACATGCCGGGCAGCCAGCGCGAAGTGGCCAATGCCGAGGAAGAAGGCGTTGTTTTCGAATGGCTTTCGGCACCTAAGGGCTTTACCGGCACCGATCAGGTGAACGGTGTGATGGTGCAAAAGATGCGGCTGGGCGCGCCGGATGCGACGGGGCGGCAATCGCCCGAAGTGATCGAAGGCGCGGATTATGTCGAAGAGGCGGATCTGGTGATCAAGGCGCTGGGCTTTGAGCCGGAAAACCTGCCCGGTCTCTTTGGTCAGCCCGAGTTGGAGGTCACGCGATGGGGCACCGTCAAGGCGGCCTTTGAAACCGGTGCGACGGCCATGCCCGGTGTCTACGCGGTGGGCGACATCGTCCGGGGTGCGTCGCTGGTCGTCTGGGCGATCCGTGACGGGCGCGATTGCGCCTATGCCATCCTCGAAAAGCTTGGGGCGCCTTGCGCCGTGGCGGCCGAATAACCCCAAAACCGCCGGTATGACATGCGTGCACCCCCTGTGCACCACCCGTGCACCGCTTGGATGACGTCTGACACAGGGGTTGAAACCGGAAGGACAATAGGGCTGACCTAACGGCCCCAAGGAACATCGAAATGAGAGACCACGATCAATATAGGCTGAGCGGACAGACCCCCCGGGGCGCTGGCCGGTTCCCTGCGCGCGTGGTCCAGCATGAGCGGGCCGCCGACGCGATGCGCGGCCGTGCACGCAAGACCGACCAAAAGCCGGATGGATATGCAGGCGCGGGGGATTGGCAGCAGATGACCGATGCCAAGATCGCTGCGTTTGCCCTCTCGCAAGAAGGAGACCTGACATGAGCCGTTTTGACCAGAACTGGGCCCGCGCCGAGGCGGAGAAACGCAAGTGGATGGCGGAAAACGGTCTCTATTCCGAGGCGGAAGAGCATTCGTCGTGCGGGGTCGGGCTGGCGGTGTCGATTGACGGCAAGCCAAGCCGCAAGGTCGTCAAGGCGGGTATCGAAGCCCTGAAGGCGATCTGGCACCGCGGCGCGGTGGACGCGGATGGCAAGACCGGGGACGGGGCCGGCATCCATGTGCAGATCCCGATGCCGTTCTTCTATGACCAGATCGAACGCACCGGACACACGCCGAAAAAGGATCAGCATATCGCCGTCGGGCAGGTCTTTCTGCCGCGCAACGATTTCGGTGCGCAGGAGACCTGCCGGACGATCGTCGAGACCGAAGTGCTGCGCAAGGGGTACTATATCTATGGCTGGCGGCACGTGCCGGTGGATGTCAGCGTGCTGGGCGAGAAGGCAAACGCCACGCGGCCCGAGATCGAACAGATCATCATCTCGAATTCGAAGGGCGTTGATGAAGAGCGGTTCGAGCGCGAGCTTTACGTGATCCGCCGCCGGATCGAAAAAGCCGCCGCCGCCGAGGGCATTGGCGGGCTTTACATCGCGTCGCTGTCCTGCCGGTCGATCATCTACAAGGGCATGATGCTGGCCGAGCAGGTGGCCGATTTCTATCCCGATCTGCGCGATGACCGGTTCGAGAGCGCCTTTGCGATCTATCACCAGCGCTATTCGACGAACACCTTCCCGCAATGGTGGCTGGCGCAGCCGTTCCGGATGCTGGCGCATAATGGCGAGATCAACACGCTGAAGGGCAACATCAACTGGATGAAAAGCCACGAGATCCGCATGGCCAGCGCCGCGTTCGAGCATATGGCCGAGGATATCAAGCCGATCATCCCCGGCGGGTCGTCGGATTCGGCGGCGCTGGACGCGGTGTTCGAAGTGCTGGTGCGCGCCGGGCGCAACGCGCCGATGGCCAAGACCATGCTGATCCCGGAAAGCTGGTCGAAACAGGCGGTCGAGCTGCCGCAAGCCTGGCGGGACATGTATTCCTATTGCAACTCGGTGATGGAGCCCTGGGACGGTCCGGCCGCGCTGGCGATGACCGACGGGCGCTGGGTCTGTGCCGGGCTTGACCGGAACGGGTTGCGGCCGATGCGTTATGTGGTGACCGGGGATGGCTTGCTGATCGCGGGGTCCGAGGCCGGCATGGTGCCGACCGAAGAGGCCACGGTGGTCGAAAAGGGCGCGCTGGGTCCGGGGCAGCTGCTGGCGGTGGATATGGCCGAGGGGCGGCTTTATCGCGACACCGAGATCAAGAACCAGCTGGCCGGGTCGCAGCCCTTTGGCGACTGGGTCGAAAAGATCAACGACGCGGACAGTGTCCTGGCGGCGGCGACCGAAAAGCCGCTTTTCGCTGGTGATGACCTGCGCAAGCGGCAGATCGCGGCGGGCTACACGATCGAGGAGATCGAGCAGATCCTGGCTCCGATGGCCGAGGACGGCAAGGAATCCCTTGCTTCGATGGGGGATGACACGCCGTCGGCGGTGCTGTCGAAGATGTACCGCCCGCTGAGCCATTTCTTCCGGCAGAATTTCAGCCAGGTCACCAACCCGCCGATCGACAGCCTGCGGGAATACCGGGTGATGTCGCTGAAGACGCGGTTCGGGAACCTCAAGAACGTGCTGGACGAGAGCAGCAGCCAGACCGAGATCGTGGTGCTGGAGAGCCCGTTCGTGGGCAACGCCCAATGGGCCAAGCTCGCCGAGCAGTTCGATGCGCCGCTGGTTGAGATCAACTGTACCTTTGAGCCGGGCGAGGGATCGCTGCGGGAAGGTTTGGAACGGATCCGCGCCGAGGCGGAGGAGGCCGTGCGCTCGGGCGCGGGGCATATCGTTCTGACCGATCAGCACTCGGATGCCGACAAGATCGCGATGCCGATGATCCTGGCCACAAGCGCGGTGCACAGCCATCTGACGCGGCAGGGTCTGCGGACCTTCTGTTCGCTGAACGCGCGGTCTGCGGAATGCATCGATCCGCATTACTTTGC
>JBCCVT010000231.1:0-5050 GCA_039195015.1 Pseudomonadota bacterium
GCGACCCGTGACAGCGCGCGCAAGGCCGAGACAGGGCAGATTCCCTGGGTCTGCGCTTATCTTGAGATCGACCCGGATGGCGAGGTCGACGGACATGGCGGCGAAGCGGTCATTCTGGCAGACAAGGTCGTGGGTTCCACCGCTTCGATGGCCTATGGGCATTCGGTCGGAAAAATACTCGCTTTTGCCTACCTCAAGCCCCATGCAGCCCGACCCGGAACGGCGCTGATTGTCCTCATCCACGGGGTGCCGCGCGCGGCGCGCGTCCGCGCAGAACCGGCCTATGACCCGCAAAGCACGCGCCCGCGCGCGGATCTGTCCTGCGCGGCGGCCGAATGATGCATCCTGGTGTCGTTTCGATGGAGATGAAGACATGACAATTCCTGAGACGATGCGCGCCATGGTGCTCACCGGGCATGGCGACATGGATGCTTATGCCTGGCGCGAGGATTGGCCGACACCCGGGATCAACCATGATGAGGTGCTGATCCGGGTGGGTGCATGTGGGCTCAACAATACGGATGTGAACACGCGCTCGGGCTGGTATTCGAAATCCGTCGAACAGGCGACCACCGGCGGCGCGTTCGAGGATATGGGAGGTGAGGATCCTTCCTGGGGCGGCCAGCCGATCACTTTCCCACGCATTCAAGGTGCGGATGCGGTGGGCCAAGTCGTGGCGGCAGGGACCAACGTGCCAAGTGCCATGATCGGTAAACGGGTCATGGTTGACGGCTGGCAGCGCGACTGGACCGATCCCGACAACAAGATGAAAGCGATGTATTTCGGCTCGGAGATGGATGGCGGGTTTGCCGAATACACCAAGGCTCATCATCGTGGCGTGCAGGTAATCGAAAGCGACCTGACCGATGCCGAAATTGCAACGTTTCAATGTTCCTACACGACGGCCGAAGGGATGCTGTCGCGTGCGCAGACCAACGACACGGACACGGTGCTAGTCCCGGGAGCGTCGGGCGGTGTCGGAGGTGCTTTGATCCAGCTTGCGAAACGGCGCGGCGCGCGTGTGATCGCGATGGCGGCCGAGACCAAGCATGACGAGGTGGCTACACTGGGCCCGGATGTCCTTTTGCCACGAAGCCCCGACAACCTGAGAAAGGCCTTGGGCAATGAACGCGTCACCGTGGTCGCCGACGTGGTGGGTGGTACGCTCTGGCCGCAGCTGATCGATGTGCTCGAACGCGGCGGGCGATACACCTGTTCCGGCGCTATCGCCGGGCCGATGGTATCGCTGGATCTGCGGACGCTTTACTTGCGCGACCTGACGTTCACAGGCTCGACCGTGGTGCCGCTCAACGTCTTCCCGGATGTGGTCGGCTACATCGAACGGGGCGAGATCCGACCCTTGCTTGCGGCCACCTACCCGCTGAAGGATCTGCCCAAGGCGCAGGAGGCGTTCATCTCCAAAGCCCATGCCGGAAACATTGTGGTCGTCCCATGACACGGCCCAATGGGATCCGGCGTGGTTTGCGGGCACATATATGAAGATCACGCGCATCACGATCTTTCGCCGGGATCTGCCGCTGAAGGATCCGTATTGGCTGTCGGGCGGGCGGCTTCGTTTCGATGTGCTGGACGCGACCTTTGTCAAGCTCGACACCGATGATGGGCTGGTTGGCTGGGGTGAGGGCACACCATGGGGCCACACCTACGTTCCCGCCCATGGCCCAGGCATTCGGGCCGGGATTGAAACGATGGCGCTGGCGATCCTGGGTCAGGATCCGCGAGCTATCGAGCATGTGGAACGCAGCATGGATCGGTGCCTGCCCGGACACCTCTATGCAAAAGCGCCGATCGACATGGCCTGTTGGGACATTGCCGGGCAGGCGGCCGGTCTTTCGATCGCCGATCTGCTTGGCGGGCGATATGCCTCGGGCACCTGGATCGCGTCGTCGGTGTCTTGCGGCGATCCCGATTACATGATGGACATCGTACGCAGCTATCGCGATCTGGGGTATCGTGTGCATTCCGCCAAGATCGGTGCCGATATCGAGGCCGACATTGAACGCATCCGCCATCTCGAAGGTGAACGGCTGACGGATGAGCGCATTCTCTACGATGTGAACAGGGGCTGGACCCGGCGCGAAGCCTCGATCGTAATGAATGCGGTACGGGATCTGGGCATCACCGTCGAACAGCCCTGCGAGACCCTCGACGACATCGAAGCGTTGCGCCGTGTGACCACCACGCCGATCAGCGTGGACGAAAGTCTTGTGACCTTGCAGGACGCCATGCGGATCGCCCGCGACGGAGTGGCGGACGTGCTCAACATCAAGGTCAATCGCGTCGGCGGTCTGACCAAGGCGCGACGGATCCGGGATATCGGACTGACCCATGGACTGCAGATGTATGTAATGGCGACGGGTGGCTCCGTCCTGGCCGATACCGAGGCCGCGCATCTGGCGCAGACCATCCCGGATGAATTCCGACTGGGCAGCTGGTCCTGTCAGGACATGCTGACGGTTGATGTCGCGCCAGGGCTTGGGACGCGCAACATCGGCGGGAAGCTGACGGCCACCGACGCTCCGGGTTTGGGATTCGCTCCGGACGAAGAGCTTCTGGGCGATCCGATCGCGGTCTACGAGGATTAGGGGCGCGGCAACCGGATGAAAATCACACGGCTGACACTCTGGCATGTCCCGCTCAAAAGCCACACTGCTTACTACATGGCGCAAGGCAAGGCATGCGTAACGGTCGAAACCGTCGTGCTTGCAATCGACACCGATGAGGGTCTGACCGGTTGGGGAGAGGTCTGTCCGATCCCGCATTACTTGCCGGCCTACGCGCGGGGTGTCGCACCTGCGTTGGCCGAACTCGCGCCGGTATTGTTGGGCGGTAACCCGGTTGGGACCGAGGCCCTCATCGCCCGCGCGGACGCACATCTGCAGGGCCATCCTTACGTGAAATCCGCCATCGACATCGCGCTTTGGGATCTTACGGGCCGCGCTGCCAACCAGCCGCTTAGTGCGTTCCTGGGTGGGCGCCGGGTCGACCAGTTGCCGCTCTATCACTCGATAACCTGCGTGGATCCAGACGAGATGGCGCGGATGGCACTTGAGGCGCAGGGTCAGGGGATCACGCAATTTCAGGCCAAGCTGGGGGCGGATGCTGACTGGGCGGTGGATGTCGAACGTTTGCGCGCGGTGCGCGCGGCTGTCGGTCCGGGGCCGCTCGTCTACGGAGACTGGAATTGCGGCGCAACCTCAATGGACGCGACGCGTGTGGGGCGCGCGGTAGCGGATATCGATGTGATGCTGGAACAGCCCTGCGCAAACATTATCGACTGCGCCCGGGTTCGCGCTGCGACCGGCCTGCCGATGAAGCTCGACGAATGCGCGTATGATACCGCCACGCTGCTCGAGGCGCATGAGCGCGGCTGCATGGATGCGGTCGCGATTAAACTGTCGAAATTCGGTGGTGTCAGCGCGGCGCGCCGGGCCCGCGACCTCTGCGTCTACCTCGGCGCGCGCATGTGCGTCGAAGACACCTGGGGTTCCGACATCACGATGGCTGCAGCACTGCACCTTGCGGCGGCGACCGATCCGGTTTGGGTGCTGAATGTGTGCGACCTGTCCGGGTATGTCGCGCCGCGCCTTGCGCCGGATGCACCGGTGCGCGAGGCTGGTTTTGTTGCACCGCCGGAGGGGCCGGGGCTCGGGATAACGCCGGACCGCGAAGCCCTCGGTTCACCTGACCTTGTTTTGGATTAGGAGACGTCCGATGCTGAAAACTCTGTCCCAAGCCGACTGGCAAACCCGTGCGCACGCTGTGCTGCCGGGCGGCGGATTTGGCAATTTTGATCCGTCCGTTTTCATTCGCGAAGGACGCGGCAGCCGTGTTTGGGACGAGGACGGGCGCGAATATGTCGACCTGCTCATCGGATCAGGACCGATGCTGCTGGGACATGGCCATCCCGAGGTACTCGAGGCTGTTGCCGAACAGCTGCCGCGCGGGATGACATTCTTTGCAAACAATGCCGCCGGCGTCGAACTGGCCGAGGAAATCCAGCGCGCGGTCGCGTGCGCGGAACAGGTGCGCTATGTCTGTTCGGGGGGCGAGGCGGACATGTACGCCATGCGGCTTGCGCGGGCATTCACCGGCCGCGACAAGATCCTCAAATTCGAAGGCGGTTATCACGGCATGTGCGCCGAGGCGCAGATGAGCCTCGCGCCATCGCGCATGGTCAATTTCCCGCAGGCTGTCCCGGACAGCGCCGGCATCCCCGAGGCGGTGCGCGCTGACATGGTGATCGCGCCGTTCAACGACCCCGACTATCTGCGGTCTGTGCTGGCCGAACATGGCGACACCATCGCCGGTATGATTGTCGAGCCGCTGCAGCGTATCATCCCGCCCGAGGACGGATTCTTGCAGGCGCTGCGCGAAGAGGCCGACCGGTATGGCATCGTACTGATTTTTGACGAGGTTGTTACCGGGTTCCGCGTTGCTTACGGCGGGGCGCAGGAGCGTTATGGCGTGACGCCGGATCTGTGCACACTGGGAAAGATTATTGGCGGAGGCTTTCCCCTGGCGGCGATCGCGGGGCGTGCCGACATCATGGCGCATTTTGACAAGGCCTCCGTTGGTGCCGAGAATTGGCTGATGCAGCTCGGCACTCTGTCAGGCAATCCCGTGGCGGCAATTGCCGGGTTGAAAACGATGGAAATCCTCCGCCGCGACGGTCAATACGACCGGCTGCGCGCCAATGGGCAACGGCTTATGGATCTCGGCTCTGCCGCTTTGACGGCTAACGGTGTCGGATACAAAACGGTCGGAGATCCGACCCTATTTGAATTCGTGCTTACGACGGACAATGTGCGGGATTACCGAAATGTATTTGCGTCCGATACGGCGCGCGCGACCCGCTTCAATCAGGTTCTGACAGATAGCGGGCTCTTCAAATCGCCAGGGAAGACCTACCCTTGTCTTGCCTTGACCGAGGATGACTTTGAACTGGCTGCTGCGGCTTACGATAAGGCCGCCGCTGCTGTCGCCGGGGCATAAAGCGCTTTCCAAGGGACAAGCCGGGGGAGCGCGA
>JBCCVT010000232.1:0-4986 GCA_039195015.1 Pseudomonadota bacterium
ATGACGGCGGACGTCTGGATCTGCCCTTTGTCGGGATTTCAACATTCGGCAAGCGCCCGTTCGTATCAGATTGGTCCGCAATCGACGCGGATGTCGCCATCCTTGGTGCACCATTCGATGCGGGAACCCAATGGCGCGCTGGCGCTCGGTTCGGGCCACGCGGGGTGCGCGAGGCCTCGACGCTTTTCAGCTTCGGTCACGCGGGCGCCTATGACCATGAGGATGACGCCACCTACCTGCCGAGAAACGTCCGGATCGTGGATATCGGAGACGCCGACATCGTTCATACCGATACCGAGCAAAGCCATCACAACATCGAAACAGGCGTCCGCGCGATTCTAGCGGGCGGAGCCTTGCCCGTTGTGATCGGGGGCGACCATTCGATCAACATCCCCTGCATCCGTGCATTTGACGGCCAAGGCCCCTTCCATATCCTGCAGATCGACGCACATCTCGACTTTGTCGACGAACGCCACGGCGTGCGACACGGTCACGGCAATCCGATGCGCCGGGCCGCTGAGCGCAACTATGTCACCGGCCTGACACAGGTCGGCATCCGCAACGTAAGTTCGACTGCGCGCGAAGGGTACGAAGACGCGCGCTCCCTCGGTTCAGACATCCTTTCCGTCCGCCAGGCGCGCAGGATCGGACCCCGGGCACTGTCCGGGCGGATCCCTGATGGCGCACCTCTCTATGTCACAATCGACATCGACGCGTTCTGCCCGTCGATCGCGCCGGGTACTGGGACGCCTAGCCACGGCGGTTTTCTCTACTACGAGATCCTGGAGCTGATGCAGGCGGTGTCGCAGCGCAACCGGATCATCGGAATCGACCTGGTGGAGGTCGCGCCGGATTACGACCCGACGGGAAGCACGCAGATCCTTGCCGCGCAACTGTTGCTCAACACGCTGGGTTTCATCTTTCACGCGCGCCAATAACTGTATGGCGATGCCGCTCGGAACGACAATTTTGACGGTTCCGGACTTTCCCGCGGCCGCAGATCCACTATGGTCCGGTCACTTGATTGGCCCGTGGCGGAGCACCCGATGACCACTGATCCTCTTGTCGTATTCATGCCGTCTGGAAAGCGCGGGCATTTTCCGGTTGGAACTCCGGTTCTGACGGCCGCGCGGCAGCTGGGGGTCGATCTGGATTCTGTCTGTGGCGGTCGCGGGATCTGTTCGAAATGCCAGATCACACCGTCCTTCGGCGAGTTCCCCAAACACGGCGTGACCGTGGCCATCGACGCGCTGTCTGAGTGGAATGCGGTCGAAGAGCGTTATGATCAAAAGCGCGGGCTGAAAAAGGGGCGCCGGCTCGGCTGCCAGGCCATGGTGCAGGGAGATATCGTGATCGATGTGCCGCCCGAAAGTCAGGTGCATCGCCAGGTTGTGCGCAAGGCTGCCAGCGATCGCAAGATTGAGATGGATCCGGCCACGCGGCTCTTCTTTGTCACTGTCGAAGAACCCGACATGCACGAACCCACCGGCGATCTGGAGCGGTTGGAGCGGGCCCTGCAGGCACAATGGGGGATTGACGCGATCACCGCAGATCTGAGCCTGCTGGCCAAGTTGCAGCCCATCTTGCGCAAGGGCAAGTGGGAGGTCACTGTCGCACTCTTCCAGGACCACAAGACTGCCGTTGCACGGGCGATCGACATCTGGCCCGGGCTTCACGAAGGAGGGCTCTATGGCCTGGCGATCGACCTTGGCTCGACAACCATCGCGGCGCACCTGACCGATCTGTCGACAGGGCTTGTGATCGCCTCAAGCGGTCTTATGAACCCGCAGATCCGGTTTGGCGAGGACCTGATGAGCCGGGTCTCTTATTCGATGATGAATCCCGGCGGCGATATCGAGATGACAGCCTCGGTCCGGGCCGCGATCAACGATCTTACCCGCGCCATCGCCGAGGAAGGTAACATTGATCCATTGCTGATCGTAGAGACGGTCTTTGTCTGCAACCCGGTGATGCACCACCTTCTGCTCGGGCTCGATCCGGTCGAGCTTGGACAGGCGCCCTTCGCGTTGGCAACCTCACAATCGGTGACGCTTGATGCGCGCGCGGTGGAACTTGACGCGATGAACCCCCGTGCGCAAGTCTACGTGTTGCCCTGCATCGCGGGCCACGTTGGCGCAGATGCCGCTGCGGTGGCACTGTCGGAGGAGCCCGACAAATCCGACGATCTGGTGCTTGTGGTCGATGTCGGAACGAATGCCGAGATCCTGCTCGGCGACAGCCACCGCGTTCTCGCCTGTTCGTCGCCCACCGGACCTGCATTCGAAGGCGCGCAAATCAGCTCTGGTCAGCGCGCCGCGCCCGGTGCCATCGAACGGATCGAGATCGACCCCGTCACCAAGGAGCCACGTTTCCGTGTCATCGGCTCGGAGGTCTGGTCCGATGACCCCGCCTTTGACCTCGCGACCGCAACAACGGGGATCACGGGCATCTGTGGCTCGGGCATTGTCGAAGCCGTGGCCGAATTGCGGATGGCGGGTTTGCTTGACGCGTCGGGGCTTCTTGGATCGGCGGCCCAGACCGGGACGGAACGCATGATCCCCGATGGTCGCACACATTCATACCTCATCCACGATGGCACCGCCGAAGGCGGGCCACGCATCACGGTGACCCAGGGCGACATCCGTGCGATCCAACTGGCCAAGTCGGCGCTCTATGCGGGCGCGCGTCTGCTGATGGATGAAATCGGCGTCGACCGGGTCGATCGGGTGGTGCTGGCCGGCGCGTTCGGCGCACATATCTCGACCAAACACGCGATGGTTCTGGGCATGATCCCCGACGCGCCGCTGGCCAAGGTCACAAGCGCTGGCAACGCCGCCGGAACAGGCGCGCGGATTGCCCTTTGCAATGTGGCGGCGCGCAAACAGATCGAGAAAACGGTGCAACAGATCACGAAGGTTGAAACCGCGATCGAGCCCAAATTTCAGGAACACTTTGTGGCCGCCAATGCAATCCCGCACAAGACGGATCCATTCCCCGAACTGGCGCAGGTTGCAGCACTTCCCGACGTGTCCTTTAACACCGGTGGAGGTGACGGTGAAAGCTCTGGTCGGCGACGGCGACGCCGGGCATAGTCGCACCAATGCGCAGCGTCAGGAGGCCTGATCATGGAAACCGCAAACCAAGAACAGGCCGAATACTGGAGCGCGTCGCCCGCCGGTGAAAACTGGCTGACCTATCAGGACCATCTTGATCAGGTTCTGCAACCGGTGCTGGATCTGGTGCTCGATCGCGCCACGTTGCGGCCAGGTGATCGCGTGGTGGATATAGGCTGCGGAGCCGGAACCAGCGTCTTGGCAGCAGCCGCGCATGTGGGTCGAGCGGGTCATGTGCTTGGCGCGGATATCTCGCAACCCTTTCTGGATCGGGCTGCGGCCATTGCCGCCGAACGCGGCATAACGCATGTCGACTTCCAGTGCGCCGACGCACAGGTGGCCCAGTTGAAGGGTGCGCCGCTTGATGCCGCCATGTCGCGTTTCGGCGTGATGTTCTTCGAAGATCCCACCGCCGCGTTTGCCAATATCGCACGCAATCTCAAACCGGGTGCCCAGATCACCTTTGCCGCCTGGGCGCCGGTCTCGGAAAACCCTTGGTTCAGCATTCCCGTTGCTGCGGCCAAAGAGCGGCTGGGCGATCCGCCCAAAGCCGATCCTGATGCACCAGGGCCTTTTGCATTCCGCGACCGTGATCGCGTCTTAGGTCTTTTGCAGGCGGCTGGCCTTGTCGATGTCACAGCCGAGCCCGTCCCCGTCCATCTCACACCCGCAGGCGATGCCGACGCGCTCGCGCAATTGTCGACGCGGATCGGACCGGCCACGCGGATCATGTCACATTTCGACGCCGGACCCGGCGACGCGCATGCGATCGCCGCCACCATGCGTGACGCCTTTGCCGAATATGCAACCCCAGACGGCCTGCGCGTGCCCGCAACCATCAATCTTTTTCAGGCACGCACGGCCGACCCACAGGACACCTGACCACATTCTGCCGTGTCGACGGAAGAGGCTTGAAGTTTGTCCCGGCCAGCCCGCCACCGATGACAAGAAAACGAAAGCCGCAGCCAAAATTTCAGCGGCTCGGCGCCTGAAACCTGGGTCATGGTCGAGCGGTTTTGCGGCAGACACAGCGATGTCCGGCGCTTGCCTCAAATGCAACACATTGCGTGCCTAGCCCGGCATCGGTGTTTCAGGGAGCGGCAACAACTGCAGCCTATACCTGAACCGGCATGACCCGTAACCGCAATTACCGAAAGACAATATGACAATCTTCAAAAAGGCGGCTCTTTTGGCCGCCTGTGTCGCCGTATCTGCCTGTGCCCAGCAACCTCATAAGATCGAGGCAAGCTATGTCAGCCGCAGCGCGTTTGAAGGCAAAGGCTGCAATGACCTTCTGGCCGAGCGCAACGACATCGTGCGTCATGTGAATGACCTGAGCGCGAAACAGAAAAAGGCCGCGACCACGGATGCCGTCGCAACAGGCGTTGCCTTGGTTCTGTTCTGGCCCGCCGCGTTCGCGCTTGCGACAACCAGCGACAATTCCGGAGCTCTGTCGCTGGCAAAGGGGAATTACGACGCAATCTCGTCGCAGATGCAACTGCAAGGTTGCAACGTGCCAAACGACCAGTTCGCCGCCGTTTGAGCCCGGCTTTCCAGACACCAGAGCGTTGAAAATCCGACGCGCGAGAAGTCTCTACAAGGCGCGGATCGTTACAGACATCCGCGCCAAATTGCCTTGACGCGCATCCGGTGATCGCCTATCCCGACGTCCCGGCGCGGGTATGGTGAAAAGGTATCACGAGAGCTTCCCAAGCTTAAGTTACGGGTTCGATTCCCGTTACCCGCTCCAATCCTTCACGACAGACCACCGTTAAGGCCAGCTCGACCAGGCGGCCTGTGAGCCTCCAAAGACATTGATGTCGACCTCACCTGCCACCCCAGGCACCAGACCTGTTCCGGTGTATTGCCAAAA
>JBCCVT010000233.1:0-4934 GCA_039195015.1 Pseudomonadota bacterium
CGCGACTGGAACCGCCAGAAACAGCGATTGATGAAAGACCACAGCTAGGGCCCGTCTTGCCACGTCCGACGGCAAACGCTAGGCAAGGGCGAGTTTGCGCAAGGAACGCAGCCATGGACGACGATCCCAGAACTCTTGTTTCCACTGATTGGCTGGCAGCCCATCTGAAAGATCCGGATCTCCGAATTCTTGACGGATCCTGGTATTTGCCTGCAGCCGGTCGTGACCCGCGCGCGGAATACGAGGCGGCCCATATCCCCGGCGCGCGCTTCTTTGACATCGACGAGATTTCCGACCACCGATCGGACCTGCCGCACATGGCACCTCCGGTCGAAAAGTTCATGTCGCGAATGCGGGCGATGGGTGTGGGCGATGGGCATCAGGTGGTCGTCTATGACGGCGCGGGGCTAATGTCCGCGGCGCGCGTCTGGTGGCTTTTCAAGCTGATGGGGCAGGAGAACATCGCCGTGCTTGATGGCGGGTTTCCGAAATGGCAGGCCGAAGGTCATCCGATTGAGGATCTCCCGCCGATCGTCCGCGACCGCCATATGACCGTGCGGGTCCAAAACCATCTCGTGCGAGACGTCACTCAGGTTTCGGCAGCGGCCAAACTGCACGATCACGAGATCCTTGATGCCCGATCGGCCGAACGGTTTCGCGGCGACGCGCCCGAGCCGCGCGAGGGTCTGCGCAGCGGCCACATCCCGGGCTCGCGCAACGTACCATTTGGTAAGCTACTGGGTGACGATGGTTTGATGAAAGCGCCGAATGCGCTGCGCCAGACCTTTGAGGACGCGGGCGTGGATCTGGCCAAGCCGGTGATCACCACCTGCGGATCTGGTGTCACCGCGGCGATCCTGTGCCTGGCGCTCGAACGGATCGGCAAGACCGACTATGCGCTTTATGACGGGTCGTGGTCCGAATGGGGCGCTTTTCCCACGCTTCCCGTTGCAACCGGAGAGATCTGATGTTCGATGCATTGAAACCGCAACCCGCAGATAAGATCCTCGCCCTGATGGCCGCGTTCCGCGCGGATTCTCGCGACAACAAAATCGATCTGGGCGTCGGCGTCTACAAGAATGCCGAAGGTGTCACCCCGGTCATGCGCGCGGTCAAGGCGGCCGAAGAGCGCTTATGGCAGGAGCAGACCACCAAGGCCTATACGGGCCTTTTGGGCGATCCAGCATTTTCCGATGCAATGATCCAGTTGATTTTGGGCGACGCGGTGCCGCGCGACCAAATCGCCGCAGCAGCGACCCCGGGCGGAACCGGCGCCGTACGCCAGGCCTTCGAACTGGTCCGTATGGCGACGCCTGACGCGCGCGTTTTCGTGTCGAACCCAACATGGCCCAACCATCTCAGCATTCTCAAGCACTTGGGCATCGAAACGGTGCAGTACCGCTATTTCGACGATGATACGCGCGGTGTGGATTTCGACGGCATGATTGCCGATCTCGGCGGTGCGAACGCCGGTGATGTGGTGCTCCTTCACGGGTGCTGTCACAATCCGACGGGCGCCAATCTGAACGCGATCGAATGGCAGAGGGTCATTGACTTGATCAATGAAAAGGGGCTCGTCGCGATGATCGACATTGCCTATCAGGGCTTTGGAGATGGGCTGGATGAGGATGCGGCAGCCACGCGGCTGGTTGCAGCAGGTGTGGCTGAGTGTCTGATCGCCGCCTCCTGTTCCAAGAATTTCGGGGTCTATCGAGAGCGCACCGGCCTTTTGATGGCGATCTCGCAAAAGGCCGATCAAACCGGCCTGAATCGCGACACCCTGGCCTATCTCAACCGGCAGAACTTCTCCTTCCCGCCCGATCACGGGGCGCGCGTCGTGACGACGATTTTGAATGATGCCGACCTGCGCGCGGACTGGACCACTGAGCTGGAGGAGGTGCGCCTGTCGATGCTCGGGCTGCGCCAGCATTTGGCGGATGAATTGCAGCGGTTGAGCGGATCGAACCGCTTTGGATTTCTCGCGCAACATCGTGGCATGTTCTCGCGTCTGGGAGCGTCGCCCGAGCTGGTCGAACGGCTGCGGGCCGAGCACGCGATCTACATGGTGGGCGATAGCCGAATGAACATCGCCGGTCTGAATACGCAAACCGTACCGATTTTGGCGCAAGCCATCGTCGAGGTGGGTGTCTGACACACCGGACAATCAGAACGGAGGCGGATAGAGACCGCGCTCGGCGTGAACTGCGTTGGGCATCGAAAGCTGTTCCTGGTGATCCCGCAAGCTAAGTTCTCATGGGACTTTGAAAGCGACGGTGCCGTACATGTCCGAACTTCCACATCTGGCATTGTCCGTTCGCCAGCCCTGGGCCTGGGCAATCCTGCACGGCGGAAAGATCATCGAAAACCGGAGCGCAGGGGCCATTCGCAGTGGCGGCATGACCACCGGCACCATCTGTCTGCACGCCGCCTCGGGCATGACCGAGGCAGAATACCAGTGGGGTGTCTGGCGCTTGCAGCGCCACGGGGTGACGGCGCCACGCCCCGATTCATTGCCGCGCAGGGCGATCATCGGCACTGTGGAGGTCGTCGACATCATTGATCGCAGCGACAGCGAATGGTTTGGCGGGGAGATGGGACTGGTTCTGGAAAATCCCCGCGCTATTGATCCGATCCCGGCCAAGGGCAAACTCGGATACTTCGAATGGAATGCCGGAGGAAGCCTCGCCCCCGTCTTGCCGTGGATGCGGGCCTACGATCGTCCGGGCGGCGATGATGGCACGCTGCCTCTTTTCCCCGATCTCGACCAAAGCTTTCGGACCGATCCGTCCAAGCCCATTGGAACCGGCCGCAAGGCATAAAAAACCCGGGCGCGGACGCCCGGGTCAGTGTTAGGCCAAGGGAAGGAGACTTAGCCTTTTGAAAATTCCGGATAGGCTTCCATGCCCAGTTCGGACATATCGAGGCCGCTCACTTCCTCTTCTTCGCTGACACGGATGCCCATGACTGCGTTGAGGATGACCCAGACCACGAGGCTCACCACGAAGACAAAGACGCCGACGATGATGATCGGAACGATCTGGCCGGTCAGGGTCGCGTCCGAGTTGGTCAGGATGACCGCAAAGGTGCCCCAGATACCGGCAAAGAGGTGAACCGGGATCGCGCCGACCACGTCATCGATCTTCAGCCGGTCCAGCATGGGAACGGTGAAGACGACGATTACGCCACCGATGGCACCGATCAGGGTCGCCATGCCCAAAGACGGGGTCAGCGGCTCCGCCGTGATCGAAACGAGGCCAGCCAATGCGCCGTTGAGCACCATGGTCAGGTCGACCTTGCCATAGAGCGACTGTGTCAGGATCAGCGCGGCAAGCGCACCACCGGCCGCGGCGGTATTGGTGTTGGCAAAGATGCGGCTGACGTCAGCCACGTCTCCCACGGTGCCCATCGCCAGTTGCGAACCGCCGTTGAAGCCGAACCAGCCCAGCCACAGGATGAAGGTACCCAGAGTTGCGAGCGGGAGGTTCGAACCCATGATCGGCGTCACCTTGCCGCCTTCGGAGTACTTGCCCTTTCGCGCACCGAGGATGATCGCGCCCGCAAGAGCCGCCCAGCCACCGACCGAGTGCACAACGGTCGAGCCGGCAAAGTCGAGGAAGCCCCACTGGCTGTCGAGGAAGCCACCGCCCCATTTCCAGGATGCCTGAATCGGATAGATTAGGCCTGTCAATACGATCACGAAGATCAGGAAGGGCCACAGTTTGATCCGCTCGGCCAGAGTGCCCGAAACGATCGATGCGGTGGTCGCGCAGAACATCAGCTGGAAGAAATAGTCCGACCCGGTCGACGCATAGCCATAGTCATCCGCACCATCGCGGCCGACACCCACGGCTTCGAGAACCGCGACACCGAACGCGCCCAGATAGCCACCGGTTTCATCCGTACCGATCGACCAGCTGCCAAGCGGATACATCAGGTTGTATCCGATCAGGTAGTACATGATTGCTGCGAGCGAGAAGAGCGAGATGTTCTTCGTCAGCTGCATGGTCACGTTTTTCGACCGTACCAGCCCGGCTTCGAGCATGGTGAAGCCTGCGGCCATCCACATCACAAGGAAGCCGCCCACAAGGAACAGCAGTGAGTTGAAAATAAAGATGGAATCCGACGCGGCATCGGTTCCCGGTACGGCGTCCTGAGCCATCGCCAGCGTCGGCAACGCGACGAGCGCAGCAGCGACCGGAAGTGATTTCAAAAGTTTCATGAAGTTGTTTCCCCTTGAGGTTCGCAGCCCGGTCAGAGCGCGTCGTCGTTTGTTTCGCCGGTGCGCACGCGGATCGCCTGCTGCACGTCCAGCACGAAGATCTTCCCGTCACCGATTTTTCCGGTTTGCGCCGTCTTCGCGATGGTTTCGACCACCTGGTCGGTCGCGGAATCTGAAACGACGATTTCCAATTTGATCTTTGGCACGAAATTGACGGCATATTCTGCGCCGCGATAGATCTCGGTATGGCCCGACTGAGAGCCGAAGCCTTTAATCTCGGTCACCATCATGCCGCGCACGCCGGCTTCGGTAAGCGCTTCGCGCACCTCCTCCAGCTTGAACGGCTTGATTGTCGCAATGATGAGTTTCACCTTTGTCCCCTCGGATTGGCAGGTCTCCCTGCGCTATGCCACCGAAGGAAAGGCGTTTTTAAAGGAATAATGGAACGTTGAGAGTGCCAGATCGTAAGCAGGAAACATCCGTTTTGCACAAAAAATATGCGATTCCTGCGTATGGGTGAAAAAATGTGCACAATGAAAACACAGATTTCACACCCGCTTCTCTAAACATTCGCGGGACAAATAGATAGTCTGCGGTAAAGGGCAGGCGCCGGGCAGGGCTGACATGACTGATTCATCACGGCGCAAGCCGTTGGTTGCGGACAAACGCTATTCATCGTCTGGTGCGCGCAGCAAACCAAAGCGCGGGACCAAGA
>JBCCVT010000234.1:0-4924 GCA_039195015.1 Pseudomonadota bacterium
AAGAGTTCGAAGCCTATCTTCTCGAGGTTCTCTCAGAGTTTCAGATCACGGTGCCCGAACTTGGGACAATCTCCGCCACAACCCGACCGATAGTGATCCTCACCGCCAACGGCACGCGCGACCTTTCGGACGCGCTCCGGCGAAGATGCCTCTATGACCACGTGGCCTTTCCGGACCGCCAAACCGAGCTTGCGATCCTCGCGGCGCGCTGTCCGGGTGTCGAAGCTGAACTGGCCGGACAGATCGTCGGATTTGTGCAGGCACTTCGACGGGAGGATCTGGAGAAATCTCCTGGCATTGCCGAGACGCTCGATTTCGCCGCGGCTCTTGCTGGGCTGGGCGTCAACGATCTCAGCGACGACCCGCAAGTTCTTGCAGCTGCCCTGTCCACCTTGTTGAAAACCGAAGCGGATCGCGCGGCGGTGCCACCCGAGCGCGCCGCGCGGCTTGCGGGACGAGCGGCGTGACGCGCATCACCCGCTTTGCCGCGTCCGATCCCGGCCCGGCGTCCAGGGTCACCGGGTTCCTGACGCATCTGCGTGCACAAGGCTTTCATCTCGGCGTGGCGGAAGCAGACACGGCCATGCGCGCCCTGACACAGATCCCGGCCTGCGACATCAATCAGACAAGGCTTGCCTTGAAAACCGTCTGCTGCGGTTGCGCCGATGACTCCGCGCGCTTTGATCTGCTGTTTGAAAGCTACTGGGTCAATGCGGGGCGGGTGCGAGAAAAGTCCGTGCCCAACCCTGATCGCCGGGACGCAAAACACACGCGGTCTTCCAGAAAAGCCACCGGTCAACAGGCGGACCGCCGTGGGACCGCCCATGCGCCCGATGCAACAGGCGGGGCCGATGTTACGGCCGACGGCACCGGGCGCTTGGTGGCCGCCAGGTCGCGCAACCTGATGAAGAAGGACCTCCGCGACCTCGTCGATCCGGACGACATTCGCGAGGCAGAGCAGATCGCGCATCGGCTTGGACAGGCCCTGCGAGACCGGCGGTCTCGTCGACGGCGCGCGGCAAAGCGCGGGGCGCAGATTGATCTGCGCCGCACCATCCGGCAAAGCCTGTCAACGGGCGGTGAGCCGATGCGCCTGGCCCGCAGGCGGCGACCGGACCGTCCGGTACGGATCGCGACGCTCTGCGACGTTTCGGGTTCGATGATGGCCTACGCGCGGCCATTCCTTGCGTTTCTGGCGGGCATGATGCGGGCCGATCCGGTCTCGGACGCCTACCTGTTCCATACGCGCCTTGTCCGGATCAGCGACGCCTTGCGTGACCCTGATCCGCTGCGTGCGTTGAACCGTGTCACGTTGCTGGCCGATGGCATGGGTGGCGGCTCGCGGATCGGAGGCAACATGGATCGCTTTGCGCGCACCTACGCACGCCACAGCGTTGATGGGCGCAGTGTTCTGATCATTCTCTCGGACGGCTATGACAGTGACCCGCCCGACATGCTGGACGCAGCGCTGGCACGGATCGCGAAACGCGGCTGTCGGATCGTCTGGCTGAACCCGCTCAAGGGTTGGGCAGGCTATGAACCGGTGGCGCGCGGAATGGCGGCCGCGCTTCCACATCTGGATCTTTTCCGCGCCGCGAACACTCTGGACGATCTGGCCGCTCTCGAAACCGCGCTGGAGTCTCTCTGATGCTTGCTCGCACAACCGAAGTCCTGCTCGAAGACGAAATCCGCAACCGCCGGGATGCTGGCGTCGCCTTTGCGGTGGCGACCATCGTGCGCACGGTCGCGTCGACCTCGGCCAAACCGGGAGCCAAGGCACTGATCGAAGCGGATGGCGCAATCGCGCACGGGTTCCTCGGCGGAGGATGCGTGCGTTCGGCCGTTGGCCGCGCCGCACGCGATGCGATCGCAAACGGCCAACCACAATTTCTGAGCTTGCGCCCAGAAGACCTTCTGGATGCCGAAGGCGTGGCCGCTGGTGACGAACGTGACGGCATCCTTTACGCGCGGAACGGATGCCCCAGCGAAGGATCACTCGACATCTTCGTGGAGCCGGTCCTGCCACTGCCTCACCTGCTGATCTGTGGGTCAGGCGCCGTCGCCGCGGCTTTGATCGACTTGTCGCGGCGGTTCGACTTGCGCCTGAGCCATTGCACCCGCGCTGCCTTGCCGCCCGACTTTCCGCATGTAGACACGCAGATCACCCATTTCGACGAGGATCCGATCTGGCAGAGCGTTGATTTCTGCGTTGTGGCCACCCAAGGCCAGGGGGATCAGGCAGCATTGCACCGTGCGCTTATCAGCGGATGCGGCGAGGTTTCATTCTTGGGCAGTCGCCGGAAATTCACCAAACTCGCCGCGAAGCTGCGTGCCCAAGGCATTCCGGACAACGATATTGCCCGTGTGAAGGCACCCGCAGGGCTGGACATCCACGCGATCACACCCGAAGAGATTGCGTTGTCCATCCTCGCCCAGATCGTGATGACCCGCCGGGCTCGCGACAGGGGAGAGAAGGGCGCAGCCGCGTCCTAGAGGCCCGATCACATACTCCGACGAACCATGATCGGGATATGCGTGCCGCGCGGTTGTCCCTTCCGCGCGACACGTCCAGCCGGTCAGACCGTGCCGCCGAGCGAATCCTCAAGCGCCACAAGCTCCTGACCGCCCGCCATCAAATCCTGCAGCTCTTCTGGCGTAATTTGACCGCGTTGCGCCGTGCCAAGCGTCTTGCCGCGGTTCAGCACCGTGAACCGATCCCCGACCGCCAAGGCGTGACGCACGTTATGCGTGATGAAGACCACTGCGATCCCCTGTTTGCGAACCTTGTCGATGGTCGACAGAACGTTCGCCGTTTGCCGCACACCAAGCGCCGAGGTCGGCTCGTCCAGGATCAGTACCTTCGCGCCGAAATGGACTGCCCGCGCGATTGCGACGGTCTGGCGTTCCCCACCCGACAGGGTGCCGACTGCCTGATCGGGACCGCGCAGGTTGATCCCCATCTTCTTCATCTCGGACATCGTGACCGAATTGGCGTGTTCGTGGTCAAAAACGCGGATCGGTCCGATCTTGCGCGTCGGCTCGTTGCCCATGAAGAAGTTCCGACTGACCGACATCAGCGGGATCATCGCAAGATCCTGGTACACTGTGGCGATCCCGGCCGAGATGGCATCACGGGGATCGGCAAAGTTCATGGGCTTGCCTTCAAACATGATCTCGCCATGCGTGGGCTTGTGCACACCGGACATGGTCTTGATGAAGGTGGACTTTCCCGCTCCGTTATCCCCCAGCAAGCAATGGCATTCGCCGGGAAACACGTCGACCGATACGCCGGCCAGCGCGATGACGGAGCCGAAATGCTTTTCGATCCCCTTCATTTGTACAATCGGGGCATGTTCAGAACTCATATCAACGCTCCCCCGTGATGATGCGGCGGATGTAGGTGTTCAGAATGACCGCGAAGAGCAGGATCACCCCCAGAAACACCCGGAACAGCGAGCTTTCGACGCCGGCGAAGAAGAGACCCTGCTGAACAACGCCAAAGATGAGCGCCCCAAGTGCTGCGCCGATCACCGAGCCATAGCCACCGGTCAGCAACGCGCCGCCAATGACCACGGCAATAATCGCCTCGAATTCCTTGAGGATGCCGCGATCCGCCCCGGCCGAGCCGAACTCCATCACCTGGCAGGTGGCAAAGACGGTGGCGCAGAAGGCAGTGAACATGAACATGAGGATCTTCACCCGATTGACCGGCACGCCGACGTAACGCGCAGCCTGCGCGTCACCGCCACTGGCAAAGATCCAGTTGCCGAATTGCGTACGCGTGAGCAGGATATGACCGAAGATGACGAGCAAGATGGCCCAGACGATCAGCATCGGGATGCCGTCGACCACGGGTTGTCCGGCGCGCGAGCCGCGCTCGAAGGTTTCGATGATGCCTGCATCGCCGAGCATGACGAAAAAGCCCTGCAGGATCTTGCCACCAAAGATCGCAGCCAGCCAGTCGCCTTCCGCTGCGTCCTTGACCCCGCCGATGATGGTTTTGCGTTCGATCGTCTGCGGCAGATAAATCGTGAAGCCGCGCAGAATGAAGAGAAACGCAAGTGTCACGATAAAGCTTGGCAGGCCCGTACGTATCACGATGTAGCCATTGACCGCGCCGATCGCGACGCAGAGTGCAAAGGTCAGAATGATCGCCATCCAAACGGGCCAGCCCAGTGTGACGGACAGGATCGCAATGATCATGCCGGCAAAGCCGATCATCGACCCGACGCTCAGGTCGAATTCGCCCGCGATCATCAAAAGGCATGCGCCGACCGCGATGATCATGAACTGCGCCGACACAACAGACCAGTTCATAACGCCTTGTGCATTGAACATCCCGGAATCGAACGCGAACAGCAAAAAGAAGGTGAAGACCGCGATGGTTCCGACAATGCCGCCCAGTTCGGGCCGGATCAGAGCCTTGCGGAAGCTTGAGATTTCCTTGATGCGTTCATCGGGCTTTGGTGTCGATTGAGCTGTCTCGCTCATGACATTCATCCTCCCTAATGTCACAGCACCCCATTCGACCGGGTGCAACCGAAAAGGCGCCGTCGATGCGGCGCCTTTTCAACTGTTTTTAGCGGTATTCGCCCGCATATTGTTCGACGAGCTCAAGCCCGTCCGCCGTGACGAAGCCAGGGCCGGAATTCACGTTGTTGCCCGGCAAAACGCCATAGCGATGGTAATTGGTCATCACGACAACAGGCAGGTAGGCCTGCAGGAACGGCTGCTGGTCGATGCCCCATTGGATGACGCCCGACTTGATGCCTTTCACAATTTCCGCGCCCAGATCGAACGTGCCGAAATAGATGTCACCGGCCATGCCGTTCTCTTCCAAGGCAAGGATCGTCGGATCCGCCGAAACCGGACCCAGGGTCAGGACCGCATCGGTGTCCGGGTTTGCCGACAGGTAGGCCAGCAC
>JBCCVT010000235.1:0-4912 GCA_039195015.1 Pseudomonadota bacterium
CGCTGCGCGGATCCTGCGCACCAAGGCCCGACGCCTCCCACAGTCGCAACTCGGCCTTGTGGGTGCCGCTGTCGTCCCCTCGCGAAACAAATGGCACCTCGCGCTCGGCGATGCGAGACAGCGCTTCGGTGACATCCTGCAGCCCGGCGACGTTCGCGGGATCATCCGACGGTCCCACGAGTACAAAGTCGTTATACATAACGTCGAACCGTTCGATACCGTGGCCCTCGGCAACGAAAGCCTCTTCGGCCGCCGTGTCATGTACGAGGAGGACATCGCCATCCCCGTTCGCCGCATTGCGGATCGCTAGCCCTGTCCCGACCGCAACGACCCGAACCGAGATACCGGTCGCCTCGAAGAATAGCGGCAGGAGACGATCGAAAAGGCCCGAGTTTTGCATCGAGGTTGTCGATTGAACGGTGATGAACCGATCCGATGCCTGCCCGGCAGCGGTGAGCGCCAGGGAAGCCACCACGCAGATGAGGCACCAAAAGAACCTTCGGATCACAGCAGGCTCCGACACGTCATGGGATCAAAGGATCGCGTCGTCGAAAAAGAGCTGCCCTTGGGTCCAGGCCTGCGTGGCAGGTGATCTGGGGGCCGATAGCAGACGCTCGACCGGGCCAGTCTCCACCACGCGGCCCGCATGCAGAAACACCGCGTCCTGGCCCAAACGCCGCGCCTGGCCCGCGTCATGTGTGACCATCACTAGCGTGACACCGCGCGACGAGGCCATGTGCAACATGTCTTCGACTGCAGCGGTCGCCCCGGGATCGAGATGGGATGTTGGCTCATCGAGAAACAAAAGCTGCGGGTCGGCCAGCAAGGCGCGTGCAACGGCGAGACGTTGCTGCTCTCCCCCGGACAAAAGCCGCGCAGGACGGTCGGCCAGTTGCGTCAACCTTGCATCCGCCAGCGCCTTTGCCAGTGCGGCGGGCCGCGCCCGACGCGCAACACCATGGACCCTCAAGGCGAAGGTCAGATTGGACGAGACCGAGCGGCGCAGAAGCACCGGGCGCTGGAACACCATTGCCTGGTGCGCACGTGCGGCTTTTGTCACCGGAGCGCCCTGCCACAGAATCTGACCGCCGGTCGGGCGCGAAAGCCCGTGAAGAAGCCGCAGCAAAAGGCTTTTGCCTGCGCCATTCGCGCCAAGGATCACCAGCCGCCGCCCCTGCCCGACGGCAATATCGACGCCGTCCATAAGGCACCGATCACGCGTCTTGAACCTCAAACCGCGCGCCTCCATCAGCAGCGGCGCCACGGGCGTGGCATGTGGCGTCAGATCGAAAGCCGCCTCACGCATAAGCAGTCTTCGTGGCGGTGGCGCGCAGGCTCATCACGAGGCCATTGACCAGCAAGGCGATGGTCAAAAGCACGACCCCGAGGGCCAGCGCAAATTGAAGATTGCCCTTGGAGGTCTCAAGCGCGATGGCCGTCGTCATGACCCGCGTCGCATGGTTGATATTGCCGCCAACAATCATGACCGCGCCAACCTCGGCCGAGGCGCGGCCAAACCCGGCAAGCGCTACCGTCAACAGGCTGAACCGCGCATCCCAGAGCAGCGCCGCAATGCGCGACGGACGCCGCACCCCCATCGAGGTAAAAGTATCGTCGTATTCAACGTTGAGTTCAGCGATAACTTGCGCGGAGAGCGCCGCTACAATGGGCGTGATCAGCACCGTCTGCGCGATGATCATCGCCATGGGCGTGTAGAGCAACCCGAGCGGCCCAAGCGGCCCTGTCGCCGACAACATAAGGTAGACAACGAGCCCGACGACCACAGGCGGCAGGCCCATGAAGGCGTTCAGGATGAGGCTGAGCGTCGCGCGCCCGGGAAACCGGAACGCACCGACCACCGCACCAAGCGGAAAGCCGATGACACAAGCCAGAACCAGCGCCGCGAGCGAGACCCGTAGCGACAAGCCGATGATCTCGATCAGCGCAGGATCCCAAGCGAGGATCAGTGCGATGGCGTCGCCAAGCAGGGGCCAGAAGCCGTCCAAGGGTGTTTCCTCCGTTTCACCGGAAGAAAAACGTGAAAACGCAGTGAAATCCAGTGGCGATTGCAACGGCCGACGATTTCAGAAGCTTTTTCGCGGAATACAGCGGGCGTGGCCGGGGGAGAACGCAGCGTGATGCGCTTATTCACGTGAATCGACGCCGGTTTGCCCCACATCCGCCTGCGCAATCGAGACAGATTTGATGATCGCATAGACGGAAAGCCCGGCATGCAGACCAAGACTCTCGGCCGAACGACGTGTCACTCGGGCCAGGACGACATCGTCTCCGCAACGCAGTTGCACGACGACGCCGGGCCCGTCGCCCTGACGCAGCGCTTGAATGGTTGCGGGCAACGTGTTCAGCGCCGACAGGTCCCGCGGCTCGTTCAGCGCCAAAACCACGTCCTGAGCGGCGATCCGCACTCGGATCTGCGCGCCGTATTCCGCCGCGACGCGGGGCAGCAGCAAGGTACCCTGTGACAGAGCCAGCTCGCTCAACCCGTCGTCGTGATGGGCGATAATGCGCCCGGTCAGCAGCGCCCCCATCTGGCGGACACCGAGGGCCGGGACTATTTCCGGATCAGAGAGCACTGTCGCCGCCGGTCCGGACTGGATGACCTTGCCATCGTGGAGCGCGACGACGGTCGTGGCAAGCCGCGCGACCTCGGCCACCGAATGGCTCACATAGAGGATGGGAATATCCGAGGCAGACCGGATCCGCTCGAGGTAAGGCAGGATCTCGGCCTTGCGAGGATCGTCAAGTGCGGCCAGAGGCTCGTCCAGAAGCAGAAGCCGCGGGTAGGACAGAAGCGCCCGGCCGATGGCCACCCGCTGTTTTTCGCCGCCCGACAAGCCGCTCGGCCGCCGATCAAGCAGGCTACCGAGGCCAAGCAGATCCACGATACGCGCCAACTCGCTCGGGTCACCGACCCGCCCGCGCCGTCCATAAAGCAGGTTCTGGCGCACAGAGAGATGCGGGAAAAGGCGCGCATCCTGAAACACATATCCGACCCGGCGGCGATGCGGCGGCAGCCAGATGTCGCGCGCGCTGTCCATAAGCACGTCGCCCTGCACGACGATACGCCCGGCATCAGGACGCAGAAGGCCAGCGACCGCGTTAACCACCGTTGTCTTGCCTGCGCCCGATCGGCCAAAGAGCGCGGTCACACCGTCCGGCGCCCGGAAGTCGACGTGCATTGCGAAGCTGGGCAGCGCGTGCTCGATCTGCACTTCGACGCTCATCCCGCGCGCACCCGGTCGGCCACGCGCCGCGAGACCCATTCGGACAGGAGAAGCGCGCCCATCGCGATGGTGATTGAAATCAGCACAAGCCAGAGCGCACCCCCCTCGCCGCCCGGTACTTGCAACAGCCCGTAGATCGCCGACGGCACGGTCTGGGTCTGGCCTGGAATGTTGCCGACAAACGTGATCGTCGCGCCAAATTCTCCCATCGCCTTGGCAAAGGCCAGCACCGCCCCCGCCAGAACGCCCGGCAGCGTCAGCGGCAGGGTCACTGTCAGAAACACCCGAAGGCGGGACGCGCCGAGCGTGGCTGCTGCGGCCTCGAGCCCCGGATCCACCGCCTCGATCGAGAGGCGCATTGCGCGCACCATCAAAGGGAAGGCCATGATGGCGGCAGCAAGCGCGGCTCCGGTCCAGCGGAAAGCCAGGCTAATGCCAAACAGCGCTTGCAGCGGTGCGCCAAAGGGTCCGTTTGGCCCGAACCCGATCAACAGAAGGTAGCCGGTGACCACGGGCGGCAGAACCAGCGGCAGGTGCACCAGACCGTTAACAATCTGCTTGCCGCGAAACGACCAGCGCGCAAGCGCGTAGGCAGTGCCGAGCCCGACAGGAAGGCTCAGTAAAGTGGCCCAAAAGGAGACCTGAAGGGACAGGCGCACGGCATCCAGTTCTGCGGGGCCCAGCCAGTCGATGGATCTACCCTCCGACCGGCAGAAAGCCGTGGTCCCGGGCCGTCCGGGCAACCTCGGGGCGTCTCAGAAACTGCAGGAAACGGTCGGCTAGAGCAGAGTTACCGTGCGCGACCGCCGCCGCCGGGTAGGCGATCGGCGCGTGACTTTCCGGGGGAAAGGTCCCGATCACGGCGACGCGCGGATCTGCGCGCGCATCGGTGCCATAAACGACCCCAAGCGGCGCGATCCCCGTCGCGACCCAAGCCAGCGCGGCACGGACATTTTCGGCCTCGGCCAACCTGTCGGACACGTGCGACCACAAACCGAAATGCTCAAGTGCCGCGCGCCCGTAAATCCCGGCCGGTACCGAATGCGTGTTGGCCATTGCGAACCGCCCTTGTCCCAGCCGCGCGTTCAGATCCAGCCTGCCATCAATCGGCTCAGCAGACGCGTCCGCATCAGCCGCAATCAGCACCAGATCGTTGCCGAGCCAATCGAACCGGCTGCCCGGTATCAAGCGCCCCTCGGCCGCGAGTTGATCCATCCAGTCCGAGCTGGCCAGAATGACGACATCCGCTGGCGCACCCAGCGAGATCTGGCGTGCGATGAGTGGCGATCCGGCGACCGAGATTGTCGCCTCGTACCCGGTTGCATCGGCCCAGTCCTTCGACACTTCGATCAGCAGATCGCGGAGACTGGCTGCAGCAAACACCGTCAGGTCCGAGGCCGATGCCCCTGCTGCCAAAAGCCCTGCAACGGTCACGGCCAATCCTCGGACCATCGCCGCCAAGGCATATCCCCATGGGGTCTGGCGCGATGCTCGCACGGCGCAACCTGCTCCTTCTGCCGATCCGGTGACGTTTCGTATCGCAACCGGGCCTTCGGGTGGCAAGGCTTAAATGGGGCGCAAACAATCGCAATGCCAGAACAGATGCCCTGCGCAAGCCTCTTACGTTAGCGTACGTCATTGGCTAGTGTTCGTGACATCAAACGCAA
>JBCCVT010000236.1:0-4898 GCA_039195015.1 Pseudomonadota bacterium
CAAGCGACGCGGTTCCGCCACGGACCAGATCACCCTGTATCAGCCCCGTGCCGAGGACAAGCCGGGCATGCCCGATCCGCTTGTCGATCAGGTATGTCATAAAGCTGGGCATGGTCTCGACAACGACCTGCCAGGCGTTGCGTTGCCCCACGTGAGGCAGGCTCTGCGCCCGCGACACACCGCGATCGGCCATCATGTCATTGAGATGCTCGCCAGTATCGCACTGTTGCCAGGTCGCGCGTGCAGACCGGATGGCCGCAAGAGAGATGATGTTCGCCGCTTGCGAAGACGGTGTCTCGGTTTGAGAGAGTGACGGGTTTTGGCACGTATCAAGCGCTGATACGACCAGCTCATCGAACCCGCCGCGTGTCACCATCCGATGCAAGATCTCTCCTGCCGATGTGGCGACAATGAGGCTTGAAACCCCAGCTTTCTCTCGCGCGCAGTAAAGCTGTATTTGCGCATCTGGGGCGATGCGTAGATTGACCCGGCTGCGCGACAGGCGCAATGGAGCTGATGTCGGCTGATAAGGCGCATAACCACCTTTGCCGGTTATCAAAGCTGCGCCGTTACGTGTGGTGATCAGCGCGTCACCCAGCTGCGTCCCAAGCAAGGCGAGCGTCTCAAGATCGCCCTCAAGCGCATCAACCGGGCCAAGGGCGCGCTGCGCGCTCACCGTTCGGGGGATGTCCTGCGCACCGGCGCAAAGACAATTGGATTGTTTTGCCCTTTGGGGCATAGGGCGCGTCCTTTAATAGACGTCCCGCACGTAGCGCTTGTCGCGCTTAAGGCGGTTCACGTATTCCGTTGCCGCCTCGGGGGTCATGCCGCCCTGGGTTTCGATGATTTCGTGAAGGGCCGCGTCAACATCTTTGGCCATGCGCGTGGCATCGCCGCAGACGTAGAAATAGGCGCCCTCTTCAAGTTGTGCGTACACGTCTTTGCCATTCTCGACCATGCGGTGCTGAACATAGACCTTCTCCGTTTGATCGCGGGAGAAGGCCAGATCCAGCCGGGTCAGGAGGCCAGAGGCGCTGAATGCGCTGATCTCGTCCTCATAGATAAAGTCGCTGGCGCGGGTCTGATCTCCGAAGAAAAGCCAGTTGGCCCCGCTGGCTCCACGTTCGCGCCGCTCCTCGAGAAAGGCGCGGAAAGGCGCGATGCCCGTGCCGGGTCCGACCATAATCATCGGCACCGTGTCGTCTTCTGGCACGCGGAAGGACTTGTTAGGGGACATGAAGATGCCTGCCTGCTCACCTGCTCGCAGATGATCGGCAAGGAATGTCGAACACACACCTCGGTGGGGCCGGCCTTCGTGAATCCAACGCACGGCGGCGACGGTCAGATGCACTTCGCCAGTATGTGCCTTGGGACTGGAGGAAATTGAATAGGCGCGGTGTTGAAGCGGTTTGAGCCAACCCAATACTTCCACAGGGTCGAGCGCCAGATTGGGGTTCAAATTCAACAAATCCAGCGCGTCCTTGCCCCAAAGGAAGGCTTCCAGCGCCTCCTTGTCTCCATTGCCGACGACATGGCTCAGTTCGTCATGCTTGGCGAGCGGCTCGATGGCACGGATCAGATCGCGGGAGGGAGTCATTATTTCGAGATCTGCAGTCAGCAGATCGCCAAGGGCACGCCCGCCAACATCCGTCTCGGCGCTCGCACTAAGACGGTTTAACCAAGCCTCGACCAGATCGGGTGCGTTAACCGGCATGACGCCCAAGGCATCACCCGCCTCATACGTCATACCGCTGCCGCCAAGTTCAAACGCAATGTGCCTTACTTCCTTGGCCGATTTCGGCCCCGACAGAACGCGGTTGTCGAGCATGTTCGAGACATACGGGTTCTTGCGACCATACGCATTCCTGGCCTTTTTCGGGGCCACTTGAGCAGGCGTCGCTGCAGCCACGGTGCCCGCATCGGGGACGGTGGCTGCGATCCAGGTCTCGGCGGCATCCTCAAAATCCACGTCGCAGTCAATGCGCGGGCCCAGACGCTTGGCGCCGAGTTGCTCAAGCCGTGTGTCCACCAGCTTCCCGGCCTGGCAGAATTCGTCATATGACGTGTCGCCCAGTGCGAGAACACCGTAGCTCAGGTTCTCGAGCCGCGGTGCGGTTGTCGCCGACAGAGCGTCCCAGAACAAGTGTGCATTGTCCGGCATCTCGCCCTCGCCATAGGTGGAGACAACCACGATCAGGTTTTGCATGTTGGCAAGCTGCTCCATCTCCACTTCGTCCATCTCGGCCACGCGAGGGGTGAAGCCCTTTGTCCGCGCAAATGCGGCGGCATCCTCGGCCAGCGCTTCGGCGTTGCCTGTCTGGGTGCCGTAGATGATGTCGAGGTGCTTGACCTCGGCCGCTTGTGTTGCGGGCACAACAGCGCCCTCACCGGCCGACAGTCGCGAATGCAAACCAGCCAGAAATCCGCCCAGCCAGACCTTCTGTTCGCCCGAGAACGGCGCGTCTTCGGGGATGTAGGGGACTTTGGTGCTCATGTCGTTCATCTGGTTACTCCGCAGCGGTTCGGGCGACGACGTCCGGAATGGCGTTTTCGGCGAAAAGCGCGTCAAAGCTCGGAACCTCGCCCAGGGCCGCGCGGTTTTTGGCGCTTTGATGCAGGATCCAGGCATAGGTGCCGGGGCTGTCCATGCTCAGAATGTTGCGCAGGCTGAGCGCGCGTTTGAAATCTCCGAGGCGCTTGTTGGCGACCAATGTGGCGAGCCCCGCATCGTCGTAGCCGTCGATGGCCTGCTTGGCATGTTTAGCGAGCGCCGCCATGAGGCTGAAATCCTCGGTCAGGATCAGGTTGCGCGCGGCTTTGTCCCGAGCAAAGCGATCCGCGCCCTTGACGCGTTTGGAAGCAATCGCTTGCGCCTGCTCCAGCACGACATAGGATCCCAGCAGGCGGAACATGTCATCCGTATCCATCTCGCCATAGGCCGGGACCGTGCCGCGATGGACCAGGCGGCCGTGTTTCCAGGCACTCTTGAGTACTGCGATCTGGTGGGCGGCGAGCGCTGTCGATAGCTCCTCGACGAGCTCTTTACGACTGCGCGCGGCCAGGATCTCATCGGCGTCCTGATATTGCAGCAACGCCTTGGGCATGATCCAGGCCATGGACGCGCGAGTATTATCCCAGTCGCCAAGCAGATCCTCACCCAGTTTCGACCCGGTTGCTTCGACATGCCATGTCAGCATCTGGCGCACGGCGTCCTCGTGGATCGCCGCGTGGTCCGATCCATCCACCAGCGTACCGGCGAGGACCGAATCCTGGCTCATCATCCCGGGCAGGCGCGCGTCCGGGTCGTATTGGTAGGCAAAGCCACCCGACATGCCGTTGCCGAACCCCTTGGCAAACCCGCCTAGGTTCAGGATCGCCCCGTTCGTCATATACTCGGCACAGAAATCGCCCACGCCTTCGACCACAGCTGTCGCGCCCGAATTGCGCACGGCAAATCGGTCACCGGCCTGCCCTTCGACAAAGGCTCGTCCGCCGGTTGCGCCGAAGAGAGCGAAATTGCCGATAAGCACATTCTCGCGCCCTTTTGCCCCGCCGGGTGAGCGCACGATGATCTCGCCGCCGGACGCGCCCTTTCCGACACCATCATTGCAGGTGCCGGTATGCTCCATCACCATGCCATCATTGCAGAACGCGCCATAGCTCTGGCCCGCGGAGCCATTCGTGTAGACATGGACCGACCGTGGATCGAAGTAACGGCGGCCACGTGCATCTTCAAAGGCGGCGGAGGGCAAAGTGCTCAACTCATGGTTCAGCATGCGCTCGATATCGATACCCAGCTGGCCACCGACGGTTTTGTCACGATTGTTGAGTGGCTGGTTTGGACGTAGCTCTATTCGGCGCTCGCCGCCTTCAACCAGCCGCGCTTTGACCTGTTCGAGCAACCCGTCGTCGACCGCAAAGTCCTTCTCCAGATATACGGGATCTTCCACCTTGATCTCGGGCACGCAAGTTAGCATTGCCCTGAGATCCAGCTTGCCGACCGATGCCGGGTGGTCGAGCAAGTGGAGCAGGTCCGAACGGCCCCGCGCCTTTGCCAGGCTCGCAAGCCCCAGCGATGCGAGGATCTCGCGCACTTCGTGAGCGATGTTCAGAAGGTATTGCGCCAACGCGCGGGGATCCCCGTTGAACACCTCTGGATTTGTGGTCAGACCCGCAGGGCATTTGACGTTGCAGTTCTTGGCCATAACACATTTCAGCATCATCAGCGCCGTCGTGCCGAATTCAAAGCTGTCCCCGCCCAGCAGCGCGGTTTTGACCACGTCCGAGCCGGTCTGCATCGCGCCTGAGCACCGCAAGAGCACCTTTTGCCGGATCCCATTGGCACACAGAGCCTGATGGACTTCGGCAATTCCGATCTCGGCAGCGCGTCCGGTGTACTTGAGCGAGGTCACTGCAGCCGCGCCCGTACCGCCGGTATTGCCGGCAATGTTGATCATATCTGCGCCCGCCTTTGCCACGCCGACGGCAATGGTGCCAATTCCTTCGGAGGAAACGAGTTTCACGACCACACGCACCCTCGCGGCCTTGGCGTCGTGGATCAGCTGGCCGAGATCTTCGATTGAATACGTATCGTGATGTGGAGGTGGTGAGATGAGCTCGACACCTGGTGTGCCACCGCGCGCCGCAGCAATTTCGACGGTGACTTTGGGCGCGGGCAATTGGCCCCCTTCTCCAGGTTTCGCGCCCTGGCCGATCTTGATCTCGATTTCCTCGAGATTGGGGTCGGCAAGATAGCCCGCCCATACGCCAAAGCGGCCCGATGCAAACTGCTTGATGCGGCTGGCACGAATTGTGCCGTACCGGGTAAGATGCTCGCCACCTTCGCCGGAATTTGACATGCCACCCACCATATTG
Organism: Pseudomonadota bacterium; assembly: GCA_039195015.1. Classification (GTDB taxonomy): domain Bacteria; phylum Pseudomonadota; class Alphaproteobacteria; order Rhodobacterales; family Rhodobacteraceae; genus JBCCVT01. Next base: position 4,876 of record JBCCVT010000236.1, read on the forward strand.
GTGCCATGCGCCACCGCCTCATG
>JBCCVT010000237.1:0-4877 GCA_039195015.1 Pseudomonadota bacterium
CCTTGGTGACATCTCCCTTGACCAGCAGGAGATCGGCCAGGAACCCTTCGCGGATCTGCCCCAGATCGTCGGCGCGCCCCATCAGCGACTGACCGACCGTCGTCGCACATTTCAGTGCATCGATGGGGTCATATCCGAAATAGCGGACAAAATGTTCGATATCCCGAGCGTTCTGACCCATCGGCGTCACCGCAAAGCCATAGTCGCCGCCGACCACCACGCGAATGCCGCGTTTGCGAATTTCGTGATAGGTCGCGCAGGTGGCATCGAACTTACGGAAGAGATGCAGGTCTTCTGCAACCTCTTGCGTGATACCGGCTGGTTCGCCCTCCTTGGTGCAATTGTGAACAAGGCCGAAGGCCGGGCCAACCCAGATGCGGTCCTTGGCCTCCTCCAGCATGTCCAGCGCTTCCTCATCCGCGAAGTCGCAGTGGTAGATGCAATCCACCCCGGCCCGCACGGCGCGTTTGACGCTTTCGCTTGAACGGGCATGGGCGGCGACCTTTTTGCCGAAGGCCTTGGCGACCTTGACGAAGGCTTCAAGCTCTTCTGGCTCGGTCGGCGTGATTTCCGCGCGGGCGTGGCTGACGAATTCGTCGCCCGAGATGTTGATCTTCATCACATCCACGCCGTCGCGCACGCATTCGCGCGCGACGCGGCGCATCTCGTCAGGACCATCGGCAACGAGACCAAAGCTCTCCTGATGGATGTGGCGCATACGTTCATCGCCAAGGCCTGCGGTCGTCGTGACTTCGGGGCTGCCGGCCATCATGCGCGGACCGTCGATGAGCCCGTCATTGATCGCGTTCCGCGCGGTGACCCCAATCATCGGCTTGGCCGAGGCGGCCTCGAAAATGGATGTGAAACCGTGGCTGAGCAACAGGCGCAGGTTTTGCGCGGTCAGCAGCATGTGCTCTTCGTTGCAGATCCGGCCCAGCTCGGGCGGTTCGTTGATGCCGGTGAAACTCGGGTGACAATGGCCTTCGACGAGGCCGGGCATCAGGGTCATCCCGGTGCCATCGATCACATCACTTGCCGGATCAGCGGGGGTGTCGGCACCCTTGGCCACTTTGGTGATGTGGTTGCCTTCGATAGTGACCGTGGCGGGGTATGCCGCGTCTGCAACGCCATCCCAAATCATGGCGCCGGAAATCGTGGTCTGTGTCATTGCGTCCTCCCTGGCTTTGCCGCGTCCGCGCGCGGTCGCTTGCTATTGAGAGGGTCGCAGATGCAGGGGCCTTGACCGAGCAAGTTTAGATCGTTGTATCCCGTATTTTGGACTCTTCCGATTTGTGGTCTCGACGGCCTTTGGATAGTGGCAGCAATCGGGTATTCGACCAAATCAAGTCCAACAGACCGGGTGGCCGCAAACGGAAGTTGGCATCGAAAGAGCGTTTCAGCGTAAAACGCGGCGCGCAAATCCCACATCGGCCTGACCGCCGGTTTCCGGCTGCAGGGTCGAACACAGCGCCGCGCCATTCGCGGCCAGCTGGCAGGAGATCTCGCGGCGGTGAATATAGCCGCCGTCACCGCAAGGAAGATTGTCGGTCTCGATCAGCGTAAGACCAGAATCGGCGTATGTCGCTGTCACCGGACCTTCGCAGACCACACCATCCGCATCGCGCATGATCTGCCGCCCATCACCCTTTGCGTCAAAACACATCTGCCATTCGGTGTAAGATGCCACCGCGTCGGTATCGACATTGCGCGTCTGATAATCGAGAGAGACATCCCAACAGCCGTAAAGCATCGGCAGGATCTCGTTGTTCCAGCCTTTTTCGATCAGGGGCCGTCGAGGATCGGGACCTGTCGCAATGCACTGGGTCGCCGCCAGTTCACGCTCAAGATCATAGATCTCGCGCTCAAGATCGATCCGGGCCAGGTCGAGCGCGGCAAGACGTTGTTCGGCCGCCAGCTCGGCCTGCGGGCGGCAGCTCGCAAACCGCTCCAGTGGTGGCCAGGCCAGCGCGCAAGCCTGCAGCAGCAGATATGACGCCCCCGCCATAACAGCCGCCAGAACAACGGAAACAAGTGTCAATACGATGCCAAAGCGCATGAACGGCGGCCCAAGGTGAATATGCTGATCAAAACCATGGGCGGTAATTTCAGCCGCGTCAATTGTACCGACCGACAAGAGAATAATATTATCTGTGACTTGCCTTGAGTCGGCCGAGTTGCTTTGCTTTGTCAGAGGGTTGAGCGCGAATGGCGTGGGAGCGCATATGAGATTTCTTGTCTGGATTGTGATGTGGGGCGTCCTTTTCGTCAGTCCCGCTCTGTTCCTTGCTTCGCCCGTCGCCGCGCAGGATCGGACCCACCGCGTGTTGTGGTGGAACGCCAACCCGGACGAACCCGGCTTCAAGGTTGGATGGCAACGCGAGGCGATGGCCAATTACCTCAACGCCTTTGACGGAGGCGGCGTATTTGCGGTCACTTACGGCGTACACCGCCAAGGCGGCGATCTGGCGAATGTGATGCGCGGGCAGGGGTTCGATGTCGTGATCCTCGACGCGACCGAACGGCGATCCCGGTTCAGCGCGGCCGATCTTGAGGCGCTGAAGCAGATGTACGCGTCCGGCAAGAACGGCATCATGATGGACGGCACGCTGAACATCCGGTTCGTGACCCGCAACCGCTTGACCGAGTTTCCAGGCGTCAACGGGTCGAGCGCGGCACTGCTGGTCAATCAGGTGGCTGCGCTGGCGAACCGAGGCGGCGGCATTCTGATCGGATCTGATCACAAGGCGTTCCAGGTCAGCGCCAATGCGGCGATCAGCGCATTGGTGCCCGGTGCGCGCTTTACAGGGCTGACCGACCCATCGACCGATGGTGCATTTTTTGGTCGCTCGCTCTTGGGCGAACGCGTGCCCGTTCGTGCGAACGATATCCTGCTCCACTGGCAGACTATCCCGAACCAGGGGCAGGCGCCCGTGGGCAGATTCACGGATTTCCTGGGCCGCCCGGTGACATTCTTCACGCTGGTGGAAGCGGCCGACAAACCCGGCGGTGGAGCCAAACGGCCCTACATTTCGGCGACTTTTGATCCTGGTGCGGAACGCACGGCCATCGATGCCGACCACGTCGCGTTTCAGGAACCGGTTCGACCCGAGCCGGTTGTCGAAGAAAAACCAAAGCTGCCGGACAACATGCCGACACGGAAAGGGGGTAACTTATGACGTCCTATCGATCCTGGATCCTTTCGCTGGTGCTGGTGGTACTCACAGCCTGCGCCGGGCTTGCGCAACAGGCTCCGATCCGCGTTCTCTGGTGGAATGCCAATCCCGGCTGGCCGAACCAGACCGACCGGCATCGCCAGATGATGGCGGATCACCTCACCGCCTTTGGTGGTGGCGGCGTTTTTGTGACGACCTTCGTGTCTTCCGTGCGGTCCGGCGCCCTTGCGCAGCAACTGGGCGGTGCGGCGTTCGACGTCGTGGTGATCGACGTCACGAACAACCGATCCACCTTTAATGCCGCGGATCTTGAGGCGCTGAAGGGGCATTACGCGTCCGGTAACCGAGCCATCATGCTTGACGGATCCTTGTGGATCCGGAGCGGCAGCCACAATCCGACCACCAATTTCCCCGGCAAGAACGGCGCAACAGGTGCGTTGCTTGTCAACCAGATCCGGGCGCTTGCGGATGCGGGCGGTGGCACGCTCATCGGGACCGACCATAACTCGTATCAGGTCGGGGCGAATGCGGCCCTCGCCGCGTTGATCCCCGGCGCGCGCTTTACCGGCTATACCAAGCCCTCGACCGATGGCAGCTTTATCGGACGCACGCTTCTTGCGCATCAAGTGCCGGTGCGGGCCATCGACATCCTGGAACACTGGCAATCGATCCCCAGTCAAGGAGAGGTCCCGGTCGGCAGTTTCACCGATTTCACCGGTCAGCCGTTGACGCTTTACAACCTTGTCGAGACCGCCGACCAGCCCGGCGGCGGGGTCAAGCTGCCTTACGTCTCGGCCAGTTTCGACCCGGGCAGCCAGCGCACCGCCATCGATTCCCGGGAAGCCGCGATTGTTGACCCGCCCAAGGTCGAGATCCCGAAGCTGCCGGACAACATGCCGACGCGGAAGGGGCCGCCGACCTGACTGTGCGTATCGGTCCCGAGTGTCATCAGTTGATGGCGAGCTGCAGAAGCTCGGTTTCGCTCATATCCGGGGACTGACCATATTGGCCCAGATCGTCCCAGAAACTGGTGAGCAAGGTCAGCAACTCAGTCTGCCCCGAGCCTTTCAGATCGCTTCGCAGGGTCTCAAAGGCATCGATGCGCTGCACCTCGCCAATATCGCTCGACAGCGTTTCGAGCGCCGAGCGATAGGACAGCAGATAGGTCAGGCGGTTCTCGCGCAGTCCGGTCATACGGTCGTTCAGATCCGACCATTGCTTCAAAATATCTTGGAGCCGGTCGCCGGTGGCATTCTTTGCCAGATCGCGCAACCCCAGGGCGCGGAAATGCAGGCGTGAGATTTCGTTGCTGTCTTCGACCAGCGTGTCGACAAAGGCGGCACCGCTCAGCAGGGTCGACTTGGCTGCTTGCGCAAGCGACTGTTCGGCGGATTCGCGCGCCACGCGGAACTCCAGCTGCAGCGTGCTGAGCGCTTCCTTGCGTCGGGGATCAACCTCATCATCCAGCATGTCCGACAGGGCGCTTAAGGGATCGGTATCGCCATCGGGCACCTCATCCGCCTCGGCGATCCAGCCGTGCTGGTTCGCATCATAGCTGGCATCCGTCATGATATGCGCGGAAATAACTGGCCGGATGCCAAAGAATGTTCCCACCAGCGCGGTGCCCGAAAGTGGCGTGAACATGGGGTACTCGCGGCGCTGTGCGGTATAAATGCGGGGCTCTTCCGTGTCGATCGACCCGCC
>JBCCVT010000238.1:0-4855 GCA_039195015.1 Pseudomonadota bacterium
CCCTGTCGCCATGGGCGGTGCCTTGGCCATGTTGGCGGCCACAAAAGCCGCGATTGCCACCGGCGGCGTCAACATCGACAGCATCCCGAAATAGAGCACAAAGAGATGCGCCGAGGTCGGCTCCAACCCCAACTGGATGAGTGGCGGTGCTGCAAGTGTCGCCAGCAGCAGGTAGACGCCGACGGTGGGAAGTCCCATGCCCAGCAGAATGCAAACACCCGCCGTCACGATCAGCAAAAGGATCAGGCTGCTTTTGCCGAGCTGGACCAGAAAGAACCCCAAGCCAAAAGACAGGCCGGATCGCGCGAAAAGCCCGATGATCATGCCGGCAATGGCACAGATCAGAACCACCTCGACCGCCGCGCGTCCCGCGCCGATGAGGGTATCAACAAGTGCCCGCGCGCGAATGGGATCGCCGCTATAGGTTCGAACGAGCGACAGCAGGAAGAGCGATAGAACCGCATAAAGAGCCGCTGTTTCGGGACGCAGGTTAAAGACGAAAAGCCCGCTCAGCAGCACGGCAAACGGCACCACCACAAACCAGCCCCGGCGCATCACCGACCGGCCCGACGGAATCCGATCAACCGCAACTGGCGCGATGCGCAGACGGCCGGCCTCAAGGTCCGCAAAGACGAAGAGGCTGAAGTAATACAGCAAAGACGGCACCAGCGCGACTACCATCACCTCGGAATAGGAGATCTGCAGGTTTTCCGCGAGCAGGAACGCCGAGGCCCCCATGATCGGCGGCATCAATTGTCCTCCGGTTGAGGCCGAGGCCTCAAGCGCAGCGGCGGTTTTGGGGCGATAACCTCCGTCCTTCATCAAAGGAATGGTGATTGCCCCGGTCGAGGCCACGTTTGACACGGCCGAACCGGACACCGACCCGAAAAGCGCCGACCCCAAGATTGCGATCTTGCCCGCCCCGCCCCGTGACCGACCGGTCAGTGCCATGGAGATGTCCGAGAAAAACGCCGACCCGCCGCTGACGATCAAGAGCTGCGCGAGGATCAGAAATGGAATCACAACGGCCACGGCGATGTAGAGTGCAGCGCCCACAAGAGACGCGCTATCAAGCACAAGGAAAGTCAGCAACCGATCCCACCGGATTGCACGGCTCTGCAATGGACCATTGAGTTGATCGGCAAAAAGCGCATAGAGGCAAACCGCACCGAGAATGGCGAGCAGGCTCCAGCCCATCGTGCGCTGCACTGCGATGACCAGAAGCAGAAGACCGACAACAGAAATGATCAGCGCCTCGGTCGGGTGGTAGAACACGTTTTCCGACAGAACCGGAAAGCGTACGGTGAGATAAAGGCCCAACCCGACCGAAACACCAGCGCACATCCACGCCAGTTGCGGTGCGCGATGCAGCCCAGTTCCGACGACGCCCCGAGTCAAAAAGGTCAACGCCATGCAGGCGGTCAAAACAAGGATCAGGATCTGTTCGGAGTAAACCCGCAACCCGATCCAAAGCGGCAGGCTCGATGACCAGAAGATCGCAGCGAGTGATACAAAAATTGCCAGCCCCGCAATAGCGAGCCCGGCACGCTGTTTATCTTTGCGCTCCGTAGTGTCCATCGACATCGCGCCGCGCCTGCGCTCAGGTCAGTTCGACCACTGGCCTTTCTCCTGATAGAACTTGATTGCGCCGGGATGGTATTCGACGCCCACATCCTTGGCCATAACATCGGTCGAGAAGCCATTCCAGAACGGGCCATTGGCCAGCAGTTCCTCCTGCTTGTTCCAGATCGCTTCGACCACCTTGTAGACCATGTCATCCGGCGTCGAGGCCGCCGCAAAAAGCGTGTAGTCATAGGCCATGATGTTGGTCGGCCCAAGGATACCCGGTATCCCGCTATCGGTGTCGAGCGTCTGCTGGTAGCTCTGCGGCAGCCATTCCCGTTGCGCTGTCAACGCGTCTTCGCTGTCGTCGAAGGACAGATATTTGATGCCAAGCGTCGCGTCGAATTCCCGGCTGTTCGCGGCACCAACGACAACAATCGTCACATCGGTCGATCCTTCGCCAAAGCTGTTCCACATGCGCGGGAAATTCGGCACCTGTACGCCCGAGACATCATCCGTCGTCATTCCTTCGGTCGCGAGATATGCGCGCGTGACATAATCGCCCAGGGCGCCATCGGCAAAGACCGGGGCACGTTTGCCTTTCAGATCCGCGATACTGTCGATGCCGCTGTCACGGCGGACGATATAGGCGTGCCGGAACGGCATCAGCGTGGCAACCATCTTGAGATCGGGGTTCGGTCGGCCTTCGGACATACCGCTTCCGCTGACCGCGTAGAACAGCTGCACGACATTCGAGATCCCGAATTCAAGTTCACCAGCGTTTACCAGGGGAATGTAGTCGGCGGTATTGGCGAGCTCCTGCGGGCGCAGCTGGATCTCGGAGGCTTCAGAGACCGTCGCCGCAAGTGCCCGGCCGATTTGGCTGGTGCCACCCCGCTGCGTCGACCCGAGCGCAGCAATTTCGGCGGCCGCCATACTTGCAATTCCAAGTGCCGCGCAGGCCCCGATCACAAAACTCTTGAACTTCATCATTCGCTCCTTGTTGGACTGGTGTGCGCCACGTTGGCGTTTTGTCTCCCTTCTGACGGGGAAGTCGCGGCAATCTGAAAGACAACTGGCGTGCGTGCGTCTTTTCTTACAGAAATTTGTCCTATTCTTATAACAATAGGACAAGGGATAGGGAAAGCAATGGGACGGCGAACGCAGGCGAACAGGGTTTTGATCGCTGGCATGGGGCCTGCCGGGCTGGTCGCCGCGATGGTGCTGAGCCGGGCTGGCCTGCCCGTTTCGGTCTTTGAGGCGCGGCCCGAACTGCCCACGGATCTGCGTGCATCGACCTTTCATCCGCCGACACTCGATATGCTGGCAGAGCTTGGGCTGGCCGATCCGCTCGTCGCAGATGGTCTGATTGCCGACACGTATCAGTGGCGTGACCGATCGACCGGCGAGGCCGCGACCTTTGACATGGGTTGCCTGCGCGGTCTGACCGGTTACCCGTTCCGCCTGCAATGCGAGCAATGGAAGCTGACACGCCTTGCGGCGTCGCAGCTCGCAGTAGCTCCGGGCGTTGATCTGCAGTTCGGCTGGGCGGCACAGCGCGTCCGCCAGGACGACAGCGGCGTTACTCTGACGCTGGTCAAGCCGGACGGCACGGAGCGCACCGAACGCGGTGCTTTTCTGATTGGCGCCGATGGCGCGTCGAGCGCGGTGCGACAAGCTCTCGCCATTCCGTTTCACGGGTTTACCTACGCCGAGCAATGGGTTGTCGCCTCGACACCCGTGGATTTCGCGGCGAAAATCCCGGGTCTGTCGCCAGTGACCTACACGGCGGATGCGGAAGAGTGGTTTGTACTGCTGCGCACGCGCGACCTCTGGCGTGTGTTGATCCCGGTGGCCGAGGACGCGACCCCCGAAACCGTCATGTCGGACCCCTTCATCGAGGCCAAGCTGCAAGGCATCGCGGCGCATGACACCGGTTATGAAATCGCGCATCGCACGATCTACCGGGTGCATCAGCGCGTGGCCGAAACCTACCGCGTCGGTCGCGTGGCGATCGCCGGTGACGCAGCCCATATCAACAACCCGCTTGGCGGGATGGGGATGAACGGCGGAATACATGACGCGGTGAACCTCGCGCGCAAGCTGGTCTCGGTTCTGTGTGAGGGCGCTGATCACGACGCCTATTTGGATCACTACTCGGCGCAACGCCGCGCAATTGCCGAAGAATACGTGCTCACCCATACGCACCAGAACAAGCAGGTGATCGAGGAACGCGATCCGGCGAAACGGGCCGCGCATCTCAAGCGCTTGCAGAAGGTGGCAGAGACGCCCGTCGACCTGCTGGCCTATGTGCGCAAAGGCGCAATGATTGATGCGGTCGAAAAGTCCATGGCGGTCGCGCCGGGGTGATATGAGGGCGACCGGCATCAAAGGATCGCCGGTTCCTCGCCCTTGTCTTCGCGACATGCCATCGGATCTTCCGGGTCCCACCGGTTCCCCACAAAACGCGCACCGTTTACGGCGTTGGCCGCCTCAGACACCAGCCAAACCAGCGCGGCATTCATCACATCCGGCGCAAGCAGGTTTAGGTAGTGGCCGTGCCGCCCCTCTTCGGGAATGAAGCCCGTATCGGTCGCGCCTCCGGGCAAGATCACATTGGCCGTGACGCCGGTGCCCTCAAGATCCTGCGCCATGATCCGGGTCATGGTGTCGAGGGCGGCTTTGGTTGGTCCGTAGGGCGCGAAACCTTGCCGGATCATGGTCGCGCGGCTGGTCGAGACACCGATGATCCGCCCCCACCCCGACGCCAGCATGCCCGGCACAACCGCGCGCGCCATGGCAAAGGGTCCCACGAGGTTCGTGCGCACGATCGCGGCCCAGCGATCCGGGTCGGCCTCCCAGAATTTTGGCGGGTTCGTGTGAAACTGCTCCGATATCTCTCGCGGTCCGCGCCCGGCATTGTTCACAAGGATGTCGAGCCGTCCGAACCGCTCCACGGTTTCAGCAACGACCCGCTTGGCGTCGTGAACATCCGCCGCATCCGCGCGCATCGCGACGACCCTGTCGTGACCAAACGTGTCGCCCAGATCCCGCGCCGTGGCATCCAGCGCCGCAACATCGCGGCTTGCCGTGATCATAACGTCATGGCCGACCTCCAGCAGCGCCTGCGCCAGACAGCGCCCAATCCCCTTGCTTCCGCCCGTGACCACTGCGACCCGCTGCATCAGTGATCCTCAAAGAGCCACCCGTGGCCCGAAAACCTGTCATCGATCCCCATCGCCCGGAGCGCGTGCCAATAGGTGGCCGAATTGATCGTGACGACAGGCTTGGC
>JBCCVT010000239.1:0-4844 GCA_039195015.1 Pseudomonadota bacterium
ATCGAGCGCGGGGCGACCGCGCGCCGTGGCCGACTGCATGTCCGCCAGTTTCAAGAAGAACGCGACCGCGTGACCCTTCTGGTTGCCGATTTCCGTCCGTCGATGTTCTGGGGCCTGCGTCGCGTGTTCCGTTCGGTCGCGGCGGCCGAGGCGCTGTCGCTTGTCGGCTGGGACACAGTCCTGTCCGGAGGGCGCGTGGGACTGTATGCGGTGACGCAGGACAGCTCGGTCGCAATCCCGCCGCGAGGTCGCGTCCGTGGGATGCTGGACGTGATCGGCGGGATGGTCGAAGCGCATGCGCAGGGGTTGCAGGGCCTTGCCACGCATGGTCGGTCGGATGAGCCGCCGCTGGACCATGCGCTGTCCCGGTTACATCGCCTGGCGCCACGCGGCGCGGATCTGGTGATCGCATCAGGCTTCGACGCCGGTGGCGCAGACCTGCCCGACCGATTGGACGCTCTGTCGCGGCGTTGCGCGCTGCGGCCTTTGCTGATCACCGATGCCGAAGCCGAAGAACTGCCGCGTGGCCGGTACCCGATGCGGATCCGCGACCGTCAAATGTTGCGTTTGACGATCTCGGGCGAACGCGATGGCCCGGACGCCGAGCGCGACGCTTGCCGCACCGTGTGCGGGCAACGGATGCAAGTGCTGCGGAGCGGGGAGTCCCTGGAACAGACGGCGCGGCGATTGGTCGGATGAGCGAGGGCGGCATCTCTCATGAAACGATGCTCAACGGGTTGCGCGACATCCGTTTGCCGCCAGAGGCTGCGGGCAGTCAGGTTGCAGACGTTTTCGCGGTTGCGGGCCTGTCGCTCGGCGCGGCGGTGCTGGCCGTTCTTCTGGCCCGTTCCATCAGCCAGGCCAAACCAAAAGAGCCACCTCTGGTACAGCAGATCGAAACCGCAGCGCATTTGCATGAAGATGATCGGAGGGTTCTCTTTCTGCATCTCCTGAAATCTCGCGATCCTGCCGGGTTCAACGCCTTGTCGGACCAGCTCTACCGACCCGACCGGATCGACCTCGCGACGTTGGAGACCGAGGTGCGGCGCCTTGTTTGAATTCGCCGACCCTTGGGTGTTCGCGTTGCTGCCCCTTCCATTGCTTGTTGCGAGATTTGTGCCGCCCTTTGCCCGCGCTGGCGGCGCGCTTGAGGTGCCCGAACATATCGCGGCGGCCTTGATATCCTCGGGCGCGGACAACACGGTGCGCAGGGCACTTCCGTTCCGGCGCGGGCTCGTGTGGCTCATTTGGGCGCTGCTGGTGCTGGCTCTCTCCGGGCCACGGGATCTGTCGCCGATCCCGGCGCTCAAGGTTTCGGGCCGTGATCTTGCGGTTGTGCTGGATTTGTCCGGGTCGATGGTGCGCGACGACTTTGTCCTTGATGGCCAACAGATCACGCGGCTTGAGGCGGTCACGCGTGTCGGATCGGACTTTGTGCGACGGCGCGGCGGTGACCGCGTGGCGCTGATCTTTTTCGGTTCACAGGCCTATTATGCCGCGCCATTCACCTATGATGTCGAGGCGGTGGCGCGGCAAATTGAAAATTCCGAAATCGGGATCTCTGGCCGTGCGACAAACATCAGCGATGGTTTGGGGCTGGCGCTCAAACGCATGGAGACCAGCGATGCGGCCAGCCGTGTCGTGATCCTGTTGTCCGACGGGTCGAACAACGCCGGTGCCACTGACCCGCGCGGTGTTGCCCAGCTTGCCGCAGCCATGGGCGTGCGCACGCATACCATCGCACTTGGTCCGGAGGACTTCGAGAGCGCGGGCGAAGGCGCGCGCGGGGCTGTGGATGCCGTCACCCTGCGGGCGATTTCCGATCTCTCCGGCGGTGAGAGCTTTCGCGTGAGAACAACCGAGGATCTGGTCGCAGTCACAGAGGCGCTCGATCGTCTCGAGGCCACGGACAGCGACGGCCTCTCTGCCGAGATCTACCGGGACTACTGGACCTGGCCCGCCACGCTGGCCGGCGCGTTGGCGTTGCTCTTGGTGTGGAGAACCCCGGCGTGATGGGCGAGGTCACACTGCTGCGACCAGCGGCGCTTTGGGCGTTGTTGCCGATCTTCGCGCTTGGGATTTGGCTGTGGCAGCGCCGCGATGGTCTCGGGGATTGGAAGCGGGCTGCGGATCCCGCTCTCTTGCGGGCAATGGCGGCTTTGGGGAAGGTCGAGGAAGGCGCCTACCGGACCCCAATGCTTCTTGCGCTGACATTCTCGATGCTCGTGGTTCTGGCATGGTCGGGCCCGGCGATCGAAAGACGCGATGCCGTGTCATATCGCAACCTCGATGGCGTTTTGTTTCTTGTGGACGTGTCGGACAGCGTGACCGAGCACCCGGATTGGTCCGGATTGATGTTGATGGGGCGGTTTGGCATCTCCTCACTCGGCACGCGCCCGGGCGGCTTGATCGCCTTCGCCGGCGATGCCTACGTTGCGACTGACATGACGCATGATCATGTCCAGCTCGGCCAGACTTTGTCTTTTTTGGAAACGGACCTTGTCCCGGATGCTGGCTCTCGGCCGGAACGCGCGCTGGCACTGGCCGCCGATCTGTTACGCGATGCAAAGGTGCTGGCCGGCGACGTAATTGTGCTGACCGATGGTGACGGGCTCGGCCGCGACAGCCTGACTTTGGTGGACGAACTCGCGAGGCAGGGCGCACGGGTGTCGTTCCTGGCCCCCGGCACACCAACCGCATCCATGGACAGCCACGCGCGTGCGGGCAGCGGAAGGGTGTTCACGCAAGATGACATTGAAGCCTTCGGCGCATGGATCGGTGAAGACGAACGCCGCCGATTGGAAGAGCAGGACTATCCGTTGCTTTTCTGGCGCGATTACGGACGAAACATGCTGTGGCTCGCTCTCATCCCGCTGCTGGCGCTGTTCCGGAGGGAGGCGTTGTGAGAGGGATCGCAGCCATATCGGTCGTATGCCTGCTGATCAGTTTCGCCCTCGACGGGGCGGCGCCTTTTGGGCGGGCCATGATGGCGGCAGGCCTGCCGGGTTGGGCCTCGGTGCTTTTTGAGGATCCGTCCTGGCGTGGTGCCGCGCTTTATCGCGCGGGCAGGTTCGATGAGGCGGCCGAGATGTTCAGCGAGGCGCGCGCTACTTACAATCTGGGCAATTCGCTGGTTCACGCCGGACAGTATGCCGCGGCACTCGAGGCCTATGATCTTGCGATCATGCGTGGCGATGATCGCGCCGAAGCCAATTTTGATCTGGTCGCCGCCTATTATGCGCGGCTGGCGATCGATGCGGATGCGTACCATCTGACCCGCGATCCCGACAAGGAAGGGACGGAAACCGAAGGCTTTGTCGCGCAAGGCAACGCGCGTGCGGCCGGAACCGGATCCGAGGTCACGAACGCCAACACAATGATGGGTCTGGCCGAGTTGGACAGCCGTGGGCGGCTGGGCGTGCGCAAAGTATTTGACGATGCATTCATCGTTGCGGATGAAAGATGGCTGGCGCAGCTGTCGGACGTCCCGGGCACGTTTCTAAAGGCACGCATTACGCATCAGCACAAACGGCGCGTCAGGGATGGGCTCGCTCCGCCCGCACCGGAGGATCCCCGATGAGATGGCTATGCCTGCTCTTGGCGCTGCTGCCCGGATTGGCGGCGGCACAGTCAAGCATCGTGTCACCCGGCGAGCTGGAACTTTCGGTGAGCGTCGAGACCTCGGGCCACACCCCCGTGGTCCGCGAGATGGTCGTGGTGAAAATCACCGGGATTTACCGGCGTCATATCACGCGCGAGAACCTGGTTCAGCCGGCGCTTGATGGGTTCAGCTGGTCACAACTGGGTCCCGACAACTGGAAAGAGGAACGGCGCGACGGCAAGCGCGTGAAAGTGTTCGAACGCCACATGGCAGTTTATCCTGATCGTGCCGGTCAGCTTGAGATTGGTGCGTTCACTCACAATCTGACCTTGACGGATGAGGGCGACTATTGGTTCGAACATCAGGTCCAATCAGAGCCGATCACCATCGAAGTGGCACCCGCGCCGTCGACCGATGGCTGGTGGTTCCCCGTCCAGAGCCTGCAGGTGTCCGATCAGTGGTCGAACGCCCCCGACCAGTTGAAAGAGGGCGAGGCCGTCTTGCGGGTCGTGCGCCTTGAGGCTTTGGGCGCGACGCCAGAGATGATCCCTCCGATGCCCGAGCTGACGTCGCCATCAGCCATGATCTTTCCGCATCCTGAAAAACGCCTTGTGGAGCTGACCCCGTATGGACCCGTGACTTACGCATTCTGGCGCTGGACCATTCGACCGACCAATGCGGTCTCCACCATCGTCGAGCCGCTGGAGTTTGAATACTTCAACACGCAAACGCGGGAGGCACAGGTCGTGACGATTACGGCGCAAAGGGTGGCATATGGAGACCGCATTCCCGACGCGACACACCCTGTTGCCGCGGCCAGTGTCACGTCCGCGCGTTTGCCGGGCCGGGGGGCGGCGATCCTGGCAGTTGCGCTCTTTGCGGTGGCGCTTGGGTTTGGTCTGCGCGGGCGGGTTGGCTTCGATCTTTTGCAACTCGCACGGCTAAGCCCAATCGATCCGTTGCACTGGCGCTTGCGACGGGCAGCGCAGCGCGGTGACTTGGCTGCGACCCGTCGCGCAGCGACTGCCTTGATGCTGCGCGATGGCGCCTCATTGGCGCGCCGCACCTTGTTGAATGAGCTGGATGCCAGCGTCTTTGCCGCACCTCCCGTCCCGAAAGACTTGACCATTTTTGCGCGCGCATTTCTGAGGGCACAGACATTGGGAAAAGGCGCCGAACCCCTTCAAAGCACATGACAAAGGTGACCCCGGAGGTGACCGAACCAAGCAACCGTGATCAGGCG
>JBCCVT010000240.1:0-4818 GCA_039195015.1 Pseudomonadota bacterium
CGCATCGACAATGGCCGTCGCCCCCAGCTCCGACAACCGATCATGGAGCAGCGAGGTTGTCTCCTGTGCGCCGATTGCGACCGCGCGACGCAAAAGCACCGGACCAGTGTCGAGCCCCGCCTCCATCTGCATGATGCAGATGCCGGTTTCGGTGTCTCCGGCCATGATAGCGCGGTGAATTGGCGCCGCGCCGCGCCAGCGCGGCAGCAGGCTGGCATGAATGTTCAGGCAGCCCTGACGCGGCGCATCCAGTACCTCGCGTGGAAGGATCAGGCCATAAGCCACGACGACAGCCACATCCGCGCGAAGATCGGCAAAGGTCGCCTGTGCCTCGGGATCTCGCAGCGAGACCGGGTGGCGAACCGAAAGCCCCAGGTCTTCCGCGCGCGCCTGCACCGGCGTCGGCCGCTCCTTCTTTCCGCGCCCGGACCGGCGTGGAGGCTGGCAGTAGACGGCCGCCACCTCGTGATCTGCCGCGATCAGCGCTTCCAGCGCGGGCACGGAAAACGCGGGCGTGCCCATGAAAACCAGCCGCATCCGATCACCCTCCCGCCAGTTTGCGGGCGCGCCGCAGCAGCATGTCGCGTTTGACCTTGCTGAGCCGGTCGAAATACATCCGGCCGTTCAGATGGTCGATCTGATGCTGGACGCTGGTGGCCTCGAGCCCGACAAAGTCGCGCTCGACCGTCACGCCGGTTTCGTCCAGATAGGTCACGGTCACCGCGCGCGGGCGTTTGATCACCGCAGACACGCCGGGCAGGTTCGGGCTGCCCTCGTCATGTTCGCGATCCTCGACCGAGGCGTGCAGAATCTCGGGGTTGGCAAGCCGAAGGGCGCGTCCGCGTTCCACCGAACAATCCACAACAGCCAGCCGCAGCAAGACCCCGATCTGCGGCGCCGCTAGACCGACGCCCGGCATCGCTTCCATCGTGTCGATCATGTCGGTCCATATGGCGCGAGTCTCGTCGGTGACCTCCTCGACCGGGTCGGCGACGGTTTTCAACCGGCGGTCGGGCCAGCGCAAACAGGTGCGCACCGTCATGCCGCGCCCTCGCGATAGAGCCGTTCGAACTCGGCGCGGGCGTTTCCCTCATGATGATCGAGGGTCACGACACCGTTCAGATGGTCAAATTCATGCTGGATGCAACGCGCCTCGAAACCGTCGAAATCACCCATGTGAATGTCGCCCTTTTCATCGGTCCATTGCAGGGTGACGGCCGCATAGCGCGCCACGGGCACAAGGATGCCCGGGATCGACAGGCAGCCCTCGTCGCCTGTCACCATCGAGCGTTCGGCCGCCATGATCGTGGGGTTGATCATCACCATCGGCGCGGGTTCGCCGTCTTTCCAGCCGCAATCCATGACAAAGAGCCGCTTGAGCACACCCACCTGCGGCGCTGCGAGACCGCGTCCTTTGGCATTGTACATCGTCTCGAGCATGTCCCGGACAAGATCGTCGAGCATCTCGGTCTCGACAGGCGCACACCGCGTCTCAAGCCGCGGGTCAGGCCAGGTCACGATCGGCAGGATCGCCACGTCACGCCCGCGCCCGTTCGCGCTTCAGCTTCTGCATCTTGCGCGTAATCATCTGGCGTTTCATCGCGCCAAGGTAATCGATGAAGAGCTTTCCGTTCAGATGGTCGATCTCGTGCTGGACGCAGGTGGCCCACAGCCCGTCAAAGGCTTCGCTCTGGGCGTTTCCGTCCTGGTCCATCCATCGCACATCGACCGTTTTCGGCCGGGTCACCTCGGCATATTGATCGGGGATCGACAGACACCCTTCGTCATAGATATTCGTCTCGTCCGAGGATGCCGTGACCTCGGGGTTGAACATGATCAAAGGGCGCGGACTGCCCTCGCCTTCCTTGATGCAATCCAGCACGATCAGCCGTTTGAGGATACCGAGCTGCGGCGCCGCCAACCCGATGCCAGGCGCAGCATACATGGTTTCCAGCATGTCATCGGCAAGCGTTCGCAGGTCATCCGACAGATCGTCGACCGGCGTACAGGTCTTCTTGAGCCTTGGATCGGGGTGGATGAGGATGGAACGGATCATGTCCGGGATGTATGCGATCCGGGTCAGTCCCGCAACGCCCCTTGCGCCCGGGATAAATCGGACTAGCCTGCCAACCGCAGCGAAGGAGACCAGACATGAGCTTTGACACCGTCATAGATCGACGCGGCAGCCATTGCGTGAAATGGGACATGATGGAGACGCTCTATGGTGTGTCGGCCGATGCTGGCATCGCAATGTGGGTGGCGGATATGGACTTTCATCCGCCGCAGGTGGTGCAAGAGGCGCTGCAGGCCCAGCTTGATCACGGGATTTACGGCTATTTCGGCGATGACAGCAAATACCGCGCCGCGATCCAGTGGTGGATGGAAACGCGCCACGGCTGGTCAATCAAACCCGAATGGATCTTCTCCACCCACGGGTTGGTGAACGGCACCGCGCTCTGCATAGATACCTACACCGCGCCCGGGGACGGCGTTATCCTGTTCACGCCGGTCTACCACGCCTTTGCGCGCGTCATCAAAGCAGCGGAACGCGAGGTCGTGGAATGCCCGCTGGTGAACGAAAACGGCCGCTACGTCATGGATTTCGACGCCTATGACGCGCAGATGACGGGGCGCGAAAAGATGGTGATCCTCTGTTCACCGCACAATCCCGGAGGCCGCGTCTGGACCCGCGACGAATTGCAAGGCCTTGCGGATTTCGTCAAACGGCACGATCTGATCCTGGTGTCGGACGAAATCCATCATGACCTCGTCATGCCCGGACACACGCATCTGCCGATGACGCAGGTTGATCCGACAATCACCGACCGGCTGGTGATGATGACGGCGACAACCAAGACCTTCAACATCGCCGGCACGCATATCGGCAACGTCATCATCGAAGATCCCGACCTCCGGGCGCAGTTTGCGCGGCGCATGGCGGCACTGGGCATGTCGCCCAACTCCTTTGGCCTCTTCATGGCAACGGCCGCCTATTCCCCCGAAGGCGCGGCCTGGGTGGATGCGCTCGTGGACTATCTCGATGGCAACCTCCAGCTCTTTGATGCGGCGGTCAACGCGATCCCGGGGCTCAAATCGATGAGGCTCGAATCCACCTATCTCGCCTGGGTCGACTTCGCGGATACCGGCATGGCTCAGGCAGACTTTGTCCGCCGCGTGCAGGAAGACGCCCAGATCGCCGCAAATCTCGGGCCCACATTCGGCAGCGGCGGCGAAACCTTCCTGCGCTTCAACATCGCAACTGCCCGCAGCGTTGTCGAAGATGCCACCGCGCGGCTGGCGCGCGCCTTTGCCGACCTGCAGTAAACACGTCCCACGACCCGGATCAGAGCGGCGCGGCTGCCGCGCGCGTCCCTCCCCCTTTTCGAAAGGGGGAGGCCAGGAGGGGGTTGGAGATATCGCGTAAAGGCGCCAGCCTTTTCCGCTGGATCAGACCGGGCCAAGGGGCGACCCCGTCGCCCATCATCCTTTCGTAAGCAACCCCGCCGGCGCCAGCGGATCCCGATAAAAATCGGTCGGAGCGGTGTCGGTCGCCGCGGTCTGACGCTTGAAGTCATACCGCATCTCACCCGCATCCTCTTCGGACGCCACGATCAGGCAGGTCGACAGGTGCCGCGCTCCGTCATAGAGATCCACCGCCCCGCGCAGATGTGGTACGGCACCGGCCTCGACCGAAAACCCGGTCTTCCAGAGCCGCAACAAAGGATACTCGGCCTCACCCGTCCGCACGCGCAGACGCGAGGCACGTTTCAGGCTTTCGACCCGCGCCGCGTTCAAGCCGGCACGGACCTCCTTCGACAGGAATGTGGACATGGGCAGCCTATCCTTTCCCCTCCGCGCGGACCAAAAGACACGCGAATCTCCTCCGCAGGCAAGCACAAGCGTTGTGAAATTTTGATTACAGGGAAAATCGTTGCCGCTTCGGAACATTGACGCTGTGCAATCACGCAGCCCGGCTGCGCGCGCGCAGATCTGTCCCGACCGGCCCGATCGCCCTATTTCTCATGCAGCACATTATGAAAACAGGTGACACATGGGTTTGCTGGTCGACGGAAAGTGGCACAATCAATGGTATGACACAAAATCGCATGGCGGCGCTTTCAAGCGCTCGGCCGCACAGTTTCGCAACTGGATCACGCCTAACGGCGCGCCGGGGCCGTCAGGGCGCGGCGGGTTCGCGGCCGAGTCAGGCCGGTACCATCTCTATGTCAGCCTCGCCTGCCCCTGGGCCCACCGCACCCTGATCTTCCGCGCGCTGAAGGGGCTCGCGCCGCATATCTCGGTCTCGATCGTGCATCCGGACATGCTCGACCAGGGGTGGAGTTTCGACCGCGACGAGGACGGCGCCACGGGCGACGATCTTTACGGCTACGACCACGCGCACCAGATCTACACCCGCGCCGATCCGGCCTACAGCGGACGCGTCACCGTGCCGATCCTGTGGGATCGCGAGACCGGCACGATCGTTTCGAACGAAAGCTCCGAGATCATCCGCATGTTCAACAGCGCCTTCGACGCGATCACCGGGAACACCGAAGATTTCTGGCCCATCGCCCTGCGCCCGGCCATAGAAGAGGTGAACGACCGGATCTATTCCACGCTCAACAACGGGGTCTACAAAAGCGGGTTTGCCACCACGCAAGAGGCCTATGACGCCGCCGTCCGCCCGCTTTTCGACACGCTCGACTGGCTCGAAGACCGCCTGTCGACCCAGCGTTACCTGATGGGAGACCAGATCACCGAGGCCGACTGGCGGCTTTTCACCACCCTCGTGCGCTTTGACCCGGTCTACCACCTGCA
>JBCCVT010000241.1:0-4704 GCA_039195015.1 Pseudomonadota bacterium
CGGCAAGGCCCGCGCAGTGGAAAGCGTGGACCTCACATTTCGCCAGGGCGAACTGACGGCGCTTCTGGGGCCGTCAGGCTGTGGCAAGACCACGCTGTTGCGTATGATCGCGGGCCTTGAGGATCCAACCGCCGGTCACATCCTGCTGGGCGAGCGCGATGTCACGGCGATGCCGGCGCATCGGCGCAAGTTTGGGATGGTGTTCCAGAATTTTGCGCTTTTTCCGCATCTGAACGTGCGCGAGAACGTCTGTTACTCCCTCACCATCGCCGGGGTGGCCCGGGATGCGGCGCATCGGAAGGCGGCCGAGCTTCTGGACCTCGTACAGCTCAGCGCCTTTGCCGATCGAGCCATCGGTGCGCTTTCGGGTGGGCAACGCCAGCGCGTGGCGATCGCCCGCGCTCTGGCGCAGGAGCCCGAGATCTTCCTTCTCGATGAACCGATGTCAGCGCTCGACGCCAATTTGCGTGAGGCGATGCAAGTGGAGCTGCGCCTGTTGCAGCAGCGGCTTGGCATCACGACCATCGTTGTCACGCATGACCAGCGCGAGGCGATGACCATGGCCGACAACATTGTGGTTATGTCGAACGGCCGTGTGGAGCAGTTCGGGCCGCCGCAGGATATCTATCACAAACCGGAAAACGCCTTCGTCGCGGATTTCATCGGGCGTGCGAACTTCTTTGACGGTGTCGCACAAGGCGACCGTATTCAGTGTGGCGAGCTGTCGCTTCAGGTTGCGCGGCTCAATTTTGCTACCGGTGTGCCGGTCACGGTCGCGATCCGGCCGGAAGCGCTGTCGCTTGACGACACGATGCCCGAGGAGAACCGCGTTCCGGCCAAGGTTACCTTTGTCCGCGACGTTGGCCCGGCCCGCGATATCCATCTTGACACGCCCCTGGGTCAGATCATAGTCGAATACGCCATCGGTGAAAAACTGCGTTCGTTCACGCCGGGCGACAAGGTCCAGGTGCATCTGCCGGCCGGATCACTTTATGTCTACCCCTCCGCTGATGCGGTGCGGAGCGCGGCGTGAGCAGCATCGAGACCTCCTCCGCCGCAGTCGGAGACAAACCTGCCCGCCATCCCGTGACGGTTCTCCCAGCGCTGAGGCCGCTGGTCTTGTGGGCGCTTATACTGACCTTTTGCGTGGTCCCTTTCGGTTTGGTCATCGCCATTTCGTTCGGCCAGAAGATCGAAGGCGCAGCTTGGGAATGGGCCTTTACCCCCGACAACTACATCCGTTTCTTCGTTGGTGCCGACTGGCCCGCAAGCACGACGTTTCTCTACCTCAACAAGCTCTGGTATTCGCTCTACTACGCGGTGATCGCATCCGTTCTTGCGGTGATCACGGCCTTTCCCTTCACCTATTTTCTCACCCGCCTGTCACGCGCGGCGCAAAGCAAGTGGCTGGTGTTCCTGTTGGCGACGATGTCGCTGTCCGAAGTCTTCATTGTCATGGGCTGGGACATTTTGCTGTCGAACCGGTCCGGTCTGCCGATGCTGTTGCGTGAAACCGGGGTGACCGCGTGGTTGAAAGAGGTCGGGTGGTTCGACACCCTGCGCGGATGGGGCCTGGCCAATCCGCGGGACATCAAGTTCAAGACCTCGGTCCCGGCGACGATCCTGACGATGTCCTATCTTGTGTGGCCTTATGCCGTAATCCTGCTGTACCCGGCGCTTTCGCGCCTGGATCAGTCAACTGTTGAAGCTGCGCGGACCATGGGGGCGGGGCCCTGGACGGTGGTGCGCACTGTCGTGCTGCCATCGGTGCGCATGCCCCTGATCGGAACGCTGTTTCTGCTCTTTGTCTTTCTTCTGGGTACATATGTGTCAGTCACAGTCTTCGCGGATCCGTCTAAACAGACCCTTGCGATCTCGGTCTACGAGGCCGTGCGCGGATCGACCCTGAATGCCCCCTTTGGTGCTGCGCAGGCGGTGGTGTTGCTGGTCACCGGTGGCATCTGTCTGTGTCTGGGGCAAATTCTCGTCAACCGCAGGAGAACGGCGACATGAGCATTTTCGCGCGCCTGTTCATGGGGCTCTCTGCTGTCGTTCTGCTTTTGCCGATTGTGGTGGTCAGCGCGGCCGCGCTGAACGGAGGGCGGTCGATGCTTTTCCCGCCCAAGGACCCGACGCTGAGCCGTTTTGCCGAGTTCTTTCTGGAAGAGCCAGTCTGGCGCGGGGCCATGTTCAATTCGGCAATTATTGCCATTGGCAGCGCGGCGCTGGCGGTTCTTGTGGCGTGGCCGCTGGCTTATGGAATCTGGAAACAGGGCGGGCAGGCCTCCAAACTGCTGGCCGGGCTAGGGGCGATGCCCTTCGCACTGCCACCCATCGTCTTTGGCGTGGGGCTTGGGTTTTTCTGGGGTTTTGGCGGCGGGCTCGGCCAGATCTGGTCGGGCATCATCAGCCACGCGGTCCTGTTTCTGGCCTTGCCGCTGGTGACAATCTCAATCGGTCTGCAATCGATCGACAAGGCGCATCTGGACGCCGCCGCAACCATGGGCGCGACCGAAGCCGTCACCTTCCGCACGATCGTGCTGCCGCAGATGGTGCCCTACACGGCCTCGGGTTTCTTCTTTGCGCTGGTGCTGAGCTTCAACGAATTCATCGTTATGTTTTTCGTTTCAAGCTCGGCCTATTCGACGGTAACACTGCAAATCTTCAATTCGCTCCGGAACGGGTTCACGCCGACCATGGCTGTGGCTGCGATCACCTTCATTCTGGTGTCGGTCGCCGTGTTTTCGATGGTCGCCCGGTTCGGAGATCTGCCGCGCCTCATGGGGGCGGACCAATCGAAGTCATAGGAAAGGAACAGGCTATGTCCCGCCAACCAACGCTTGTCGGCAACGTGGTGCTGATGGTCATCGACATCCAGAAGGGTGCATTTCTGGACGGCGACGGAGGGATCCCGCACATGCTGGGCTACGCCGACAACATGCGCCGGGCGCGCAAGGTCATCGACGCGGCGCATGACATGAACATGCCAGTCATCTTCTTCCAGGAAATCCACCGTCGTGACCGCGTGGATTACGGGCGCGAGCTCGACGGCTCCGAAGGCATCCATTGCATGGAGGGTGAGCCCGGCACGCCGGTCGCCGTCGAAGAGATGGACATGCGCCCGAGCGACTATTTTGTCCACAAGCGGCGCTATTCCTGCTTTTTCGGGACTGAAACCGAGATTCTGCTTAAGGGTCTCAAGGCCGAGACACTGATCATGATCGGCGGCATGACGGATGTCTGCGTCCACTATACGTTTGTTGATGGGCACCAGCATGACTACTATTGCCGTGTCGTGTCCGACAGCGTGGGCGGCACTTCGCCCGAGGCGCATCAGGCCTCGTTGAACGCGATGGAGTATCTGCAGTCCGGTGCAGTCATGTCGACGGATGAGATCGTCGCCGCGATGCGCAACTACACGAAAGCGGCGGCTTGATCACTGTCGGTGATCTGCAGGGGCATTGGTGCCGCGACTGGATCAAAGCGCCCGGGCTCGAGGATCACGACACGCGGGTGCATTGGCTTCAAGCGGGCGCCTTATTCGTGGATATTCGTGTTCCGTCGGAGCGGCCCGAGCTTTCCGAACGCGCCTGTCTTGCCGATCTGTCGCCTGAGGAGTTGGTCAAAGTCATGCAGGCCGAAGGGTTTGCCGGTCGCATCTCGGTCTCAGAGGACCGGTGCACCTGGCACCGCGACGTCAACTGGCACGGCGAGCAGAGCGGAGCCGATATCGGTGCGATGTCATTTCGCGCGGATGGGATGCTGATCGAAGATGGCGTTCTGGCCGAGCATCGCGAACTCTGGCGGCCGATGCCCGGTGCTGGCTTGCGTGGTCGGCGGATCACCTGCGCGGGCCAAACTGGCGTGCTCATCGAAAGCGAGACGGTGTTCCTGCTTGGGTTCGGGTCCGCAGCCTCTTCGTCATCCGCCGCGCTGATCAAGGCGCTCGAGACCGGGAAAGCCGAACGCGCCGCGCTCGCGGCCCATTTCGCCAGCACGTACTGCCTGGGTCATTGGAATGGGAGCGATGGGGTCGCTGATCTGTCCACCAACCCGTTCGACGAAGGGCGCGTGGTCCTGACGCGCGGAGCAGACCTGATCTGGCGTGGTGCATCTTTTAATGGAAGTCGCGCGGCCACTCCGATTCAAATAGTAGACCCATCCGAAGCAGGAGATGAGATTTGCCTTTTCAGTCCAGCGTAACCTCCGCCCAAGATCGATTGCAAAAGCCTCGTTTTGCGTTTGTCGTTGCTCCCGATCCGATCCAAAGGTTTTGGGCTTGGCTCGATCAGTCCTTGGGTCGATTTGCGTTTCATGGATGGAGCGGCTTTGGCACGGGGGATGGCGCCACACAGGTTGTCGTTCTTCAGCGCTATCCGGTGGCGCGCGCAATCATTGTTCCTGCGCCGGGAGACAACGGCAAGACGCGACACAAAGTTGGGTCTGCCAACACGTGATGCTGGCCCGGTGGATTGCTGTAGAGCGTTGCTTTCGAAACGACGCAAGCAGGCAGTGTGCGCACGTGCCAGGATGTCTCACTTGATCCGGATCGACCACCATTTTGGCCGCTTCGCGACAAAGGAATGCCCTTGCGGCACCAATTGCGGATGGTTTGGGTCGTCGAACACTCCGGTGACGAGCGCCACGACCGGATCATCGTCAATTGCTCCGATAGTGCTGCCACAGACGGCACAAAAGGCGCGA
>JBCCVT010000242.1:0-4690 GCA_039195015.1 Pseudomonadota bacterium
ATCTTCCCTCCAAGGCCCGAGTCGTCATCGTCGGCGGCGGCGTCATTGGCTGCTCGGTCGCGTATCACCTGACGAAACTCGGCTGGACCGACGTTGTGCTGCTGGAACGCAAGCAGCTGACCTCGGGCACAACCTGGCATGCCGCCGGATTGATCGCGCAGCTGCGCGCAACCGCGAACATGACCAAGCTCGCCAAATACAGCCAGGAGCTTTACGGCGATCTCGAAGGTGAAACCGGGGTCGCCACCGGGTTCAAGCGCTGCGGCTCGATCACCGTGGCGCTCACCGAAGAACGGCGCGAGGAGATCTTTCGCCAGGCTGCGATGGCCCGCGCTTTTGGTGTCGAGGTCGAAGAGATCTCGCCCACCGAGGTCAAGACCCGCTATGAGCATCTCAATATCGACGGGGTCACAGCAGGCGTCTGGCTACCGCTGGACGGGCAGGGGGATCCGGCCAACATCGCGCTGGCGCTGGCCAAGGGCGCCCGCCAGCGCGGCGCGCGCGTGCAGGAACGGGTCGCGGTGCAGGGCTTTGCCCGCCAGGGCCGCCGCATCACCGGTGTCGACTGGGTGGCCGAGGATGGCAGCCAGGGCCACATCGCCTGTGACATGGTCGTCAACTGCGCCGGCATGTGGGGCCGCGAGGTCGGCAAGATGGCCGGCATCAACGTGCCCCTGCAGGCCTGCGAGCATTTCTATATCGTGACCGAAGGCATCGCGGGCCTGACCCAGATGCCGGTTCTCCGCGTGCCGGATGAATGCGCCTATTACAAGGAGGATGCGGGGAAAATCCTGCTCGGCGCGTTCGAGCCGAAATCGAAACCCTGGGGCATGGATGGCATCCCCAAGGACTTTGAGTTTGACCAGCTGCCCGAGGATTTCGACCATTTCGAACCCATCCTCGAAGCCGCCTGCAACCGGCTGCCGATGCTGGCCGAGGCCGGGATCCACACCTTTTTCAATGGCCCAGAAAGTTTCACCCCCGACGACGCCTACCACCTCGGCCTTGCGCCCGAGATGGACAATGTCTGGGTCGCGGCAGGGTTCAACTCGATCGGCATCCAGTCGGCCGGCGGCGCGGGCATGGCGCTTGCACAATGGATGCAGGATGGCCAGAAACCGTTCGATTTGGGCGATGTGGACATCTTGCGCATGCAGCCCTTCCAGGGCAACAAAAGCTATCTGGTCGACCGCGCATCGGAAACGCTGGGCCTGCTTTACGCCGACCATTTCCCGTTCCGCCAGAAAGCGACCTCGCGCGGGGTGCGGCGCACGCCCTTCCACGAACATCTCAAGGCCCAAGGCGCGGTCTTTGGCGAGCTTGCCGGGTGGGAGCGCGCCAACTGGTTCGCCCGTCCGGGCCAGAACGCGACCTATGACTATAGCTGGAAACGCCAGACCTTCTTTGACAACGTGGCCGAAGAACACGCCGCGATCCGCAGCGGCGTCGGCATGTATGACATGTCTTCCTTCGGCAAGATCCGCGTCGAAGGCCCCGATGCAACCGCGTTCATGAACCACGTCGGCGGCGGCCAGTACGACGTCGCCGTGGGCAAGATCGTCTACACGCAGTTCCTGAACCCCAACGGCGGGATCGAGGCGGATGTGACCGTCACCCGCCTCTCCGAGACCGCCTATCTGGTCATCACCCCCGCCGCGACGCGCCTTGCCGATGAGACCTGGATGCGCCGCCACGCGGATGGTTTCAACGTTGTGATCACCGACGTCACGGCGGGCGAAGGCGTTCTGGCCGTCATGGGCCCCAGGGCGCGCGACCTTCTGCAAAAGGTCTCGACCGGAGACTTCTCGAACAACACGAACCCCTTTGGCACCGCGCAGGAGGTCGAGCTGGGTATGGGCCTCGCCCGCGTCCATCGCGTCACCTATGTCGGTGAGCTCGGGTGGGAGGTCTATATCTCCTCGGACATGGCCGCGCACGCGTTCGAAGTGCTGCACGCGGCGGGGCAGGATCTGGGCCTGAAACTCTGCGGCATGCACATGATGGACACCTGCCGCATCGAAAAGGGTTTTCGCCATTTCGGCCACGACATCACCGCCGAAGACCACGTGCTCGAAGCCGGGCTGGGCTTTGCCGTGAAGACCGACAAACCGGACTTCATCGGCCGCGACGCGGTGCTGCGCAAAAAGGAACAGGGCCTGCAATCCCGCCTCTTGCAGTTCCGGCTGACCGATCCCGAGCCGCTGCTCTATCACAACGAACCGGTGCTCCGAAACGGCGAGATCGTCGGCTATCTGAGCTCGGGCGCCTATGGCCACCACCTGGGCGGCGCGATGGGGTTGGGCTATGTGCCCTGTCCGGGCGAAACCGCGGCCGAGGTTCTGGCCTCGACCTACGAGATCGACGTGGCCGGGACCCGCGTTGCGGCCGACGCCTCCCTGCGCCCGATGTACGACCCGAAATCGGAACGCGTAAAAGCCTGAACGACCACGGGCGACCGGGTCTGCGCCCGGTCGTCTCCGCCGTCTGACCGCCCGCCATCGCGGACCCCGCAACCACAAGCGCCACCCCGACTGTGATCACCATGGGCCGCGCGTCCTGATGCGCATCCGACCCGGTCAGCTGGGTCACGGTCCGATGATGCGGACAAGTGCACATACCTCGCAGAAACGGCGCAGCGCCGTCAGGCCCAGAACGCGTGTCACAGGTTCGCTCCGGCGTGGCGTCAGCGATGCCCCATGATGGCGCTGCGCCGTGCCCCGGCGCAATTCACGGCTGATCCGCGCATGGGCAGGCCCCGGCCAGCATGCGCCGGGTGGCCACCTGTGAACCTCCGCCCTTTCATCACGAAACGTGATGCGCCCCGTCACGAGATTGCAGGTTTCGCGCACGGTGCGCCGTGGCATAAACGCGCGACTGGAAGGACCGAATAGCAATGGCCGTCATGTCTCCCGAGGCTGAAAACCGCGACACCCCGCAAGGCCTGGCCTTCGCGGTCGGGGCCTATTTCCTCTGGGGGTTCCTGCCGCTCTACATCAAGGCCCTGTCGCATATGTCGCCGTTCGAAGTGGTTGCCCACCGCATCATCTGGTCGGTGCCGATTGCGGGCCTTCTGCTGGTGATCCTCGGACGAACGGCCGATCTCAGGGCCGCGCTGCGCAGCCCGCGCACCCTGGCGATGGGGGCGGTGACGGCCACGCTGATCACCTCCAACTGGGCGATTTATGTCTGGGCGATCTCGGTCGACCGGACGGTGGATGCCGCCCTTGGATACTACATCAACCCGCTGTTCATTATCTTGCTGGGCGCGGTGTTGCTGGGGGAACGCCCAACCACGTTGCAGAAGGTCGCGATTGCGCTCGCGACCGCCGCGGTGCTGGTGCTTGTCTTCTTCTCGGGAACGCTGCCCTGGGCGGCCTTTGGCCTGATGCTGTCATGGGGCTTTTACGCGCTGGCCAAGAAATCCCTGCCCATCGGTCCAAATCAGGGGTTCCTGCTCGAGGTGCTGATCCTCCTCGGTCCGGCCCTGCTTTATGTGGTCTGGCTCGGGACCACGGGCGAAGGGCATTTCGGCGGTGACGATACCCTCTGGCTTCTGGGCTGCGGCGTCGTCACGGCGGTGCCGCTGATCCTCTACGCCAACGGAGCCAAGCTCCTGCGGCTCTCGACCATCGGGATCCTGCAATACATCGCCCCCACGATGATCTTCCTCGTTGCCGTCTTCGTCTTCGGAGAGCAGATCGACCCGGCCCGCATGATCGCCTTTCCGATGATCTGGGCGGCCCTGGTTCTCTATTCGGTCTCGATGGTCCGGTCGATGCGCGCCAGGGTTTGATCCCGCTGGCAATGCCGGGCGCTGTCTATCCCTGGCGCAAGGCGGACTTGTAGGCGAGGAACCGGGGATCTTTCATCACCCGCGCATTCATCGCCTCGCGCAGCGCCGAGATCGTCTTGATCGGGCGCATCGCCACCTCGAATGTCGCGATCAGCCCCTCGTCGTTCAGGGTCAAAAGGTCGACCCCCACCGCGTCAAGATCCCCGACCTTGCATTCGAATTCCAGCGCCCAGTCCAGATCCGCGCCCATCACGCGGCGATAGCGGAAATCCTGGAACACCGCACCGACATGGCCCAGAACGGCGGCCACCGGTTCGCGCCCGGTCCAGGTGGCGTAATAGGTGGGGGGTTTGAAGGTCACATCCTCAGCCAGCAGCGTGGCGATCTGGTCGTGATCTCCCGATGCGACGATGGTGAGCGCGCGTTCGATCGTGGGGTGCATGGCCGGGTTCCTCATTTGCGCCCAGCTTTCCGCAGCCCGTGCGCAAGGGCAAGCTTGACGTCAGGTTGCGCAGCGGTCAGGCACAGCCCCATGGCGGCAGCATCCGACTACAACCCCCCGCAGGATCCGCTCGACATCCTGCACGAAGACGCGCAGATCCTCGCGGTGAACAAACCGGCGGGCCTGCTGAGCGTGCCGGGCAAGGGCGCACATCTGGCCGACTGCCTGCTCGCGCGGCTCCAAGCCGTGTTCCCGGATGTGCTGCTGGTGCATCGGCTTGATCGCGACACCTCCGGCGTGATGGTCTTTGCCATGACGCCGCACGCGCAGCGACATCTGTCGCTGCAGTTCGAAAAGCGGCAGGCGCGCAAAAGCTATGTGGCGGATGTCTCAGGGCAACTGGCGCCCAGGTCGGGCACGGTCGATCTGCCGCTGATCGTCGACTGGCCGAACCG
>JBCCVT010000243.1:0-4674 GCA_039195015.1 Pseudomonadota bacterium
GAGTAGGGAATAAGGGGCGACCCCTGTGTTAATCAAGCAGATGCCATTGACGGTACCGGTTGCGCGCAAGACCGATCTGCGCACGCAGTTTTCGGCGCTCTGTTACCGGGTTCGGCAGAGCAAAAGCGAGGTTCTGCTCGTGACGTCGCGGAACTCGGGCCGCTGGATCACGCCCAAAGGGTGGCCGATGCCTGGCCGGACGCCTGCCCAGATGGCCGCCCAGGAAGCGTGGGAGGAGGCTGGTGTCACAGGACGCGCCAGCGACTTATGCCTGGGGCTCTTTTCCTACATCAAGGAATTGGATCAGGAGCCGGATATCCCTTGTGTCGTGCTGGTTTACCCGGTGCGGGTGGACAAGCTGGCGCGGGACTTCCCAGAGCGCAAGGAACGCAAGCGCAAGTGGTTCACGCCCAAAAAGGCGGCAACGAAAGTGTGCGAGCCGGAGTTGGCGCGGATGTTGCAACAGTTCGACGCGAAGGCCTTGCGCTGAAATCTCGCGTGCCCTTGAACTTGGCCGGGTCATCGATATTTAATCGCCACCCGGTAAATATGGGCGTCACATGATCCAATATGCTTTGAAATGCCACAAAGGCCACAAGTTCGACAGCTGGTTTCAGTCCGCGGATGCGTATGAAAAATTGTCCAAAACGGGCATGGTATGCTGTGTCGTCTGCGGGTCCGACCGGGTGGAAAAGGACATGATGACGCCGCGCGTGACGTCTTCGCGCAAAGGGGCGGAAAAGGTTCCGGCGCTGAGCGAGCCGGAAAACCCTCTGCAGGAAAAACTTGCCAAGTTGCGCAACCATATCGAGGCGAATTCAGACTATGTCGGTACAAATTTCGCTTCTGAGGCCCGTGCGATGCACAGTGGAGACCAGCCCGAGCGCGCCATTCACGGTGAAGCGCGCCCCGACGAGGCGAAAGCGCTAATCGAAGATGGCATACCCGTGGCTCCTCTGCCCTTTTTGCCGACCCGTAAGGCCAACTGATCCATGCGAGTGCTGATCACCGGTGCCAATCGAGGCATCGGAGCGGCGCTGGCCGAGTTCTACACCACAAACGGCGACAGCGTGATCGGGACGTCCCGTGACGGCAGCACTGGCGTGATACTGGATGTGACCGATCCGGCCTCGCACGCAGCGCTGGTGCATCGTCTGGGCGATACGCCGATCGACCTGCTGATCTGTAATGCCGGGGTGTATTATGACAAAGGTCAATCGCTTGACACCGGCTATCCAGCCGAGCTTTGGGCGCAAAGTTTTGCCGCCAATGTCACCGGTGTTTTCCTCACTGTTCAATCCTGCCTTCCTGCTCTGCGGCGCGCGGAACCCGCCCGGATCGGGATTCTATCGTCACAAATGGCCTCACATACCCGCGCACCGGGCGGCAGCTATATCTACCGCGCATCCAAGGCGGCGGTGCTGAACCTCGGCCGGAATCTGGCGTCGGATCTGGCTGGTGAGGGGATCTCGGTCGGTGTTTACCATCCCGGTTGGGTCCGCACGGATATGGGTGGCGCGTCGGCGGACATCAGCGTCGAAGTGGCGGCGGCCGGACTTGCCGCGCGCTTCGAAGCACTTGGGCCCGAAACATCGGGCTGCTTTGAAACCTGGGACGGCCGCACCCATCCGTACTGACAAAGGTCCATTTTGCGGCTCGGTACGAGGTTGGAAAAGAACGTCATCGAGGTTGCTGACTGTGACACGAGCGTTGCGGCAGTCTCCGTTTTAGGCCCTTTCATCCAGTTTCGATCCGCATTAGGTCAAGGTCAGGCACGCGGAGATCCCCATGGCATTCTTCAAGAAACTGCGCGAACGGATGTTCAAATCCTCTTCGAAACTCGAGGAAGGACTCGACGCGATTGTTGAAGATGGCGGTACGGTGGATCCGGCTGATCCGCCAGTGGAAACGCCGGCGCCCAGCCCGACGCCTGAAGCTCCGCAGCCGGTCGATCCCGAGCCTGCTCCGGATCCGACACCCGAGCCGGACCCACTGCCAGAGCCCGAGCCAACGCCAGATCCAACACCGGCGCCCGAACCCACGCCGGTACCCGAGCCCGTGCCCGAAGAGCCAACGCCCGCGCCGGTCGCACCGCCCGAGTTGGCCCCCGAGCCGATGCCGCAGGAAATACCTGATACGCCAGATCCGGTCCCCGATGAGCCGCCGCAACCCGATCTCGCGCCAATTGAGATCCCCGATCCCGGTTCCGAGCCTGCAGGCAGCGGTCTGCTGGGCCGTCTCTTTGGCCGGGGCAGTGCGCAGCCCGTGGCACGACGCGCGCTGGATGATGACATGCTCGAACAGCTCGAAGAGCTGCTGATCACCGCCGATATGGGCGTCGACACCGCCTTGCGTGTGACCGCAAACCTGGCAGAGGGGCGGATGGGCCGCCGTGTTTCAAGCCGCGAAATCCGGGAACTCCTGGCAACTGAAATCGCGCGGATCATGGAACCGGTGGCGAAACCTCTGCCTCTCTATCCCCGCCGTCCGCAGGTGGTTCTGGTGGTCGGTGTGAATGGCTCAGGCAAGACCACCACCATCGGCAAGCTGGCGAGCCAGTTCCGCGCGGCCGGGAAAAAAGTCGTGATTGCGGCAGGCGACACCTTTCGCGCTGCCGCTGTCGAACAACTGCAGGTCTGGGGCGATCGTGCAGGTGTGCCGGTGCTGACCGCGCCTGAAGGTTCAGATCCGGCGAGCCTTGCCTTCGACGCGATGACCCGCGCGCAGCAAGACGGAGCGGACCTCCTTATGATCGATACGGCGGGCCGCTTGCAGAACCGCGCGGATCTGATGGAAGAACTGGCCAAGATCGTCCGCGTGATCCGCAAGAAGGACGAAACCGCACCCCATAATACGCTCTTGGTGCTGGACGCGACCACGGGACAGAACGCGTTAAGCCAGGTCGACATCTTCAAGAAGATCTCTGATGTCTCCGGACTGGTGATGACCAAGCTCGACGGCACGGCCAAGGGCGGTGTCCTCGTCGCGCTGGCCGACCGGTTCGGTCTGCCGATCCACGCCATTGGTGTCGGAGAACAGATCGACGACCTTGCGCCCTTCGACCCCGAGGAGTTTGCCGCCGCGTTGACGGGGCTGGAAGGCTGACCGGGTGATATCAGCACGACACCGCGGGGCAAGCCGGTCGTGCTGAGCGACTGGATCGTTTCGCTCGACGGCACCGAGGACGGCCGCCGCCTCGCCCTGATGCTGGCGTTGATTGCAGCGTTCCTCCATGCTGCGTTCGGGGCCTTGCAGAAAGGGCGCCACGACCCCTGGCTGACCCGTGGCGCGATCGACATCTGGCTTTTTGTGCTGGCCTTGCCGGTCGCAGTGTTTGCCGTGCCCTGGCCCGAAGGCCCCGCCTGGTACATCCTGATGGGCGCGCTTGTCATCCATTTCGTCTACAAGGTCGGCATGGCACTGGCTTATGAGAGGGGCGCCTTCACCGTCGTCTATCCGGTCGTGCGCGGCACCGGGCCTTTGATCACGGTGATCGGGGCATGGTTGATCTTTGGCGAGACGTTCACCATCGCCCAATGGGCCGGCGTCGCGGTCCTGCTGGCGGGCATCTTCGGGCTCGCCGTCTACAACCTGATCCATATCGATATCGGGCGCGAGACCCTCGTTCCAGCGCTGTGGTTGGCCTTTGCCACCGGCATTCTGGTCGCGGTCTACACCACATATGACGCATATGGCATACGCTACACGCCCGATCCTTTTACCTTCCTGGCATGGTTTTTTGTCATCACGTCCATAGATTTTCCGGTGATCGCCCTGCTGCGGTGGCGCAACATGATCAATCGGCCTGCGACCGGGCCCTTGCTTGCGCGTGGCTTTTTGGGCGCGTGGATCGCGTTTGGCAGCTTTGGCTCGGTCATGCTGGCAACGCGGCTTGACAAGGTGGGTGAAGCGGCCGTCTTACGCGAAACGTCGACGGTTTTCGCGGCATTGATCGGTTGGCTGGTGTTAAAGGAAACCGTTGGACCGCGGCGGATCGCATTGATGGCTCTGATCGCCCTTGGCGCGGTGATCGTTGAATTGGGTTGATGAGGAGAAGACATGGCAGAGAGCGACAGCTCCAAGGAGATCAACGGCGTCCTCAAGCAGGTGCTCGAACTTGGCCCGACCGTGGTATTCTTTCTGATTTACCTGCGGTTGCGGGATCAGACCTTTGAATGGCAGGGCGTGGAATACTCCGGTTTCATCGTCGCAACGCTTGTCTTTGTTCCGATCCTTCTGGCAGCGATGGGTGCGCTCTGGGCGTTGAGCGGGAAACTGAGCCGCTTGCAGATCTTTACGGCCTTCATGGTGATTTTCTTCGGTGCCCTGACCGCCTGGTTCAATGACGAGCGGTTTTTCAAGATGAAAACCACGATCGTCTATGGAGTCTTCGCGGCCATCCTTGGGATCGGGCTTTTGCGGAAACGCTCGTATCTGGCCTATGTGCTGGACGAGGCGATGCCGATGAAACATGAAGGTTGGATGATCCTGACGCGCCGCCTGTGCCTGATGTTTGCGGCGCTCGGGGTCGCGAACGAGATCATCTGGCGAACGATGTCGACGGATCTTTGGGTCAAGATCGAGACCTTCGGCTTTCCGATTGCGCTGTTCTTGTTCCTTTGGCTGCAGATCGCGTCCCTGCATGAGCACATGATCCAACAAGATCAGGATTGA
>JBCCVT010000244.1:0-4657 GCA_039195015.1 Pseudomonadota bacterium
CGGCGGACCAAGGGCATCAAGCTGCGACTGCACCGTCGCGATGCGTGCGGAGTTCCGGTCTCGCGCCTCCAGAAATCCCTGCCGATAGCTGACGATCTGGCTGCGCAGGTCCTCCAAAGCGGCATTCGAGGCACGCCCGGCCTCGATCGCCGCCTCGGCCCGCTCGGCGGTGACCAGCCAAGCGTCGTAGTATTCGGTCTGCTCTTGCGTCAGCTGCGCATGTGCCGTGCCCGCCAGCATCAGCAGCAGGGCAAGCGCAGTAAGTATCCGCGGCAAGCTGTTCAGAAGACCCAAACCCCGTTGCATCAGATGTCGACAAACACGCCCGGAATGGTGGCCGGACCGGCTGTCATCCATTCCGGCACCGGTAGATCCTTTTCCCGCAGAAAATCGGGGTTAAAGAGCTTTGACTGATAGCGCGTGCCATAGTCGCAAAGGATCGTCACGATGGTATGGCCCGGGCCCAGCTCGCGCGCAAGACGGATGGCGCCAGTGATGTTGATGCCGGATGAGCCACCCAGAACCAGGCCTTCCTCGCGCAGCAGATCGAAAACGATCGGCAGAGCTTCGGCATCGGGGATCTGATAGGCCAAATCGGGTTTGAAGCCTTCGAGGTTCTTGGTAATGCGCACTTGACCAATGCCTTCCGCGATCGATCCGCCCTCGGTCGCCAGCTCACCGGTGGTGTAGTAGGAATAGAGCGCTGCCCCCATCGGGTCTGCCAGCGCGATCTTGACGCCTTTGGGCTGCAGGACCTCGGCGATGCCTGCGATTGTGCCGCCCGACCCCACCGCACAGGAAAAGCCATCGACCTTTCCGCCGGTTTGTTCCCAGATCTCAGGCCCGGTGGTCTCCACATGAGCGAGCCGGTTCGCGACATTGTCGAACTGATTGGCCCAGATCGCGCCGTTTGGCTCCTTTTCGTTCAGCTCAGCTGCCAAACGTTCGGAATAATGGACAAAATTGTTCAGGTTCCGATAGGGCGCTGCGGGAACTTGGACCAATTCGGCACCAGCGAGACGCAACATATCTTTCTTTTCTTCAGACTGCGTTTCGGGGATCACGATCACAGTTTTGAACCCCATCGATGCACCGACAAGCGCAAGACCGATCCCGGTATTGCCAGCGGTGCCTTCCACGATCGTACCACCCGGGCGCAGCTCTCCCCGGCGCATCGCCTCGCGGATGATGTAAAGCGCGGCGCGATCCTTGACCGACTGGCCGGGGTTCAGGAACTCCGCCTTGCCGAGGATCTCGCAGCCGGTTTCCTCGCTCGCGCGGCGCAGCCGAATGAGAGGAGTGTTGCCAACTGCGTCGGCCAGATCGCGTGCGATGCGCATGATGCCCCCTTGGTCGTTCTGTTCGAACACGTGTACCCCCGGCGGCAAGGCACCTCAACCCGTCCTCTGGGTCCCCGTCGCGTGGGATTTCAGCGCGTTGCGTCCATGCGCAGCCGGTCCCGCGCCCGCGCCAACCAGAGCGCGGCCAGAACCAACGGAGCATTGGCGGCGTGAAGGTGATCCACCATCTCCATCAGCTGATCGAAACTCATCACGAGGGTTCGAATGTCTTCGGTTTCGTGGCTGAGCCCGTACCCATCGCCGCCGGTTTCGGGCAGATCAGCGATCCCGATGTAGATAAAGTAGTATTCCGTCGTGCAGCTGGGCGAGGCATAGGCCTCCGCCACCGTCTCGAGCGAACGGATATCCAGACCTGCCTCCTCGCGCGCCTCGCGACGGGCGGCCTCTTCCGGTGTCTCGCCGGGATCGATGCGCCCTGCCACGGCTTCCAACTGCCAGACTGCGTCATCCCCGCGCACCAGCGGACCGCTCCGCATCTGTTCCACCAACAGCACTCGATCGGTCACCGGATCATACGGCAGAATGATCGCCGCATCCTGCAGAACGAAAACTTCGCGCTTCGTCCGGGCGGAGCGTTCGCCGTCGAACTTTTCAAAGCTCAGATCCAGCTCATCGAGTGCGAAGTAGTTGGCGTGGACGCGGCGCCGGTCGTATATGGTCACCTGATCTGCGCCCTTGCCGCTTGGCACCCAGGCTGAGCTACCTTGGTTGGCACGGACACGGCTTGATGCGCGGGTTCGGATCATCGGGAACATCCGTGCGACGTCGGCCGCGTCGCGGTTGCCGAAGTAACCCATGACTTCCTCGGCAGCCGCAACTGTAATCGCGCCCCACCGCGCCGCCCACTCGCTCAGCGACCAGTCCAATCCCGGCTGCCAAAGCTCTGCATCCGGAAAGTAAAGCCGCGCCAGGCGCTGCGTTCCATCCGCCTGCGTGACCGTCATCTCTCTCAAAGTGTAGTCGAACCCGCCTTCGTAGAAATTGAGGCGCGCCATGTCGTCATCGGACAAGCCAAGCAGCACGATGCCCTGCGCGACATGGTCCGGAGACCGCGCAATCATTGGAAACGGTTCATCGAGAACCCAGGTGACGCGATGGTGCGGCAGATGCGCCTCAACCAGATCAGACGCGTCGCCATCGCGGCCCAAAACCGTCCAAAGCAACGGCAAGTGGCGGAGCGTACCGTAAAGGAACAGATCCGTCACCGCCCGCCCCTCATCGCCAGCGGCGCGAGGCCTGTTCCGTGGCCAGACCGGAGATCACACCGCCAATCACCAACGTCAGGATCACGGACGGCACAAACACAATTAGCGCATAATCAAACATAATCTGAAACACGGCGATGATCGCCTCGAACGGGCCGTCATACCAGTTCTGCATCGCCTTGCGAAACATCTCGTAACAGCCCTGCACAAAGAGCGCCCAGAAGACGAGCGCCGCGGTTCCGGTGATGCCGTTGTTGATCGCCGCGGTGACGCCCCTGCCCGCACGCGAACCCATGATGATCCACCCGCAGGCCAGACCAAGCGCCATGTTGATGTATGTGAAATAGCCGAAATCGATCCCGTCGGGCATCAGCGGCATGACCATCCCCGAGGCAATGAACGCGAGAACGGCAAGCGACACGGCGGCAATCAGTCGGGAGGCGTTTGGCATGGACAGGGGTCGTGCATTTGTCAGGCAGGTCGGTTGATGGTGATCTGCGTAACATCGCACACCGCGCTGTCAAATGTCGAAGCGCATGAGGTCAGATAAAAGTTCCACATGCGGCGAAAACGCTCATCAAAGCCGAGAGACTGAATCTCGTCCCATTTCGCGTTGAAGGTTTCGTGCCAGCGGCGCAGCGTCAGGTCGTAGCTCTTGCCGAATTCGATGGATCGCACGACATCCAGTCCGGCCCGTTCCACCTGATCTCGCAGAACCCGAGGACAGGGAAGCATGCCACCCGGAAAGATGTACTTCTGAATGAAGTCGACGCCACGCTTGTAGATCTGCCAGCGGTGATCCGCGACTGTGATGATTTGCAGCGTGGCGTTGCCTCCGGGTTTCAGACGGTCCCGGAGCGTGCCGAAATAGACCGGCCAATACCGCTCGCCAACGGCTTCGAACATCTCAATCGACGCGATGCCGTCATAGCTGCCACGCTCATCACGGTAATCCTGCAGCTTGAAATCAACTAGATCTGAAAGCCCTGCATTATCAATTCGGTGTTGAGCGTAGTTGAACTGTTCCTTGCTGATTGTAAGGCCTGTCACTCGCAATCCGCGCTCGCGCGCGGCATATTCGGCAAACCCGCCCCAGCCACAACCGATCTCGAGGATATGATCACCCGGTTCCGCGCCCATCTGATCGACGATGCTGGCGTACTTTGCGGCTTGCGCGTTTTCCGTGCTCTCCTGCCCGGTCTCGAAGATCGCGCTGGAATAGGTCATCGTGTCGTCGAGCCACAATTTGTAGAACGCATTGCCCAGATCGTAATGATGAGAGATATTCTTGCGCGCCTGCGTTCGATTGTTCCGCTGCATCCAGAAGCGGAATTTTTCAAAGGCGCGGACCAGCGAAAATCCGGGAAAGCCGTCATAGACGACTTCGTTGCCGTTATGCACCAGATCCATGAAGGCCTGAAGGTCCGGCGTGCTCCACCATTCATCGAGATATGCGTCGCAAAAACCCAGATCCCCTTCGCGCAGAAGGCGTGCAAAGAGATCGGGGTTGTGGACCTGCATCTCGGCCACAGGGCCCGGCCCTGCGCCCTCGGCTCGAAACACGCGACCGTCGGGCAGCACCACGTCTAGGCGACCTTGCCGCATCCCTTCGGCCATTTTGAAGACCTGCGCGAAATAGCGTGGCAGGTTGGTCTGGCCTTCCGTGCTTGTCAGGATCATCCGGTCTCCCTTCTTCTTTTTTGCCTTTTTTCTGTCAGGCTAGGCTGACACATTCCGTGCGTCCAGTGATGTGTTTAGAAGTCATAAAGAATTCCGCACCGAATAGGCCGCCAGTGCACGCTCTCTACCCGCTTGCGGGGTAACGATCGGGTCCGGATAACGGTCTGTCGACATCATGTTCCAGCTGCGCGGGATCGCATCGAAATAGCGCAAAGCTTCGTCGGAGGGATTTGACCGGCCCTCTGCAATCCATCGGCCGACGTAGTCTCGGTTGGGGTCGAATTTGTCGAGCTGCGTGACCGGGTTGAATACCCTGAAATAGGGCGTTGCGTCGGGGCCGGAGCCTGCGGACCATTGCCACCCCATCGCATTCGCCGCCGGGTCCCAGTCAATCAGACAGTCCTCAAACCA
>JBCCVT010000245.1:0-4655 GCA_039195015.1 Pseudomonadota bacterium
GGCTCCCAGTGACGGGCATCGCTTTCGCCGACGCGCGTCAGGTCCATATCGAGGCGGAACAGGTCGGGACGATAGAGCGCCGAGAGGTACTCAACCCCGCAGCCATCCGCATCGCGGACCACCCGGCGCAAAGATAGAAGGGCCGAGCCGACGGACACATTCAACGCCTCAGCCACGTCCGGTGCCGCAAGCGTCGCCGACACCGATTGATGCGCGTCTTCGATCCTCACGCCACTGCGTTCCAGCAGCTGGAACAGAGGTGTCGTTGCCAAGTCGCCCTCGCTGTAATTGCTCGCGATGTCCTCAGGCACGTAGGTCGTAAGGTGCGAAAACGGCACGTCGCCAACCAGACGCACCCGAGTGGCGATCTGGATCCGCGCAACATCCGCAAGCCCCATCGCCTCCGCCACCGCGTGGGGCGCAGGCGCATATGCAAAGGACAAGAGCCGCGCCGTCGTCTGCTGGCCCATCTCAACAAGCTGCGGCATCAGAGTGGTGAAGTCGGCCGCGATCTGGCCATCGCTTTGGTGGCGGTGGCGCACCATCGTGCCGCTGCCTGCGCGCCGTTCGATCAGCCCGTCCGCAGACAGCGCATCAAGTGCGCGCCGCACGGTCACTCGGGACACACCAAAGGTTTCCGCAAGGCGCTGCTCTGCCGGCAAAAGCGACCGGTCGGGATGGATGCCATTGGCGATCTCATCGCGCAGCAACAGATACACCCGGCGCGCCTTGCCGCCTTCGGGGGGTGTTGCCATGGCCCGCTGCTGCACCAGTTTCTCCCTCATCTCCTGATCGGACCTTAGCGTCAGACCCTGCAAAAGCAAGGAGTTGTCGCGTGGTGCGGCGCAAAAGCAGTATTTTGCATCGGCTGTTACTTGTATTATATGTAATACTGAATTTGTTGCTTTGCGCTGCGCTAACCCAGGCATACGGGCGCGCACATGACGCAATCCGCAACAGCAGGACCAGTCCGAGGACAGATGATGAGCGACCCAATCGACCCGATCACCCTGGCGGTTCTGGCTGGCCGGATGGAGCAGATCGCGGATGAGATGGACGCTACCTTGTTTCGCGCCGCCTTCAACCCGATCATTGCCGAGGCGCACGATGCAAGCCATGGCCTCTACCATGCTGAAACCGGCGACACGCTGGTGCAAGGCAAAAGCGGACTGCCGATCTTTGTGGGGGTTATGTCATTTGCCGTCAAGGCCGTGATCGAGAAGGCTGCGCGCGACGGCGATCTGACCGACGGCGATATCTACGTTTTCAACGACGCGCATATGGGCGGAACGCATCTGAGCGACATGCGTCTCGTACGGCCCTATTTTCGCGACGGTAGGCTCTTTTGCTACCTCGCCTCGGTTGGGCACTGGCACGATGTGGGCGGGGCCGTGCCCGGGAACTATAATCCGGCCGCGACCGATGCGTTTCAGGAGGCGTTTGTCCTGCCGCCTGTCCGGCTGGCCCGTGCCGGACAGATCAACCAGGACATCGTCGACATCCTGATGCGCAACACCCGTCTGCCGCAGTCGGCCATGGGGGATCTGAACGGCCAGCTTGGTGCACTTGATCTCGGCGTTCGGAGAATGGATGCCTTGCTGGATGAATACGGCGCGGATGTCGTGCGACAGGCGCTTGATGCGCTGGGTCACCGGGCCGAGGCGCTGATGCGCGCCGAGCTCTCCGGACTGCCTGATGGCCGGTGGGAGGCAGAGGATTTCCTCGACAATGACGGCATCTCGGACGTCGCGCTGGCGATCCGCGTGGCGCTCGAGATCAGGGGTGATCGCATGGTGCTGGATTTCGACGGCACGGCGCCGCGCTGCGCTGGTCCGGTCAACATCGCACTGCCGACCGCAGTGGCCACGGCCTATGTCGCGATCAAGCACATTTTTCCGGGCCTTCCCGCCAATGCCGGCGTCATGCGCCCGGTCGAGGTTCGCATCCCATCTGGTTCGCTGCTTGCTGCGGAATTTCCCGCTCCGGTCGGCGGTTACACCGAAACGATCCTGCGCATGATCGACGTGATCTTTTCGGCCGCCGCGCAAGCCGCGCCGGACCGCGTGGTTGCAAATGCCTATGGCACCATCAATGCGCTGTCGATTGCCGGCAAGCGGTCGAACGGACAGCCTTGGGTGATGTTCAGCTTCTACGGCGGCGGTCATGGCGGATCGATCGAAACCGACGGGCTGAACCATGGCAATGCACCGATCTCGACGGCGACGATCCCGCCGATGGAGATCCTGGAGGCCGCGTATCCTGTGATGTTCCGGCAATGGGCGCTGCGGCCCGACAGCGCCGGCGCCGGGGCGCATCGGGGCGGGCTCGGCGCGATCTACGAAATCGAGGTGCTTGAGGAAAACGGTGCCGAGGCATTCCTGTTCGGCGAACGTGGCCGTTTTGCGCCGCAAGGCGTGGCCGGCGGTGCGCCGGCTGCAATGAATGCCTTCTGCTATGAACAGGCGGATGGCTGGCACATTCCGCCGCTTGCGTCGAAGATGCGCGGCATCCGGCTGGCGCAAGGGCAGGCGGTCCGGCTTGAGACGCCGGGAGGCGGCGGCTATGGCCCGCCCGATCATCGCGCACCGGACCGCGTGGCCGCTGATGTACGCCAGGGCTATCTGAGCGCGGCAGAGGCCGATCGGCTCTACGGTACGGCCTGGCACGGGGTCGCCCCATGACGCAGCGATTGATCGGTGTCGATGTTGGCGGCACCTATACGGATGTGTTTGTGCTCGACACCGCGGACAGCACGGCCCATGTCGCCAAGGTGCCGACAACCCGTCCGGATCAGTCGGCAGGGTTTCTGGACGGCATCCGCCAGCAGGTCTCGGATCTCTCCGGTGTCTCGGTCGTGGTGCACGGCACCACATCAGGCACCAATGCGCTGCTTGAACGCAAGGGTGCGCGGATCGGGGTGATCACCACGCAAGGTCTTCGCGACGTGCTCGAGATGCGGCGCCGTGACCGGCCGCGCACCTGGGGGCTGCGCGGGGATTTCGATCCGGTTGCGCCGCGTGATCTGCGGCTGGAGGTGACCGAGCGCGTGCTCGCGGATGGGACCATTCGCGTGCCCGTGGATTTGGGCGCGGTGCGCGCTGCCGCTCGCGTGTTGCTGGACCGGGGATGCGAGGCGGTGGCCGTCCTCTTCGCCAACGCCTATGCCAACCCTGCAAATGAGGCTGCCGCCGTCGCCGCGGTTCGGGAGATCTGGCCCAACCCGCATGTCTCGGCCTCGTCCGAGATCCTGCCCGAGATCCGGGAATTCGAACGGTTCTCGACCACGGCGCTCAATGCCTATCTGCAGCCAGAAGTGTCGGGTTATCTCGACCGGCTCGCGGGCGCATTGAGCACTAATGGGTTTGGCGGAGAATTCCTGATCGTGCAATCCAATGGCGGGGTCATGACGGCTGAGGGCGCCTGCCGCCTGCCGATCCGCACCGCGCTGTCGGGCCCGGCTGCGGGTGTGATCGCTGCCGGCTACATCGCGCGGACGGCCGGGTTTGACGATGTCATCACCGGCGACATGGGCGGCACCAGCTTTGATGTCTCGCTTATCTCCGGTGGCCAGAGCACGCTCGGGCCCCAGACCGCTATCGACTTCGGCATGGTGGTGCGCACGCCGATGATCGAAATCACGACGATCGGCGCCGGGGGCGGATCTATCGCCTGGGTCGACAAGGGCGGTCTATTGAACATCGGCCCGGAAAGCGCGGGCTCTGATCCGGGGCCTGTCGCCTACGGGCTCGGCAATGACCGCCCGACCGTCACCGACGCCAATGTCGTGCTTGGACGGATCGACCCCGATCGCCCGATCGGCGGCAAGCTCGACCAATTGGATGTCGGTGCTGCCCGCGCTGCCATCGACACCCATGTCGGTGCGCCGCTGTCGCTCGGGACCGAGGCGGCGGCCGAGGCGATCCTGACGGTGGCCAATGCGCGGATGGCGGGTGCGATCCGGTTGATCTCGATCGAGCGCGGGCATGACCCGAAACGGTTCGCCTTCATGCCCTTTGGTGGCGGCGGCGCGCTGCATGTGGGCGCGATGATGGCGCAGGTCGGGCTGGGACGCGCGATCGTGCCGCGTTACCCCGGTGTGACCTCGGCCATGGGCTGCGTGATTGCGGATATGCGGCAGGATTTCGTGCAGACCCTCAACATGGGTCTGGACGATCTGGACAAGACCGTTCTCGCGGGCTTCCTCGGCACGCATATCAGGGACGGCCGTGCGATGCTGGCAGCGGCCCGTGGCCGGTTTGATGCGATTGACGTCACGCTAGAGCTCGACATGGCCTATCTCGGCCAGACCCATACCGTGGCGGTTCCAGTCCCGTTGACCTTCGACGGCGACGACGCCCGGCCGCCCTGCCGGGATCAGGTGCGCGCCGCTTTCGAGGATGTGTACCGCACGACCTTTGGACGGCTGCTCCAGAACGGCGTGGCGCGTGTGCTGAACCTCCGCACGACCGTCACCGGGCGCCGACCCAAGTTCGACCTCGCCACGCTTGCGCCCGAGACGGAAGGCACCGTCGCCCCGACCCGGATGCGCCGCGTGCATTTTGACGATGCCTGGCACGACACCGCGATCTATGACCGCCTGGCACTGCCCGTCGGCACCGAAATCACCGGACCGGCCATATTGGAACAACCGGACA
>JBCCVT010000246.1:0-4633 GCA_039195015.1 Pseudomonadota bacterium
AGCTCGTCAGCTACCGGCAGGCGCGCGACCAGATCATCCAACGTCTCACCGACCGGTGGGGCCCGCCAATGCAGGATCCAAGATGAACACGATCGAAACCTATTTCGCGGCCTTTAACGCGGGCGACGTGGACAGCATGCTTGACTGTCTGACCGATGACGTGGCCCATCATGTAAATGAAGGGCAGATCCGGCAGGGCAAGGACAAGTTCGCGGCATTTTGCGCCCACATGTCCCGCTGTTACCGTGAAAACCTAACGAATATGGTGGTGTTTCAAACGCCTGACGGTACGCGTGCGGCGGCGGAATACACCGTAAACGGTTCTTATCTGGAAACTGATGAGGGCCTGCCCATTGCGCGCGGGCAGAGCTATTGCCTGCCGGCAGGGTCGTTCTTTGATCTTCGGGACGGCAAGATCAGTCGGGTCACCACATATTACAACCTTGCGGATTGGGTGCGGCAGGTCTCGTGATCGCGGTCGAGGATCTGACCGGCGAAAAGCTGGGCACGGCGCTTGGGGATGTCGCGCGGCTCAGGATCGCGGTGTTTCGGGATTGGCCCTACATTTACGATGGTGACCTGAGCTACGAGACAGCCTACCTGCAATCCTACCGGGACAGCGAAGCGGCCATTGTCGTGGGCGCATTCGACGGTGACCGCCTTGTTGGCGCGTCGACGGGCACACCTCTTTCCGATCATGCCGATGATTTTGCTGCCGCCTTTGACGGCTCCGGGTTTGACTTGGGTGACATCTTTTATTGCGCCGAATCCGTGCTGCTTTCGGATTATCGCGGACAGGGCATCGGGCATGCGTTCTTTGATCATCGCGAGGCTCATGCGCGGGGTTTGGGCTTCAGAAAGGTCGCGTTTTGTGCGGTGCAGCGCCCAGTGGATCACCCGTTGCGACCCGCCCGTTATGCGCCGCTCGATCCGTTTTGGCGCAAGCGGGGATATGCGCCACTTCCAGGGGCAGTCGCGCAGTTTGCCTGGAAGGACCTTGATCAGCAGGGCGAAACGGAAAAGCCGCTGCAATTCTGGATCCGCGACCTCTGATCCGTCGGTTTTGGAGGGAATCGGAGCCTGTGTCATGCTCATCGCGTTTTGAGTGGGAGGATGACATGAAGAAATACGTGATCGAACGGGACCTGCCCGGTGTCGGCGGGATGAGCGGTGATGAGCTCTGCGGCGCGGCGGCCAAGTCCAACGAAGCCCTGGCTCAGCTCGCCGGGCAGGTGCAATGGCAGCACTCCTATGTCGCGGGCGACAAGACGTTTTGCATCTATCTTGCCGACAACGAAGAATCGATCCGTAAACATGCCGAATTGAGCGGCTTTCCCGCAGACACGATCACCGAGGTGAAAACCGTCATCGATCCCACCACCGCGCGTTAGACGGGTTCGGGAAGGTGCGAATGCGGTTCCGTTCCTCAATCGATGTGGTCTAGTCTGGGTCTCTGATCTCGGGAGACCGCAAGATGAAGCTGGCCGCAGCCGCCTATCCGCTCGACTGGTTCGAGAGTTGGGCCGCATATGAAGACAAACTGCACCGCTGGGTCGCGCAGGCGGCGGGCCAGGGCGCGGACCTTTTGGTCTTTCCCGAATACGGCGCGATGGAGCTGGCAACCCTGGCCGGAGCGAACGTGGCGGCGGATCTTGAGCAATCGCTTTATGCCGTGTCTGATCGCTTGTCCGAGGCTGATGGGGTGCACGCCAAGCTCGCTGCCGAATTTGGAGTTCATATCCTTGCCGCCTCTGGTCCCGCCGCGGTTACAGACGG
Source organism: Pseudomonadota bacterium (assembly GCA_039195015.1). Classification (GTDB taxonomy): domain Bacteria; phylum Pseudomonadota; class Alphaproteobacteria; order Rhodobacterales; family Rhodobacteraceae; genus JBCCVT01. The sequence goes on from JBCCVT010000246.1 coordinate 1,777, forward strand.
ACGCCCTGTGAATCGCGCACGTCTCATTGCTCCGACCGGAGAAATTGGCGTTCAGGACAAACAGATCATGACGCGCTTTGAGCGCGAGGATTGGGACGTGGCCCCCGGTGGTCCACTCACCCTGTTTCAAACCGCGCTCGGGACCATCGGGGTGCTGATTTGCTACGACAGCGAATTCCCGTTGCTTGGTCGAGCGTTGTCCGAGGCTGATCTGATCCTTGTCCCGTCCTGCACCGAAACGCTTGCGGGCTATTCTCGCGTGCGCATCGGTGCAATGTCACGCGCGCTCGAAAACCAGTGTGTTTCGGTCATGGCGTCACTAGTCGGCACCGCAGACTGGTCCGAGGCGGTTGACGTCAACATCGGGTGCGGCGGGGTGTTCGGGCCGCCGGACCTCGGCTTTCCCGAGACCGGTGTACTGGCCGAAGGTGCGCTGAATTCGCCCGGCTGGATTTACGCCGAGCTTGACCTTGCGGCCATTGCGCGTGTCCGCGTCGACGGCACAGTTCTCAACCGCGCGCATTGGGATGAACAAATCCCACGCGCCTCACAGGTCACAATGGCGCATCTAGGGCCAGAACGCCCTTGAAATAATGTAACGATGGGCGCATTTAACGGCACGGCCTGCAGTCGGCAGGCAAAACCACGATGGAGACAACATGGCCAAGGAAGATACGCTCGAATTTCCCGGTGTCGTGAAGGAACTCCTGCCAAACGCGACGTTTCGGGTCGAGCTAGAGAACGGCCATGAGATCATCGCGCACACGGCAGGAAAGATGCGCAAGAACCGCATCCGTGTTCTGGCAGGCGACAAGGTGCAGGTTGAAATGACCCCCTATGACCTGACCAAAGGCCGGATCAATTACCGGTTCAAGTAATCGCGCGGGCAACTGGCTGCACTTCGGATGAGACTTGTTCTGGGCTCGGGCAGCCCCCGCCGCAGGGACTTGTTGGGTCAGATCGGTGTGATCCCCGACGATGTCCAACCGCCTGATATCGATGAAACGCCACGCGCTGAAGAACGGCCGCGCCCCTATTGCGTCCGAATGGCGCGCGAAAAGGCACAAGCAGTCGCGGCCGATCCCGATGATGTTGTGCTTTGCGCTGACACAACGGTCGCCATGGGACGGCGGATCATCGGCAAACCGGCCAATCAGGACGAAGCCGGAAATTTCCTGAGAGCCATGTCCGGGCGCCGCCACCGCGTGATCACGGCCATCGCTGTGCGACGGGGTGACCGGATGTGGCAAAAGGCGGTGTTGAGCACGGTCCGGATGAAGAACATTTCTGACATCGAAATGGACGCATATCTGGCCTCAGGCGATTGGCGGGGCAAAGCCGGCGGCTATGGCATTCAAGGTCCTGCCGGAGCATTGATCCCTTGGATCAGCGGGTCCTTCACGGCCATCGTTGGATTGCCACTCGCCGAGACGGCGAACCTTTTGCAAGCGGCTGGCTATCCGGTCTACAAGACGGCGCGATGAAAGGTCGAACAGTTATTCTGGACCACCTTGAGGGGCGTGAAGCGGCGGCCCTTCTTGCGGACGGTCAACTGGACGATTTTCTGATCCAGGCCGATGCTCCGGCCCCTGGCACGATCTACCGCGCGCGCGCCGACAGGCCGGTCAAAGGCCAGGGCGGTGTCTTTGTCACCACGCCGGACGGTCCCGCGTTCCTGCGCCAAGTAAAGGGCTTGTCGCCTGGTCAGTTTCTACTTGTGCAGGTGACGGGCTATCCCGAAGCGGGCAAGGCCATGCCGGTCACGCAAAAGATCCTGTTCAAGAGCCGCTACGCAATTGTCACCCCCGGCGCCCCGGGCATCAACATCTCGCGCAACATCCGCGATGAGGATGAACGCGACCGCCTGCTCGAAGTCGCCCACGACACGGTCTGGGGCGACACGGGACTGATCCTGCGCTCGGCCTGTGCTCAGGCGAACGCGGAGGATGTTGCGTCCGACATCACCGCAATGGCTGATCTGGCTATGGCCGTGATGAATGACGCGGAAGGCGCGCCCGAGCGTCTCGTTGACGGGGATGCGCCACATGCGCTGGCATGGCGGGAATGGTCCGATCCCGCCGATATCGTGACCGATCCGGGGGGGTTTGAAACGCACGGCGTTCTCGACATGCTGGATGAGACGCGCGGTGCGCGCGTGTCGATCGGAGCAGGCGGGTATTTCTTTGTCGAACCAACGCGCGCGCTGCTGGCCATCGACGTGAATACCGGCCGCGACACCTCGCTTGCCGCGGGTCTAAAGGCCAATCTTGGTGTTGCACGCGCGCTGCCCCGTATCTTGCGGGTGCGTGGTCTTGGTGGTCAGATCACGCTCGACCTGGCGCCCATGGCGAAGAAAGACCGGCGCAGCTTTGAAACTGCCTTGCGCGCGGCGTTTCGCTTCGACCCTGAGGAAACCGCCTTGCTCGGCTGGACCCCAAGCGGGCACTATGAGTTGCAGCGCAAGCGGGGGCGCATTCCCCTGCACGAGGTGCTTACGTGAGCTGTCCCATTTGCAAATCCAAGACAGTGGCCAAGTACCGTCCCTTCTGTTCCAAGCGCTGCGCGGATGTCGATCTCGCGCGCTGGATGAACGGTCACTACGCAACCCCGTCCGAAGATCCGGAGGACATCGAGGCCGCGCATCAGGCCCTCTCGGATAAGGCGCAAAAACTGCACTGAGCCGATGCTCCGGAGGGCCGTACTTTTTTCTCCGGACCCTCTGGACACCTATCACGCCAGAGCATAGAAGGCCTCCACCCGAAAGGCAGCTGCCTTTCCCGTGCCCGGGTAGCTCAGGGGTAGAGCAGTGGACTGAAAATCCTCGTGTCGGTGGTTCGATTCCGCCCCCGGGCACCAT
>JBCCVT010000247.1:0-4616 GCA_039195015.1 Pseudomonadota bacterium
TCCACGATCGGCGCGCAGTGCCGAAACAACGGCAATCACGCCAAGCGCATTCATCGCGAAATGCCGACCCGGAGCCGCAACCTTGAACAGAACCGGCGTGCGCCAGGCCCGCGCCTCGGCCACGGTGGTGCCGCCGTGGATCTCAATGCTGAGCGCTCGGTGATGGCAGCGGTGGCCGCGGCCGAAGGTCACAACCTTCGCGCCATGGTCGCGGGCGACTTGCTGCAGGATTTGCGCAGTGTCGACATCACCGTTCAGCACAGCAACACCGTGCGGCAACAACCCTTCGACGATCGAGGCCTTCTCGCGGGCAATGCCTGAGATATCCTCGAACGCCTCAAGATGCGCGGGCGCGACGGTTGTCACCATCGCGACATGCGGTCTTGCCATGCGCGCAAGCGGCGCAATCTCGCCGGGATGGTTCATCCCGATTTCGATCACGGCGTATTGCGTGTCGGCGGGCATCCGGGCGAGCGTCAGCGGCACGCCCCAGTGGTTGTTGTAGCTGGCAACGCTGGCGTGGGTTCGCCCCTGCGCACCCAGAACATGGGCCAGCATTTCCTTGGTCGATGTCTTGCCGACGCTCCCGGTCACGGCAACGACACGCGCCTTGGTGCGGGCGCGAGCAGCCCTCCCAAGTGCCTCGAGACCCGCCTGCACCTCGTCTACCACAAGCAGCGGAGCCCCTGGCGGCAAACCACTTGGCACATGATCGACCAGAGCCGCGGCAGCCCCTTTTTGCAGTGCATGCGCAACAAAATCATGGCCGTCCCGCGCAGCACGCAGTGCGACAAAGAGATCTCCGGGCTGCAAAGTCCGTGTGTCAATCGACACACCGTTTGCGGACCATGTGGTCGTCGAACGTCCGCCAGTAGCGGCGGCGGCCTGATCGGCGGTCCAAAGCGTCATGGTACCCGCCCCTCAAGCGCCGCGACGGCCATACTGGCCTGCTCGGCATCGTCAAAGGGCAACACGTCGTCGCCGACGATCTGCCCGGACTCATGCCCTTTGCCGCAGATCAACAGCGCGTCGCCCGCACCCAGCAGGGCCGCGCCGCGCAGGATCGCCTCAGCGCGGTCGCCGACCTCGGACGCGCCGGGCGCGCCCTCCATGACAGCTGCACGGATCAGGGCAGGATCCTCGCTGCGTGGATTGTCATCGGTCACAAGAACTTCGTCCGCGTGGTCAGCCGCAGCCTGCCCCATGAGAGGGCGTTTGCCGGCATCCCGGTCACCGCCCGCTCCGACAATCGCCACAAGACGGCCCATCACATGCGGTCTGAGCGCCTGAATTGCCGTGGCAACCGCATCCGGCGTGTGGGCGTAGTCGACAAACACCGTCGCGCCCGTGTCACGGGTTGCAGCAAGCTGCATTCGCCCACGGACGGTTGTGAGCGATGGCAGCGTCGCAAACACCATTTCGGGCGCATCGCCCGCAGCAATTGCAAGCCCGCAAGCCAACAGGACATTCTGTGCCTGAAAGCCGCCAATCAGTTCCAGCCGCGTCTGAAACGAATTGCCCTGCCACGAAAACCGCAGGTCCTGGCCCGTCGCATCAAAACGTTGCGAGAGCATCGACAGATCTCCGAGCCCTTGCCCGATCGTGATGACATCCTGCCCGCGCGCGGCCGCGATCGCTCGCATCTCAGGGCCCTTGCCATCGTCCAGATTGATGACCGCCGTTCCGTCCGGCGGCAGCACACGACGGAAGAGCGCTGCTTTGGCCGCAAAATAGGCATCAAAGGTTTCGTGGTAATCCAGATGGTCCTGCGAGAAGTTTGAAAACCCCGCGGCGCGCAGATGCACGCCATCCAGCCGCCGCTGGTCGAGCCCGTGGCTCGACGCCTCCATCGCGCAATGGGTCACGCCATGCCGCGCGGCCTCGGCCAGAGCCCGATGCAGAGTGATTGGTTCGGGCGTGGTGTGCGCCAGGGGCAGCGACACCGCCCCCTCGACCCCCGTGGTGCCCAGATTGACCGCTTTGTGGCCAAGCGCGATCCAGATCTGGCGCACAAAGCTGGCGATCGAAGTTTTGCCGTTCGTCCCGGTCACCGCAACGATGTGATCGGGCTGCGCGCCAAACCACAACGCGGCTGTCATGGCGAGGGTCTGGCGTGGATCTTCGGCGATGATCAGTGCGGCATCCGAACCTGCAAGGGCGTCTGCGGCGATCTCTGCGCCGTCAGCATCGGTCAGCACGGCCACCGCACCTTTCGCAAGAGCCTGCGGAACGAACTTCGCCCCATGGACGACGCTTCCGGGAAGGGCGGCAAACAGAACACCTGCCGTCACCGCGCGGCTGTCAACCGCCAACCCGGTCACGCTTGCATCACGCCCGGCCTGGGCGGTCAGCGCCAGTTCTGACAGTGTCTTTGCGCCTGCCCCGTCTTTGTCGCTCATCCCTTCCTGCCTGCCTGTTTTTGCGCCCATGGTTTCGGCGTCAATTCGACGTGAGCGTTATATCAGCCAGCGACACGGGTTCAATCTCGGGCCTGAGGCCGAGCAAAGGCGCAATCCGTCCGATCATCTCGGCCGCAACGGGCACGGCCGTCCAGCCCGCCGTTCGGCGGAGTTGGCCCTGCGCGAAAATCTCGGGTTCGTCGAGCGTTACGACCAGCACGTATTTCGGATCATCCGCAGGGAACATCGTCGCGAAAGTGGCAATGACCTTCTTGGCATAGTATCCGCCGCGCGGCTTGGGCTTGTCGGCAGTCCCGGTCTTGCCCGCCACGGGGTAACCCGGCACTTCGCCGAAGCTCGCCGTGCCTTCGGTCACCACGGCGCGCAGCATCCGTCGGGCAGCTTCGGCCGCGCCTTTGGACATGACTCTTGGCCCGTATTGCGGACCGGTTTTCTTGAGAACGGTGGGGCTGACATAGTGGCCACCATTCGCAATCGCCGCATAGCCGGCCGCCAAGTGCATGGGGCTCGTCGACAGACCATGGCCATAGGACACGGTGACCGTGGTCAGATCGGCCCAGCGTTTCGGCAACAGAGGCTGACCACCGGTGGCCTCGACGATCTCAAACGGTGTGGGTTCGAACATCCCCAAACGCTCAAGAAACTCTTGCTGCCTCTTGGCGCCAATCTGCAAGGCGAGACGCCCGGTGCCCCGGTTAGAGCTTTTGACAATGATATCCGAGATGCTCAGCTGTCCATAATTCTTGTTTTGGAACTCGCCGATCGGGAAGCGGCCGATGCGCATCGGTCCAGATGTGTCGATGACCGTGTTGCTATTTGCAAGCCCCAGATCCAGGGCCTGCGCCGCCGTGAAGATCTTGAAGACCGAACCAAGTTCGTAAACTCCTTGCACCGCGCGGTTGAAAAGCGGGCTGTCAGACGGGTCAAACCCCGAGGTCGGCGGGCGAGGGCGATCATTGGGATCAAAGCTTGGCAGTGAGGCGACCGAGATGACCTCGCCTGTATGCACATCCATCAGAACCGATGACGCGCCCTTGGCGCTCATGATCTTCATGCCGCCGTAAAGCACGCGCTCGGCTGCCGTTTGGATGGTCAGATCCAGCGAAAGCTGCAGCGGCGCATTGCCGTTGGCTGGATCGCGGAGATATCCGTCGAACTTCTTTTCTATTCCGGCCACGCCGATCACTTCGGCTGCGCTTACGCCTTCCTTGCCGAAGGACGCGCCGCCCAGCACATGTGCCGCAAGCCGACCGTTCGGATAAAGCCGCATCTCGCGTGGTCCGAACAGCAATCCGGGATCGCCAAGGTCATGCACGGCCTGTTTTTGTTCCGGGCTGATCTTCTTTTTGACCCAAAGGAACTTTCGCTTTCCAGTGAAGTCCTTGAGCAACGCGTCACGATCCAAATCGGGAAAGATCCGCGCAAGCCCGTCCGCCGCGGCCACGGGATCCACCATTTGCGGCGGTTGCGCGTAAAGCGAATGCGTCTCGAAATTGGTGGCGAGTATGCGCGTGTGGCGGTCGACAATATCCGCCCGCTGCGCGGCAATTGCAGCCCCTAGTGTGCTGGCGATGGGCTCAACCGGTTCAGCAGTCGCCAAATGCCCCATGCGCACGCCCACAACCGAGAACGCGCAGAAGAAGAAAACCCCGAGCACCAGAAGCCGGCCTTCAGCACGCTGCCGGGTCCGGTCCGCCATCGCCGCGTGGCGCGCACGGATGTTTTCGCGCTCGATGCAATCGGGGTTTTCGCCCTTTGCACGCGCCGACAGGATCCGGGCCAGAGGGCGGAGCGGAGTACGGATCATGGCCATTCCTCATCGGTCCAGCTCGCGAAATCGATCGGGTTGGTGATCGGAAGCTCCTCTTGCGGGAAGGCGACTTGATCAACCCGGCCAAACTGTTCTGCGCGCAGCGGCAACAGACCGAGCCGCCCGAAGTTGATTTCAGCCAGTTCGCGCAACCGGTCAGGACGATTGAGATAGGCCCATTCCGCGCGCAGCACGTTCAGCCGGGTTTGCGCCTCGCCGATCTGACGCTGCAGCGACTGGGTTTCCTTCAGCACCTGTTGGGTGTTGTAGTTCTCACGGTAGGCCCAGAAGGCCAATCCGAAAACCACAAGTGCGGTAAAGACATAAAGCAAACTCTTCATCTACTTCCCCCAGGGAGTGTCGGCAGACCAATGGTGCGCGGATCA
>JBCCVT010000248.1:0-4569 GCA_039195015.1 Pseudomonadota bacterium
CGTGCCCGCCCCAGCACAGCCGGTCCATCGAGCACCGCAAACAGGTCGCTGCGGGCATCGGTGTAGTCGATCATCGCTCTGTGGCTGTGGCGGTCGCTGAAGCCAGGCGCTGCAAGCAAGGACACGTCCTCGAGATCGTCCAGTACCTCTAGGTCGCTGATCGTCACCACATTCTTGTCGTCATGGATCCGCATCACATGCAGTCGGGCGCCGCCATTGGCAAAGAACCCCTTGACCGCATGCCCCAACCGATGGGTCCCCGGCGCACCCACGCCGAAGCGGCCGATAAAGGTGTCCATGTCCGACACTGCCACCGGCGTCAACGGCGGGGTCGGCGCGGCCGGAGCGCAGCCCAGCAGCACCGCCGTCGAGGTTTGGACCGGTTCGATCTTGCGGATCCCGGCGACGTTGTCGGTGCTGTGTATGCGTGGTGCCAGATAGTCGGGCATCACAGCCCTCACATCTTCTAAACCCGCTTAGTATGCCAAAAATCGCCCCGTCGGGCAAATGCGCGTGGCGGCGGTGACCTGCCGATCTGCCCTAGCCCGCCAGCGACGGCAGAAAGAGCACGATCGATGGGAACGCCACCAAAAGCGCAATCGTCACGGCATCAGCCACGAAGAAAGGCGTCACACCGCGAAAGACGTCTTGCACGTTGAGGTCTTCGCGCACGCCCGCCACCACGAAACAGTTGAGCCCAATCGGCGGTGTGATCAGGCAGAACTCGGCCATTTTGACCACGAGGATCCCGAACCAGATCGCGCACATCGGACCCGACATGCCGAACGTGCTGTCCTCGGCGCTGACGAATTCGCCACCGTTGAGCGCCATGACCGCCGGGTAAACCACGGGCAGGGTCAAAAGGAGCATCCCGATCGCGTCCATGAACATGCCCAGCACCGCATAGGCCAGCAGGATGCAGATCAGGATCAGCATGGGCGACACGCTGAGCGAGGTGATCCAGTCGGAAAACGCGCCCGGCAGATCGGCAAAGCCCAGAAACCGCACATAGATCAGCACACCCCAGATGATCGTAAAGATCATCACGGTCAGTTTGGCGGTCTCGATCAGCGCGTCTTTCAGCTCGCGCAGGCGCATGCCGCGGTAAAGCGCCATCAGGAACACAATGAACGCACCGACCGCGCCGCCTTCGGTGGGCGTGCCCCAGGCGTCGCCGAACGGGTTGTAAACAAAGAAGATGATGATCACCACGACCGCCACGATCGGCAAGGCGGGCGGCAGCGCGACCAGGCGCTGGCCCCAGGTGAACCCTCTGACCGGCGGGCCGACGGTTTTGAAGATCACCGCGATCCCGATGATCAGTGTCGCATAAACGATTGCCGAGAATGCACCCGGGATAAATCCGGCCAGCAGCAGCTTGCCGACATCCTGCTCGACGATAATGGCATAGATCACCAGAATCGCCGAGGGCGGGATCAGCGACGCAAGCGTGCCACCCGCAGCCACGACGCCCGCCGCGAATTGCTTGTTGTACCCGATCTTCAGCATCTCGGGGATGGCTATGCGGGCAAAAACGGCCGCCGTCGCCACGGATGCGCCCGACACTGCGGCAAAGCCCGCCGTCGCAAAGACGGTCGACACCGCCAGCCCGCCTGGAACCCAGGCGATCCAGCGCTTGGCCGCCTCGAACAGCGCCGTGGTCAGCTTGGCGTAGTAGGCCAGGTATCCGATCAGGATGAAGGTGGGGATCAGGCTCAGCGCGTGGGCAGACACCTTGGAATGGGGGACCTGGCCCGCGATCTTGACGCTGATCTCCAGCGCCTTGCCGAACCGCGCAGGATCATAGTCGAACCCGTTCCAGCGCAGCCAGAGCAGGCCGAAGAACCCCGCCAGCCCGGCGGCAAAGGCGACCCGCATGCCCAGAAAGACCAGAACCAGCATGCCGCCGGTGGTCCAGAGGCCAATCGTGATCGGATCCATCAATCGGCCCCTTCCAGGCTTTCCGCCTCGGCCCGGGCCTGGGCCGCGACGCTCTGGATCAGCGGCACGGCCACGGGACGTTCAAGACCCAGCCAGAACGCACGGGCATACCCCACCGCCTGCAGCGCCAGCCGGGCACACAGCACGGCAAAGGCGATCGGCACGATCAGTTTGGACGGCCAGATCGGCAGGCTGACATCGATCGAACTGTCGCGGCTGCAGAGCGGGCGGGCGCAGTCAAAAGACCGATCGAAATGCGCCCACGATCCCCAGACCAGCGCAATCATCAACGCCAGGATCAACAGGATCATGACAAGCTCGACCAGCCACAGGACGCGTCCCGACATTGCCCCGATTATGATGTCCATCCGGATATGCCCGCCGTTGCGCTGCACATAGGACACGCCCATGATCGCGATGAGCGGCATGAGCGCCTCAATAAAATCGACATATCCCTTCAGGGGTGCTTCAAACAGCTCGCGCCCGGTGACCGAATAGGCGGCGAGAAACATCAGCGAAAAGGCGGCCAGACCGCTCAAAAGCGCCATCACGCGCTCAACGGGCAGCAGCGCCCGATCAAGCCGACTGAGCAGGCTTGAATCTTCCAGGACCGTTGATGCACCGGCCATGTCCGCTCTCCCCGTTTTGCGCCTTCTTCGGGGCGCGTGTAAGGCGGGGCAGCCCCCGCCTTATCGATTTTGGCTCAGCTGCCGCCCTTGGCGTCGGCCAGCGTCTTGGCCACCAGGTCGTAAAGCTCCTGACCCGGCAGGCCCTGGGCTTCCATATCCGCAATCCACTGATCGCGGATCGGATCGGCGGCCTTGGCGCGGAATTCCGCGATCACCGAATCGTCGATCTCGACTTTCTGCACGCCTTTTTCATCCAGCACGCTGTCCCAGCGCTCCAGAAGCTCGGCATAATTGGCCAGATAGTGGTCGAGCGATTCCGAAACCGAGCTGTCGAGCGCGGCCTTGTGCTCATCACTGAGGCTCTCATAAGCATCGATATTGACCACAACCGGACAGTTCACCGTGCCGGGGTTGAGATTTGCCGTCCACCAGTCCGCTTGGTTGATCGTGCCAAAGGAAAGATGCGCGTGCTGGGCAAAGGCCACGGTGTCGACCACACCCGATTCCATCGCCTGGTAAGCTTCGGTCGCGGTCACCGAGGTCGGCACGCCACCGACGGCCTCGAACGCCTGCCCAAGGCCACCGGTCGCACGCACCCGCATGCCTTCGAAATCAGAAAGCGTGTCGCGGGGATCACCGGTGCCCACAAGGTTGTATTGCGGCATGGGCGAGGTCATCAGAAGCTGCGCGTTCCACTGCGCCATCTCCTCGGTGGCGGCGGGGTGTCCGTAGACCGCCATCGACACGGCGACTTCCTGTTCGAGATTCTCGACCCCAAGGAAGGGCAGTTCAAGCACCGTGATCACGCGGTTCTTGTCGCGATGATAGCCCGCACAGAATTGGGCCATTTCAAACGCACCAATCGAGATGCCATCCAGGTTCTCGCGGTTCTTCGACAGACCGCCATAGCTGATGTTGATGGTGAACTCGCCATTGGTCTTTTCCGACACCAGTTCGGCCAGTTTTTCGACATGCTCGGTAAAGGCCCGGCGCTTGCCCCAGAGCGAGGCATTCCATTCGGTCGCGTAGGCTTCGGCCGCGAATACCGTGCCAAGGGCCGCAACGGCGGCGCCGGTCAAAAGCTTTTGCATATGTTTCACTCCCTATGTGCGGCTTGGCGAAGACTGCGGCCGCTTGCGGGTCAAGCTAGCGTGACACCCGGGCGCTGCCAAGAGCACTCTGGGGGGCGACTCAGGGGGTTTCGCGGTGGACAATACGGGCTCTGTGACGCGCTCGGAAACAAAATGTCGCACCAGGCCTGACTGTTGAAACTCCCTGTCGCGGACGAATCCACCGCGGAGACCTGTTTTTTGTGTCAGCCGTGATTTACAGAAAAATTGATGTTTCACGGTGATCTCAGGTCCGAGATCGCGCATTCATTTACAGTATCTGTAATGCATGATAAACGCGTTGACAAATAAATGCTGCGTTTTCTGTAGTTTATTTATTTCTTTGCAGATTAGCGTATGATTTCAGCACATGATCGAATGTCTGATTTGCGGCGTCGTGAAAACGAGGCATACCGCAAGGGACACCAAGGTGAATGGGAGGAGCCTGTATCATGTCCACTGCATCCGAAGACGGCCAGATCGACAATCCGACATATCCGCCATCGCCGGACATGGCCGCGAACGCGCATGCCGATGCCGCGACCTACGACGCGATGTACGCCGCTTCGGTCTCGGACCCCGAAGCGTTCTGGGCCGAACACGGCAAGCGGATCGACTGGATCAAGCCCTTCACCCAGGTCAAGAACACCAATTACGATTTTGGCAATGTGAGTATCGAATGGTTCGCCGACGGCACGTTGAATGTCGCGGCCAACTGCATCGACCGCCATCTTGCCACGCGCGGCGACCAGACCGCGATCATCTTTGAACCGGACGATCCGGACGCGCCCGCACAGCACATCACCTACAAGGCGCTCCACACCAGCGTCTGCAAGATGGCCAACATCCTCGAAACCCTCGGCGTGCGCAAAGGCGACCGCGTGGTGATC
>JBCCVT010000249.1:0-4533 GCA_039195015.1 Pseudomonadota bacterium
CCCGCACAGGCCGCGATCTGTGCGTGATCCGGCCCGGCGGGCGTGAACCGTTTGTAAAGCGTGCCCCCGTTGAAATGGTGCGCCTGGTTCGGTAGCAGTTGTGCCAATGCCGCGCGGATCACCATGATGCCCTGGTGGGGGCCGTAGGTCTTGTATGCTGAGAACAGGTAGATGTCCGGTCCAAGCTGTCCGACATTCGGAAAACCGTGCGGCGCATAAGACACGCCGTCGACACAGACAAAAGCACCGGCGGCATGCGCCATCGCGGTAATCTCCGTCACCGGATTGATCTCGCCCACCACATTCGAACAGTGGGGAAAACACACAAGTCGGACCGTGTCGTCCAACAGTGGCTCAAGCGTTTCCGGATTCAGACGGCCGGTATCGGGATCAACGCGCCATTCGCGGATCTCGATGCCCTCTTCCGCGAGACGCCGCCAGGGGCCCGAGTTCGCCTCATGGTCCTGGTTGGTGACCACAATCGCTTCGCCAGGCGACATAAACTGGCGAAAGGCCTGAGCCAGAACATAGGTGTTCTGGGTGGTGGAGGGGCCAAAGGACAGCTCCTCGGGGTCGATCCCCAGCATTGCCGACAGACGGGTGCGGGCCTCGTCCATCTCTTCTCCCCCTTGTCGGCTGGCGTCATAAGGACCGTAGGGCTGCACCTTGCGCTCGACATAGAAACGCGTGAGCCGGTCGATCACCTGCTGGCAGGCATAGGACCCGCCGGCGTTTTCAAAAAACGCCTGACCGTCGAGGTTGGGTGAGGAAAAGGCCGGGAACTGAGCCCGGACGAATTCGATATCCAGACCGCTGGTTGTCATCACGTCTCCGTCAATACGCAAAGGCCCCGGGCCATGCGCCCGGATCCTTGCCATTTGCGGCGATCTTGGCTGCAAGGGCAAGGGACAAATCCGCGCTGCCCGGCCGAGACCTCAGGCGTTCACATCAACGACCACGCGACCTTTGACCTGACCTTTAAGGATATCCGCCCCAAGTTGCGGCAGATCCGAAAGCGTGGCCGGCTGGACCATCGCCTCAAGCTTGTCCATCGGGAGATCCTGCGCGATCCTCTGCCAAGCGCGCAGTCGGTTGTCGTAAGGCTGCATGACCGAGTCGATCCCGAGCAGGTTGACCCCTCTCAGCAGGAACGGAATCACCGTGGCCGGCAAAGCGGCGCCGCCCGCCAGCCCAACCGCCGCGACCGACGCGCCATATTTCATCTGTCCCAGCACACGGGCGAGCATCGCCCCCCCCACTGCGTCAACGCAGCCGACCCAGTTTTCGGATTCCAGCGGACGCTTGACGGTTTCGTTGATCTCCTCGCGGGCAACGATCTGCGTCGCGCCCAGATCCTTGAGGTAATCTGCCGTCTCGGGACGACCGGTCACGCCGGCGACCTCGTAACCCAGATTGGCCAGAATCGCGGTTGCGACCGATCCGACACCTCCCGCAGCACCAGTCACCAGCACCGGACCGTGGCCCGGTTCCATCCCGTGATCCTCAAGCGCCGTCACCGCCAACATCGCGGTGAACCCGGCTGTACCGACCGCCATCGCCTGACGCGTGTCCAGACCTTCGGGCAGCGGCACCAGCCAGTCGGCCTTGACGCGCGCTTTTTGCGCGTAGCCGCCCCAATGCGCCTCGCCCACGCGCCAGCCGGTGAGCACCACCTTGTCACCGGGTGCATAGCGGTCATCGTCCGAGGCCTCGACTGTTCCCGCGAAATCGATGCCCGGCACATGGGGGTAGTTGCGCACAAGACCACCGCCCGGCCCAATGCAAAGGCCATCTTTGTAGTTCACGGTGGAGTATTCCACTGCCACCGTGACACCGGCCTCGGGCAGCTGGGACTCGGCAATCTCCTGAACGGCGGCGCTGGTTTTGCCGCTCTCTTCGTCCTTTTCTACGAGCAATGCCTTGATCATCTCTGTCTCCCACACCTGCGAGGCACCCGCCTCATCTTTCCATTGAATTGAACCATCCGCGCGGCCAGCAGTGGTGTTAAAGCCAGAAGCCGTCACGCACGACCGCAGCCCGCATCCCGTCGGGCGTTTCGACCTCGACCTCAGTGCCCGGATCCCAATGGCTGAGCCGCAGCATGCCGATAGCGACGTTTTCGCTGAAATCCGGGGACCACGCGGCCGAGGTAACTTGCCCCACACGCTTGCTAGTGGCGTAGACCGGCCAAGGTGCGGCGCAGGGCGGCACTTTGTCCCCGCGGATCGCGATTGGACGGATCTGCTGAACCGGACCTTCCTTGGCCACCCGCAAAAGGGCATCGCGGCCAATACAGCCGATAGCCGTATGCGTGTTGCAGAACTTGCCAAGCCCGCATTCATGCGGCGTGTTGTCGTCGGTCATGTCGTTGCCGTAAGACAAAAGCCCGGCTTCGACCCGCTCGATCGCATTGGGGCAACCCGCCCGCACCCGCAGATCTTCGCCCGCGTCAAAGAGATCGGTCCAAAGCGGCATTGCCACATCCGATCCGTCCACATAGATCTCGTACCCGCCCTGTTTCGAATAGCCTGACCGGGCGATTGCGAGGTCGCGTCCGCGATACTGGAACATGTCGAATTTGAAGAACCGGATATCGCGTACGCGGTCGCCAAAAACACGGGCGACAAGGTCTTCGGCCTTGGGTCCTTGCACAGCAAGAGGCGACACGTCAGGTTCGTCCACGAGCACATCAAGCCGGTAGCCGTTGGCGATCCCCTTTATCCACAACAGCAAGTCGCTATCGGCAATCGACACCCACCAGCGGTCCTCGGACAGTTTGACCGCCACCGGATCGTTCAGCATGCCGCCCGTTTCGTCGACAATCGGCACGTAATAGCATTGACCCGCAAGCATACCACGCAGATCGCGAGGTGTGAGCATCTGCATGAGCCGCGCCGCATCCGGCCCGCGCAGTTCGACCTGACGTTCGCAGCTCACGTCCCAGACCTGAACATGGGATTTGAGATGGTGGTAATCCGCCTCGATGCTTTCAAACACGGTCGGCAGCAACATCCGGTTATAGACCGTATACCCTTTGACACCCGCCGCCTCGACTCCATCCGAAAACGGGGTGCGTCGAAGCCGGCGCGAGAGGGAAAGCTGGACCATCTACGCCTCCTCCGGCATGACAAAAAGATCGCTGACCGGCGCCGCGCTGCCGGCAGCTGTCAACATCGCGTGAACCTGACCCCGGTGATGGGTCTGGTGGTTGAACATGTGCGTGATGCATAGCGCGCGTGGGCGGCGAACCTCTTTGTTGAGCGCGCCCGAGAACCACGTCAGGTCCGATTGCAGTGCTGTGTCGTCCAGCGCGTTCGCCCAGGTGCGTATGCGGGCGTCGGTCGCGTACCGCTCATCGCGCCAGCCCGCAAGCGTGGTATGACGATCCGGACTGTCCGGGATCCCGCCATCCGGGGCCGGACCTCCGTCAAAGCGCGACATCCAGATCACATCGCCCCAGAGCAGGTGATTGAGCGTCCCGAGCATCGATCCGAAAAACGCGCCACGATTTCGCGTTAGATCTTCGGGCGACCAGTCGACCAGCGCCTCATCGATCTGTGCGTTCTGCCAGGCATTGTATCGCGCCATGGTCACGCAATAGCCCCGGTCGATCACTTTGCGGCGCCTTTCCAGTCGATCGGACAGATCTCGGCGGACTTTCCTCCGAAATCCCAGACTCGACCGTAATCGCGCACCCTGGACTTCAACCCGCGGGCCACAATGATGTCGGGTCCCATCCAGTACTTGGAATTCGACACCATGACCGGGTGGTCGGCATCCTTGCCCTCAAGCATCTCGATTTCACCCTGAATTCGGCGGCCAATGGTGATCCGGCGTTTCGATCCGTCGCGCTCGATCATCACCGGCGCCCGCTCGGCACCGATGATATCGCTGACCAGAAGCGTAAAAAGACCCGTTGTACCACCCGCCGCGCCGCTGAAGATCTGCAGGATCCCGTTATAGGCCTTGCCGCTCGCGCGTTCGTCCACATAGGCCGCGACCTTCCACTGGCCTTCACCCATGCGACCCGGAATATCAACAAGCAAACCGACATTGAGGCCACTCAGATCCTCGCCCTCATAGTGGCCCTCATCGATGATGACCCCCATCCAGGCATGACAATGGCCTTCGGTGGGAGGATGCGCACCCAAAGACACCACGCAGGGACAGAAGACATCGCAGGAGCAATTCAAGATCAGCTCGCCCTTGATGGCCCAGTCGGTCGGCGTCATTTGCCGGCGCTTGGGGTTCGGCATCCGGCTGTCGATACGTTGACTGATCGGCAACCGATCAGCATCGGGTCGTTTGTTCGTCGCCATCTTATCCTCCCATCACAACGGGGTATGCCAGCACCGCCAACCCGGCAAGGATCAGCGCAAATCCCATTGGTTTTGTGACGTAATGCCCAAGTTGCGGCAATTTCTCGATCACCATGAAAAGCGTGGCGGCCCCCATCCAGGCAAGGCTCATCACGCCGCCTACAAACCCAAGCGCCATGAAGCCCCAGCAACAGCCCACGCAAAACGCACCAAG
>JBCCVT010000250.1:0-4529 GCA_039195015.1 Pseudomonadota bacterium
CCTCGAGCCCGCGATAGCGCCCGATCCCATGGTCGACATGCACCACCAGATCACCCGGCGACAGCGATTGCGTCTCGGTAAGGAAGTTTTCCGCCTTTCGCCGTTTACGCGGCGCGCGGATCAGACGGTCGCCCAAAACATCCTGTTCCGAGATCACCGTCATAGTCGGAGTTTCGAACCCGTGCTCCAGCGACCAGACCGCCAGATAAAGGCCCGATTTCCCCACAGAATTGGCCGACGGGATTTCGATTGTCTCGGCGAGGCCCTCATCTTCAATAAGCCCCGTCAACCGCTCCCGCGCGCCCGCCGAATAGCTGGCGATCACCACCGGACCGGCC
Source organism: Pseudomonadota bacterium (assembly GCA_039195015.1). GTDB lineage: Bacteria > Pseudomonadota > Alphaproteobacteria > Rhodobacterales > Rhodobacteraceae > JBCCVT01. The sequence continues at coordinate 339 of JBCCVT010000250.1, forward strand.
TGCAGGCGCGCTTTCACGTGATCAGCCAAAGCAGCGAAGAGACTAACATTTTCCTGTTGCCGTTCCGGCGCAAAGTTGCGGCCGATCCGGCCGCTCGCATCGATCACCCCGGGCCCACTTGCCTGAGCCAGGGCGTGAAATTGCAGTACCCGCCGATCGGCAATAGCCTTGGTCCAGGCCGCATCATCGAGATAGAGCAAGCCAGGCGGGGCAGGTTTATACACGCTGTCGATGCGTGATTTTTGCGACATCGCAATGTGTCGGGTCTCGTACTGGTCGGCAATGCTGTCCCACCGCGCCAACCGCGCGGGATCGCTCTGGTCGTCCAGGGTCACGGTCGCGTCGGGAAGGTAGTCAAAGAGCGTCTCGAGTCCTTCGTGAAAGAAAGGCAACCAATGCTCGATGCCCTGATGTTTGCGCCCCGCACTCACCGCCTCGTAAAGCGGGTCGTCGGTGCCCGCCGCGCCGAACTCCAGTCGATAATTCTGGCGGAAGCGAGTGATCGCAGCCTCGTCGAGGATGACCTCGGACACCGGCGCCAGTTCGACCACCTCAAGCTTGTCGATCGTGCGCTGCGTCGCCGGATCAAAGCGGCGGGCCCCATCAAGCACATCGCCAAAGAGGTCCAGCCGAACCGGCCCGCCCTCGCCCGGCGGATAAATGTCGATGATGCCGCCACGAATGGCGTAGTCTCCGGGCTCCATGACCGTGGGGCTTTGAGAAAACCCCATACGGACAAGAAAGCCCCGCAACGCGTCTTCGTCAATGCGACCGCCAACTCGGGCGGTGAATGCGGCTTCGCGCAAGACGGCGCGCGCGGGCACCCGTTGGGTCGCAGCGTTCAGCGTGGTCAACAGAATGTAGCGGTCGGGCATGCCATGAGCGAGTGCGGCAAGCGTCGCCATCCGTGTGGCCGAGATATCCGCGTTGGGCGAGACCCGGTCATAGGGTAGGCAATCCCAACCCGGAAAGGTCATTACGGCCATGTCTGGCGCAAAGAACGCCAGCGCCGCTTGCATCGCCGCGAGGCGTTTGTCATCGCGCGCGACGTGCAGGACCGGCGCGCCCGATCGGGCGACCTCGTCCAGGATCAGCCGTGCATCAAAGCCTTCCGGCGCGCCGCCCACGGTGATGTGTTGCGAAGATCGCATCGCCTTGCCTTCTTGCCAATGCAGCGCCGCACCGCGCGGTCAGCCGCCCAATGCCCCGATCGAGAGGTTCTGGTACATCCCCCAAAGTGCCGTGACAAAGATGAATACAGTGCCGATGATCTGTGTCCGCAGCCGGTGTTTAGCAAGCCGTCGCCGCAACGCTTCGCCGCAAAGCCCGCCGGTCTCGATGTCGCGGGCCGTCACCAGGCTCATGAGCCCCAAAAGCGTCATGGGCAAGGCCAGCAGAAACACGGCCTGCGCAAACTCGACCCAATACACAAATCCAAGGATCAAAAGTCCTGTGAGCACGAAACAGGTCAGCCCCAACAGCCACAGACCCGACATGCGGCCGATATAGAGAAGCCGCGCCACGTTGATCCGCGTCATCGTCTCCAGATCGACCTCGGCCTGTCCGCCATGGCGGCGCGCGCGCATCACCATGTCGTAGGGCACGCCCAGAACCCAGTGGCTTGCCGATGACCAGAACACGGCCAGCGCGATCCAAAACCAAAGGTTCGAGAACGAACGCATGTCGATCAGCTCATAGATGGAAGTGTACCAATCCACTGCGTTTTCCCTGCCGGTGCCGGTCTTCTGCCGACACGCTTACCCTTGTCGATCCCGGTTTTCCATGCCACCCAATAGGGAATTATTCAAGGAGCGCTCAGCCATGCCCAGCACCGTTGCCGCATTCCCACAGGCCCGGTTCCGCCGCGCGCGTCAAACTCCAGCGATCCGCGCGCTGGTGCGAGAAAACGAGCTTTCGGTGAACGACCTGATCTGGCCGGTTTTTGTGCGCGACGGTGAGGGCGTTGAAGAGCCCGTGCCATCAATGCCCGGCGTGGTGCGGCGCAGCGTCGACCGGATCGCAGACGCGGCGCGCGAAGCCGCCAGACTGGGCATACCGGCGATCTGCCTCTTTCCAAACACAGACCCCGAACTCAAGACCGAAGACTGTGCCGAGGCGTGGAATCCCGACAACCTCTGCAACCGTGCGGTTCGCGAGATCAAGAATGCCGTGCCCGAGATCGCGGTGATGACCGATGTCGCGCTCGACCCCTACAACATCAACGGACATGACGGGTTTGTCGAGAATGGCGAGATCGTGAATGACCGGACGGTCGAGGCGCTGGTCAAGATGACGCTTGCCCAGGCCGAAGCGGGCGCCGATATCATCGGACCGTCCGACATGATGGACGGACGGATCGGTGCGATGCGGACCGCGCTCGAAGCCGAGGGCCACCACAATGTGATGATCCTGAGCTATGCGGCGAAATATGCTAGCGCTTTCTACGGACCGTTCCGCGATGCGGTTGGCGCCTCGGGCGCGCTGACAGGTGACAAGAAGACCTATCAGATGGATCCGGGCAACAGTGACGAAGCGATGCGCCTGATCCAGCGGGATCTGAGTGAAGGCGCGGATATGGTGATGATCAAACCGGGACTGGCCTATCTTGACATCTGCCGTCGCACCAAGGAGAGCTTTGGCGCGCCAACCTATGCTTATCAGGTGTCCGGTGAGTACGCGATGGTTCAGGCGGCAGCCGCGAATGACTGGATTGATGGCGAAGCGATCATGATGGAAAGCCTGATTGCGTTCAAACGGGCGGGCTGCGACGGCGTGCTGAGTTACTTTGCGCCCGCCGCCGCGCGCCTTCTGAACGGCTGAGCCGTCGACGCCGCGCCTTCCGAACAGATGTGAACGGTTGTCGCGTGACAGCCCGCACCGATGCGCGTATAGTGCTGGTCAAGACCGGTGGCACCGGCAATCGAAGCAGTAAAACTGAGACAGGCACAGATCATGACACAAGATTTTTACCCTCGCTGGAGCCGGCGTGCATTCTCGCTGGGTCTTTTCTCGGCCGCCGGGTTGACGGCGGCTTGCGGCAACGGGGTCGGGAGCACCGGCGCGCAGACAATCGATGCGCGCGTCGACCGGACCCTGAATGAAATGTATACGGTCTATCCCAATACGGTGGATCTGTCCGAGAAATCCTCGGGCATGCTGGTGATGCCGCTGGTGACCGAGGCCGGGTTTGGCTTTGGCGGTGGATATGGCCGCGGCGCGCTGCGGGTCAATGGGGCGACGCTCGACTACTATTCCAACACCAAGGCGAGCGCCGGTCTTCAGATCGGGGCGCAGCAATATGCCCATGTTCTGTTCTTCATGACGGATCAGGCGCTGGAAGATTTCCGCCGCGCACCCGGTTGGGCGCTAGGCGCGGATGTCGAATACGTCATCAACGACACAGGCGACTCGATCGCGGCTGACAGCACAACGCTTCTGTCACCGGTTTTGGCCGCAGTCTTCGGTCAGGCCGGGCTGCGGATCGGCGCATCTCTGGAAGGTTCGAAATACACCCGGATCATTCCCTGATCCAGGCAACGGGGCGCTCTTCGATCCCTTCGGTCTCTCATCGCGCCCGCGAAAAGGGACCGGAGGGACCGATGAGCGCTTGCCGACCTAGCCCAAGGCACGCAACCGCTTGAAAAGGCTTGATGTGTCCCACCGGCCGCCACCCATGTTCTGCACATCCTTGTAGAACTGGTCGACCATCGCAGTGACCGGCAATGTGGCTCCGGTTTCGTTCGCGGTGGACAGGCAGATACCAAGATCCTTGCGCATCCAGTCCACGGCAAACCCGTGGTCGAATTCATCGTCCAGCATCGTTTCGTAGCGGTTTGCCATCTGCCAACTGCCCGCCGCGCCCTGGCTGATCACTTCGATCACGTCACGCCCGTCGAGCCCCGCCTTCTCGGCAAAGTGCAGCGCCTCGCTCAGGCCCTGGACAAGGCCCGCAATCGCGATCTGGTTACACATTTTGGTCATCTGTCCGGCACCGCTTTCACCGATCCGACGGCAAATCTTGGCATAGGCCTGCATCACCGGCTCGGCGCGCGCGTAAGCGCCCTGATCGCCACCACACATGATGCTGAGTGCTGCGTTCTCAGCCCCCGCTTGACCGCCCGATATGGGCGCATCAACGAAACTGACCTGTGCCGCATCCGCCGCCGCATAAAGTTCACGCGTGACCATTGC
>JBCCVT010000251.1:0-4526 GCA_039195015.1 Pseudomonadota bacterium
ACCGTGTGAAACGACGGGAACGCTATTGTGCCCACGATGTGGTGGGGCGCAATCTCAGGTAGCCCATTGGCCACAAGCTCGCGCAAGTAGGCACCATATTGCATGTCGGTGAAAAGGTTGATGGCCTCGGCGGTTTCCAGCGGGATTGCAAAGAAGGCCGCAGGCCCGACGCTGGGTGCAATCCACCACACCAGCGTCGTGAGCAAAAGGCTGACGCAACCGGCCAGCAGAGCCCTGTGCAGTTGCAGCACCCGCCGCGATAACGCCAGAACGGTCACAAGCACGAATAGCTGAGCGAGCGAGCTCATGTAGACATAGTGCAGTGCCTGACCAAGCACGGGATACCCGGCCATCCATTGAACGACATCCGGCCAGACGTAGCCGAACCGCCGATCAAAGGCGATCAGATGGTCGTCGAGCAGCGGACCCACAACCGGGAACCGCAGATAGATCAGAAGTGTCGCGGTTGCGGTGAACCCAAGATACAGGCTGTTGCCGATGGCCAAATGGGCGATGTTGGGCTGGTCCTTCTTGAGGCGGATGAAAAGCCCGACGGCAAACAGACCGGCGCAGGCCGCGTAGCCAAGACCAAAGCCGCTCCACGCGACTGCCTGACTTTTGACGGCCGACACCACAAGACACAAAACCCCCGTGCCAAACAGCAAAGCTATCAGCACAATCTCGGCCCGGTTCAGAACAGCAGAAGTGCGCAAAGGACGAGACGTCGCGGACAATTGCGCCGACAAGTCAGTCATAAGGCACTCCCTTTCCAGTTGCGTTACCGGTGCTAGGATGAATTTGTGACCAAAATTGGTCTGACATGAGTGAATGTTTGGAAACTCACACTGCGACCTGCGCTGTCGCACTTTGAATTTCGCTTTGACTTTGTCATGAATGAGCACAGACATTCACAATTGCGAGGTCTCAATGCCCCGGCCAGTCGTTGGTATCATCGGCAATTCGTATCTGATCAATGACGAGTACCCGACCCATGCGGGTGGTACGATGAATTCGGACGCGGTGGCCAATGTGTCGAACTGTCTGCCAATGCTGATCCCGTCAGACCCGCGTTTTGTGTCCGTGGACGAACTTCTTCAGACCTGCGACGGCTTTCTTCTGACAGGCGGGCGTCCAAATGTGCACCCGGCCGAGTATGGCGAAGCCGAGACCGAGGCGCATGGCACCTTTGATCGCGCGCGCGATGCGATCGTGCTGCCTCTGGTGCGCGCCTGCGTTGAACGGGGCCAGCCGGTCTTTGGCATTTGCCGCGGCTTTCAGGAAGTGAACGTGGCCATGGGTGGCACGCTCTACCCCGAGATTCGCGACCTGCCGGGTCGGATGAACCACCGGATGCCGCCCGATGGCACTTTGGAAGAAAAATTTGCGCTGCGGCATGTCGTGACCCTGCGTGAAGGCGGACGGTTTCACGGGGTGCTTGGCGCCACCGAGGTGATGACCAACACGCTGCACGGGCAGGGGATCAACGAGCCCGGCCACCGGATCGTGATCGAAGGCCACGCGCCAGATGGTACGCCCGAGGCGATTTATGTCGATGGTGCGCCCGGCTTCACACTGTCGGTTCAGTGGCACCCGGAATGGGATGCGGCGAACGATCCTGTGTCGCGTCCCTTGTTCCAGGCCTTTGGCGAGTCCGTTCATGCCTGGGCCGAAGGCGAACGCGGCCCACGACTGAAAGCCATGCCCTGAGACCGACCCCCGCGGCGCTGATGCGAACCGCGGGGAAGAGGGTCAAGTCAGGAAATCGAAGCTCTTGATCAACGGAAGTTCGCGTGCGCGGGTGCCTGTCAGGTCAAAGACCGCGTTGGTCAATGCGGGCATCGATGGCGGTGTAGCGGGTTCCCCGGCGCCGCCCATGTGGTGATTGGTCTCGAGCAGTTGTACTGTGAAGTCGGGTGTCGTGTGCATCCTCAGCGCGTCGTAGTCCGGGAAATTTCCCTGTTCGACGGCACCGCCAGCAAAGGTTATCTCGCCCTGGACGGCCGCTGACAGCCCGTAGATCGCGCCCGAGATCATCTGGGCTTCGACGATGGACGGGTCCACGATTGTGCCGAGATCGGCTGCGATCCAGCATTTCGCGATCCGGATCGCGCCGTCTTCGTTGACCACCTCGATCACTTCAGCCACTGGCGTGCCAAAGGAATAGGCAAAACCAACGCCCCGGCCGACCCCGTCCGGCGTTTGCCCGGTCCATCCGCTGATTTTTTTCACGGCCTTCAGAACGGCGGCCGAGGGCGCATGTTCAGGCTCGGCCAGTTCGATACGGAAGTCGAGCGGGTCGCGCCCGGCCGCATGCGCCATTTCGTCGATGATCGTGTCGGAAAAGAAGCCGTTGAACGATGCTCCGACCGACCGCCAGAACCCGACCGGAATGGTTGGCGCGACCAGATGGCCTTCGACCTTGAAGTTCGGTATTGAAAAAGGCTGATTGAAGGCTGCGTCGACGTGGCCTTTGTCCGGTCCCGCCATAGGCAAGCCGAGCATTCGGCCCGCCCCTTCGACCGTTGTCGACTGCGCTGCGATCTTGCCGTGGACCATGACCGCCTTGCCATCCTTGACAGCCCCTCGGTATCGCGCGAGCGCGCCGGGGCGATAGTAGTCATGGCTCATGTCTTCTTCGCGCGACCAGGTCACTTGGACCGGCACGCCCTGCATCTGCATTGCAACCTGCACCGAGCGTTCGATGTAGTCGGTCTCGATCCGGCGCCCGAACCCGCCGCCCAGATAGGTCGTATGCACGGTGACGGTATCGGGATCGAGCCCCGCAAGTTCGGCGGCCTTGGACTGAACGATGGTCGGGCCCTGATTGGGCGCCCAGATCTCAAGCGCGTCGCCCGAGTAGAGCGCCGTGGCATTCATCGGCTCCATCGTCGCATGGGCGAGGAAAGGTACTTTGTAATCCGCTTCGATCACTGTGGCCTCGTCGGGCAAACTGTCGACATCGCCGTCATTTCGCATGGTCGAGTTTGGTTTGTCATCAAACGCCATGGCGATCTCGGCAAAGAGGCCATCGGTGTCTTGCGGGTAGGGCGCTGGCAACCAGTCGATGTCGAGCGCGTTCAGCGCTTGTTCGGCGAGCCAGGTGTTTGTGGCCACAACTGCAACTGCGTCGCCGAGGTCCAGCACCGCCTCGACACCCGGCATGCCGTCAGCCGGGGACGGGTCAAAGCCGGTTTTGCCGACGCCAAAATGCGGGCTTTGCCGAACGGCCGCAAACTTCATGCCGTCAAGGCGCACATCAACACCGAAGGTTGCCGTTCCGGTCGATTTCGCGACCATATCGACCCGGGGAACAGGTTTGCCGACATATGTCCACTCGGATGCGGGGCGTAACACGGCCTCTTGCGGATCGACCAAAGCTGCGGCTTCGGCGAGATCAGTGTAGGGAACCCGTGTGCCGTCGGGCGCGATGACGGCGCCATCGGCTGTGCTCAGATCGTCGCGTGCGACACCCAAGCGTTGAGCGGCAGCCTCTTTCAGCGTCTCGCGGGCCGACGCACCTGCCATGCGCATTCGCTCAAACCCGTCCTTCATTGACGATGATCCGCCGGTCACCTGCAGGCTCAGGAGCTTTGCCATGTGACCCACGGCCTGGCCCAGCGAATGCTGAAAGCCGCTGGCATCATATCCGCGGCCGGGCAACGCCTCGGACAGCATCGCCGAGTTGTAATAGGCTTTTGCGGCCGGCCCGTGGATGACCTTAACCGCGCCAGGATCAACGTCCAGTTCCTCGGCGATGAGGGCGGCCCACGAGGTGTGCACGCCTTGCCCCATCTCGGCGCGCGGCGCGATCAGGGTCACGCCGCTGGCGTCGACGATGACATACGGGTTCAGGACGGCGCGTCCGTCCGCTGGTTCAAGCGGGTTTTCCGCCGGGCGTCTGACCTGATAGACGCCAAATGCTACGCCACCAACGACGGCAGCCGATCCGATAAGGAAACTGCGGCGGGCGATTTTTCCGATGCGCGACATGGATCAGGCCTCGCTGATTTTCCGGGATGCGGAGTGGATGGCGGCGCGAATCCGCGGATAGGTGCCACAGCGGCACAAATTGCCCTGCATAACCGCGTTGATATCGTCGTTGGTCGGGGACGGGATCTCGGCCAGCAGTGCGGCCGCCTGCATGATCTGGCCGGACTGGCAGTACCCGCATTGCGCGACCTGATGTTCCACCCAAGCCTCCTGGATGGCGGCCATTTCATCCGGGGTGCCGACGCCTTCGATCGTTGTCACGTCTCCCCAGACGTCGGCCAAGGCGACCTGGCAGCTGCGCACCGCCTCGCCGTCAATATGGACCGTGCACGCGCCGCAAGCCGCCACGCCGCAACCAAACTTGGTGCCTGTCAGACCGATCTCATCGCGCAACCCCCAGAGCAGTGGGACATTGTCGGGCAGATCGACAGAATGCTCGTTTCCGTTGATGGTGAGGGTGGTTGACATGCGTGGCTCCCTGTCTCGTGAGTGGTCTGCAGTGTAGCTGCTGACATATTTAAACCATTATGTCATGA
>JBCCVT010000252.1:0-4497 GCA_039195015.1 Pseudomonadota bacterium
CGATTTGATGGCATGGAAGCTCATCGACGACGCTGGCATGCGCGGTGCGCGGCGCGGCGGCGCCCAGATGAGTGAGAAGCATTCAAACTTCCTGATCAACGTCGGTGGCGCCACAGCCGCAGATCTCGAAGGACTGGGCGAAGACGTTCGAAAAAAGGTTTACGCCGCCAGCGGCATATCGCTAGAGTGGGAAATCATGCGGGTCGGTGATCCGCTGACGGAATAACCCCGATCGCACAGCTGGACAGGCATCAAGAAACCGGCGGCGACACGGATAAAAACAACATAAAAACGGGACGCAAATCCCGGGGACATTGAGGCTTTCAGCTTGGGTCAGTCGAGCGGTAAGACCCCGAAAGTGGCGGTATTGATGGGCGGCCCCTCGGCCGAACGTGAGGTTTCGTTGTCGACCGGCCGCGAATGCGCCGCCGCATTGCGCGGCGAAGGTTTCGACGTGGTTGACGTCGACGCAGGTTCCGACTTGGCTGAGCGGTTGCGCGAGATTGCGCCCGACGTCGCCTTCAACGCCCTTCATGGCCGCTGGGGTGAGGACGGGTGCGTGCAGGGCCTGCTGGAATGGCTGCGTATCCCCTACACGCATTCCGGTGTGCTGGCATCCGCGCTCGCCCTGGACAAGCAGCGCACCAAGGCAGCCTACCAAGGCGCGGGCTTGCCCATTGTACCCAGTGTCATCGCGTCAAAGGCCGAGATCATGGCCGCACATGTGATGCAGCCGCCATATGTCGTAAAGCCCAACAATGAAGGCTCCAGCGTCGGTGTCTACATCGTGGAAGAGGCCGCAAATGGTCCGCCTCTCATCTCCGAGGATATGCCCGCTTCCCTGATGGTGGAAGCCTACGCCGCCGGGCGCGAACTGACGACGACCGTAATGGGCGACCGGGCTTTGACAGTGACCGACATACTGACGGATGGCTGGTACGACTACCACGCGAAGTACGCGCCGGGTGGCTCTCGGCACGTGGTACCGGCCGACATCCCGTCCGAGATTTTTGATCGATGCATGGACTACGCCTTGCGGGCCCACAATGTGCTGGGTTGCCGGGGTGTGTCACGAACCGATTTTCGCTGGGATGAGGCACGCGGGGCTGATGGGCTTGTCCTGCTTGAGACCAACACGCAGCCCGGCATGACGCCGACCTCGCTGAGCCCCGAACAGGCGCAAGCCCGCGGCATCAGCTTTGGAGAACTCTGTGCCTGGATGGTGGAGGATGCCTCATGCGACAGATGAACCCGAGTCACGATCCCGCGCCTTCGCGCTGGTCCTATCGCGTGCAGCGCTGGATGCTGACGCCCGGCATCCGAACCGGCCTGCGGGTCGGTGTGCCTATATTCCTTGTCGTTGCCTTGATCGCCGGATTTCTGGCCGATCAGGGGCGCCGCGATGCGCTGGCGCTCTTCGTTTCGGATATTCAGGCCAGCATTCAGGAGCGCCCGGAATTCATGGTCAAGATCATGGCGATCGACGGGGCGGGCAAGGATCTTGCCGATGACATCCGCGAGGTGCTGCCAATTGACTTTCCGGTCAGCTCCTTTGACCTCGACTTGCCCCATATCCGCGGCGTTGTCACCGGGCTCGATCCGGTAAGGACGGCCACCGTTCGTATCCGACCCGGCGGCGTTCTGCAGGTCAACGTTATCGAACGCGACCCCGTTCTGATCTGGCGCGATCGCCAAGGTTTGTCGCTGCTGGATGAAACCGGTGCACATGTGACGACGATCGTGGCGCGTGGCGAACGCGCGGATCTGCCGGTCATTGCCGGCGACGGAGCAGACACTGCGGTTGGCGAGGCCTTGGCGCTCTTTTCGGCTGCCGAGCCGCTCGGCGAGCGGGTGCGTGGGTTGGTGCGCGTTGGCGAGCGTCGTTGGGACCTCGTCCTCGACCGGAACCAGCGCATTCTGCTGCCGACCGAACATCCGGTCGATGCGCTGGACAGGGTGCTGGCGTTGAACGCCGCACAGGACATGCTCGACCGGGACCTTGCCGTGGTCGACATGCGGTTGGGAACGCGACCCACCCTGAGGCTGACACATGATGCGGTGCAGGACTGGCGCCGCATTCGGGGCATTAATGTAAACGGGCAATAGAAGATGAAAGACCTTTACCATTCCCAACGCACCATGCGGCAAATGCGCAAGCAGGCAATGCAGCGGGGGGTTGTGGCCATTTTGGACGTGGGCAGTTCCAAAATCGCGTGTCTCGTACTGCGCTACGATGGGGACGGTCAGCTGAGCGACGACAATTCAATCGGTTCGCTTGCGGGCCAGTCCGGCTTTCGCGTGATCGGCGCGGCGACAACCCGTTCGCGTGGCGTGCAATTCGGCGAGGTCACCGCGATGCAGGAGACCGAGCGTGCCATCCGTACCGCGCTGCAGGCGGCACAAAAAATGGCCGAGATCCGCGTCGATCACGTTATCGCCTGTTTTTCGGGGGCGAATCCGCGCTCTTACGGGCTCGACGCGAAAATCGAGATCGAAGACCAGTCGGTTTCTGAACCGGACATTGCTCGCGTTCTGGCTGCGTGTGACGTGCCGGATTACGGCGAAGGGCGCGAGGTGCTGCATGCGCAACCCGTGAACTTTGCGCTCGATCACCGGTCCGGCCTGTCCGATCCACGCGGGCAACTCGGGCAGTCGCTGTCGGTCGACATGCACATGCTCACGGTCGATGAGGCCGCAATCCGTCACCTGGTGCATTGCATCAAAAGGTGCGATCTGGAACTCGCCGGGATCGCATCATCGGCTTACGCGGCCGGGATAGCCAGCCTCGTTGAGGACGAACAGGAACTTGGGGCGGCCTGCATCGATCTGGGCGGCGGATCGACCGGAATATCGATCTTCATGAAAAAACATATGATCTTTGCTGATGCGGTGCGCATGGGCGGGGATCATGTCACCAGCGACATTTCCATGGGGCTTGGTGTGCCGATGGCGCGCGCGGAATGGATCAAAACAATGCATGGCGGGGTCCATGCCACCGGGATGGACGACCGCGAGATGATCGAGATTGGCGGGGAAACCGGCGATTGGGAACATGATCGGCGCACCGTCAGTCGCGCAGAGCTGATCGGCATCATGCGCCCTCGGGTCGAGGAGATCCTGGAAGAGGTCCGCGTGCGTCTGGATGCGGCTGGGTTCGAATACCTGCCAAGCCAGCAGATCGTTCTGACCGGTGGTGGCAGCCAGATCCCCGGCCTCGACGGTATGGCAAGCCGGATGCTTGGCCAGCAGGTGCGACTGGGCCGGCCGTTGCGCGTGCACGGTCTGCCGCAGGCGGCGACGGGCCCGGGGTTTTCCAGCGCTGTTGGCCTGAGCCTCTTCGCGGCGCACCCCCAAGACGAATGGTGGGATTTCGAAATTCCGGTGGACCGCTATCCTGCGAGGTCGCTGAAGCGCGCGGTGAAATGGTTTCGGGACAATTGGTAAGGCGCGTTCATCCGACCTTCGGGTCGTCTTCACGGGCTCCAGCGAGAAGGGACTGCAAGGGACCGACGAGCGCCCCGCACCGGGCGGGCTTGGCGGCGCGTGCGCGCTTTGCTAAACATGTGACAACAGCCAGAAACAAAGGCTGACACGGCAGATCGAGCAGGTCCGCCACCACAGAATCAGATCTGGGCGCATATTGCGATCGCAATGTGCTCGCCGCAGGTATGGTATTGCTATATCAATTGCCCGCGAGATTTAGCTCTTTCCTCGAAATACAGGCGAACATGAGGCGGATTTCCCCATATTTTGCGGTGGATTTGCGTTTTTTTGGTGACGACCGGTCGCGTGCGCGATAGGTTCAGCCCATAGAGGCAACAAAAACACCCGCGGAAGCGGTCAGGTAACACAGGCGGACAGATCAGATGACATTGAACCTTTCGATGCCCGGACAGCAGGATCTGCGCCCACGTATCACCGTGTTCGGTGTCGGGGGCGCAGGCGGCAACGCTGTAAACAACATGATCGAGAAACAGTTGGATGGCGTCGATTTTGTCGTTGCCAACACGGATGCTCAAGCGCTTGCACAAAGCGCGTCGCAGGCGCGGGTGCAACTCGGGGTCAAGGTGACCGAAGGGCTGGGCGCTGGTGCACGGGCGACCGTCGGTGCCGCGGCTGCGGAAGAATCGATCGAACAAATCGTCGACCATCTGGCAGGTGCACACATGTGCTTCATCACGGCTGGTATGGGCGGCGGCACTGGCACAGGGGCGGCTCCGATTATCGCGCAAGCCGCGCGCGAGTTGGGTGTTCTCACTGTCGGCGTGGTGACAAAGCCCTTCCAGTTCGAAGGCGCCAAGCGGATGCGTCAGGCCGAAGACGGTGTCGACAGCCTCCAAAAGGTGGTCGATACACTGATCATCATCCCGAACCAGAACCTATTCCGCCTCGCCAACGAAAAGACGACCTTTACCGAAGCCTTCTCGATGGCCGACGATGTGCTCTATCAGGGCGTCAAAGGGGTGACCGATCTGATGGTTCGGCCAGGCCTGATCA
>JBCCVT010000253.1:0-4414 GCA_039195015.1 Pseudomonadota bacterium
TGCTTTCTCGACGTCAAAGATCAAAAGCTGGTCGTCCAGATCGGTGTTCCAGTCCAGTGCTTCTTGGCTGACATAGGAATAGGCGGGCTGCACCGCGCCAAAGAACAGATCTTCGGCCATTGCAGCCTGATCGACGGCCAGATTGATCGCCGTGCGTACGGCAGGATCGGACACGGTTTCCTTGTCGATCTTGAAGCCCATGAAATAGGTCCAGAACGCGAGATCAGACCGGACGACTTCGACATTGGGTGCCGCGCGCAACTGCTCGAGCGCGATGTCGGGGATGTATTGGGTCACCTCACTCTGTCCGGTCAGGACGGCCACGGTGCGCGTATTTTCCTCGGGTACAACCTGCCAGGTAATCTGCGCCATGGAAGCCGGGCCCTGGTTGTCGTGGAACGGGGCGCCCCAGTTGTATGCCTCGTGACGAGTGATGATCATCTTGTCGCGCGGGGTCCATTCCGACCAGCAGAACGGTCCGGTGCCGTTAAAGCCGGTAACTCCAAAATCCTCGCCAAGCGCGTCGACATTATCTTTGTCCACGATCGTGCCGAAGCTCTGCGTGAGTTGGTAGAGCAGCTCCGAGAATGGGGCCTGAAGCTTGTATTCCACCGTGAAATCGTCAATCGCGGTCACGTTTTCAACTTCACCGGCGCGCCAGGCGACGGGCGATTTCGTCTCTGGATCAACCCAGCGATTGATCGAATAGGCCACATCTTCGGCCGTCATTTGTTTGCCGTCACAAAAGGTTACGTCTTGGCGCAGCTTGAAGGTGTAGGTCGTGCCATCCTCGCTGACGGTCCAGCTTTCAGCGACCCCCGGTGCAATCGACTGCATGTCCGGGGCGAGGCTGACAAGCGTGTCACCCATCATGAACAACACTTCGGCCGCTGCGCGCGCGACCGACTTGTGCGGATCGTAATTGTTGCTGTCCACCTCGCGCACAATGGTGATTTCCTGCGCATGTGCGGCCCCGACACTCAGAGCCAGCGCGGTGGATGCCAAAAGTCGTTTCATAATGCGTCCTCATCCTGTTGGTTCATGTTGTTTGGTCGTTCGGTCAGGTCCTCAGCCGGGGATCCAGCACGTCGCGCAACGCGTCGCCGAGGATGTTGGCGGTCAGGACAATCAAGAAGATCAGCACGGAAGGGATGACCGCGATATGCGGGGCGAATAGCAGGAAATCGCGTCCCTGCGCTGCCATCATGCCAAGCTCTGCCGTTGGCGGGCGTGCGCCCAACCCCAGAAAGGACAAGGCGGCCCCAATGAGGATCACCTGTCCAAATCGCAGCGACAGAAAGATCATGATGGATGAAATCGAATTTCGCACGAGGTAGCGGATGAACAATGTTCGGTCCGGCAGGCCAACGGCGCGTCCGGCCTCGATGTATTCCTGCTCCATGACGCTGACGGCGATCGATCGGGCAATGCGCGCACAATCGGGCACCGTTGCCACGGCCAGCGCGATGATGACCGGCCCCGCTCCGGGTCCAAGCACGGCAACAAGAGCCAGGCCCAAAAGGATGGCCGGAAAGGACAGCATCACGTCCACAAGACGCATCACCCAAGGATCCAGCCATGATCGGAACGCCGCCAAAAGGCCCATGAGCGATCCCATAAAACCACCGATGCCCACCGATACGATGCCGATCAGCAATGTCAGACGCGTGCCGTAAAAGAGCCGTGAGAGCATGTCGCGACCCTGTCCGTCCGTCCCCAGCACATGTGCCCAGGTTCCGCGCTCGGTCCAGACCGGCGGCTGCATCACATTGCGGGAGGACGCGAAAGGATCATGCGGCGAGATCAGCGGCGCTGCCAGCGCACACATCACAACAAGGCCCAGAAACCCCGCCGCGATAATCGCTGATGGATCGCGCATCAGCCTTGCATACCAGGCGCGCGCAGGTGCAGGTCCGTCGATATCGATTGTGTCGGAGACCGCGCTCATGTCTGCACCCGCGGGTCCAGCAATGCATAGAGAATGTCCACGATCATGTTGATCAGGATAAAGGCCAAGGCAAGGATGAGGATCGCACCCTGAGCGAGCGGGAAGTCCGAACTCAGGATCGCGCCCACGGCGAGACGCCCCAGACCCGGGTAGGAAAAGATGCTTTCGGTGACAACCGCCCCGCCCAACAGGTATCCTGCCTGCAAACCAACAAGGGTCACGACAGGGATCAGCGCATTGCGCAACCCGTGGCGCAGGATCACGCTGGGTTCGCTCAGCCCCTTTGCGCGCGCTGTGCGTACGTGGTCGAGCTTGAGCACCTCCAGAACGGACGAGCGTGTCATCCGCGCGACCGGCCCGATGAAGATCGCCCCCAGCGAAAGCGCGGGCAGCGCGATATGGCGCAGACCCTCAATGGTCCACAACGGCCCGCCACGCCCGATAAAGGGCAAAAGCTGCCATTTGACCCCGACAATGTGGATCATCATCAGGCAAATGAAAAAAATGGGCAGAGACACGCCCGCCACGGAAATCGCCATCACTGCACGGTCGATCAGCTTGCCGCGATAGACCGCCGCCAGCGTGCCCAGTGCAATGCCCAAAGGGATCGACCAGATCAGGCAGGCTAGCATCAGCTCAGCCGTGGGGCCGACCGCTGCGCCAAGTTCCGAGATTACAGTCTTGTTGGAGATTAGCGAGCGCCCGAGATCACCCTGCAAGACCCGGCCAAGATAGTTTGAGAATTGCACGAGAACTGGCTCATCAAGACCCATCTCCTCCCGAATGGCGGCAACCACTTCGGGCGTTGCGGCCGGGCCAGCCAGCACAATCGCGGGATCGCCCGGTACGAGGATCAGCAGAAAGAACCCCAGAAGAAGAACGCCGAAGAGCACCGGCAGGGAAATCAGAAGGCGGTTGGCGATCTGGGTCAGCATGCGTCCACGCCATTCCGGGTGTACACCACCTTTCCGCCGAGTACGGTCAGCTCACATTGGGCCGCGCGGATCTGGTCCGGCGTGCATTCCAGTAAATCCGTGTCAAAGACGGCGATGTCCGCCAATTGACCGGGCAGCAAACGGCCCTTGATCGCTTCTTCATGCGCCGCATAGGCCGAGGAATACGTGTAGGCGTGCAATGCTTCTTCCGGCGCGAGACAATGCGCGGGCCCGAGTTCGGTGCCGCGTTCGGTTTTGCGGGTCACCATCGTGTAAAGATTGGCAAAGGGGTCGATTTCGACCACTGGGCAGTCGGTTGATGCAGATGGCTCCAACCCCGCATCGATCCAGGTTCGCATCGGGTGGCTGGCTTCAACCCGTTCCCGTTTTGCGAGCGTGAGGTAGAGATCGCCGAAATAGTAGAGGAAAGCTGGCTGTGGTGCCGGCAGGACATGCGCTGCCTGCATGCGCGCCATCTGATCGGGTCGAAGCCAGCCGCAATGTTCGATCCGATGACGACGATGCGGATCAGGCGTGTCTTTCTGCGCGGCCTCATACGCATTCAAAACCTGTTCGATCGCCGCGTCGCCGATCGCGTGAATGGCAAACCGGAAGCCCTCGCGATGACCCTCCAGCACCATCGCGTTTAACTCGTCATCATCGAGGCACAAGAGACCCGTGTCATCCGGATCGCCGCCCAGATACGGCCAAGTCATTGCCGCCGTGCGCCCTCCGGCCGATCCATCGGTGAAGATCTTCACCGGCCCGATCCGGAAACGTGCATCTCCGACGCCCGACAGCATTCCCGCCGCGCGCGCTTGTGGCAGGACCGTCCGTCCCTTGTCGCCCATCAATGTGGCATAGACCCGAACCGGTAAACGCCCGGTGCGATGTGCCGCCTGATAGGCCAGCATCTCGGTCCATCCGTCGCGAATGCCGACGGCCGCCTCCATTACTGAGGTGATGCCGCGTGACAGGCAATCCTCTCCGGCGCGTAAAATCGCCTCGACAAGATCCTCGACACGGGCATCAGGCAACACCGCCATCAAAGGCTCGCGCGCGGTCTCGGCCAGCAAACCTGTGAGGCGCCCGTTCTCCCTGCCGATCATGCCGCCCTGCGGTGCCATCATGGTCTCGTCTATGCCCGCAAGCGACAATGCGGCGGAATTGGCAACCGCAAGATGCCCATCCGTGCGCACGATGTAGACAGGATTGTCAGGTGCTGCCGCGTCCAGTTCTTCCCGATAGGGATGACGCCCCACATCTAGCTTGAAGTGGTCGTACCCGCGCCCGATCACCCAGTCACCTGATCGGGTTCTTGCGGCGCGGGCGGCAACTGCGGCAAGAAGTGCATCAAGCGTCGGTGCAACTGACGGGCGCAAATCAACCTCTGCCATCGCGGTGCCATAAGGCAAAAGATGCATGTGCGCGTCGTTCAATCCAGGCGATACAAAACGCCCGTCGAGCGCGATCACGCGGGTGTTTGGTCCGATTAGCGGCGCGATGTCGTCGCTGGTGCCCACGGCCAGAA
>JBCCVT010000254.1:0-4396 GCA_039195015.1 Pseudomonadota bacterium
CAGCCAGGTCAGGTCCTCGTTCGAATGAGGCACCGGATCCCAGCGGTACTGGCCAAGCGAGATCACATCAGGATCCACATGCGGGGCTGATTTCCAGTGGGGTAGGTCGATCTTTGTGTAACGGTGCGAATGCTTTACGGAAGGTCGAATCCGATAACACCAGGTGCGTTCGGGTTTCACGTCCGTAAAGGCAGTGCCTGAAAGCTGTTCGCCGTAAAGACCGTAATTGCATCGTTGCGGGCTGTTCATGCCCTGAGGCAGGGCGTCGGGCAGGGCCTCGGTTTCGAAATCATTGCCAAAGCCTGGCATGTAGCCGTCGATTGTGCCGGGGCCTTGGGATGCACGAACAAGGCCTTCTGGATTGGGCTGGTGATTCATGGTGACCTCCGAAATCTGTTGCATGCGTAATAGTTGTTTTTGTAACTAACAAGCGATCGGAGGCCGGATCGTGAAAAAAGACGAATTTGATCTGCAGGAATTCCTGCCGTACCTGCTGAACCAGGCGGCAGAGGAATGCAGCCTGTCCTTTCAACGACACTACAAAAGCCGATACGGAATGCTGAGGTCGGAATGGCGGGTGCTGTTCCACCTTGGGATTTACGGGCGGATGACTGCGGGCGAAATCGGGAAGACAGCGAAAATCCACAAGACCAAGATCAGTCGCGCGGTCCAGAAGCTGGCCGAGCGGCGGTTCCTGATCCGCACACGGGACGATGCGGACCGGAGGCTCGAACACCTGGAACTCACGGCGGCGGGGCGCGCGGCTTACGACGATCTGCGCGCTGTGGCGCGGGACTGCGATGCCGCGCTGGTGGCGCAGTTCGATCCTCAGGATGCGGCGGGGTTGAAACGGATGTTGGCGCGGCTTGCCGGTCGCGGGGCGTGACCGATCCGCTGCCAGGCCAATCCGGTCGGGTCTAGAAGTCGATCGCGACCCCGGGCAGATCGATCGCCTTCATCATGTCGCGCAGCTCCTGCCGGGCGGCCACGTTCGAGATGTTCATCTGCCGCACGCCGATATCCTTCAGGTCAAGCAGGGTCAGGCCCCGCGGAAAGAGCTCGCGAAAGATCACGCGTTCACTGAAACCCGGAACGGTGCGAAAGCCGATGCGGTTCGACAGCAGGTTGACCGCCCGCTGCATCTTTTCTTTGTTCACCATGCGCTGCGTGCCCACGCGGTTGCGCATGACGGCCCAGTCGATCGGTTTCAACCCGGCCTGCGCGCGCAGCTGCCGCGCGTTCCACACCATCTCGGAATAGACCGATGGCCCTTCGATGTTTTCGCCTGCAGGATCGATGCGCGCCAGAAGATCAAAGTCGACAAAGCTGTCGTTGAGCGGTGTGATCAAAGTATCGGCGAGCGAATGCGCCACCTGGCTCAGCCGCGTGTGCGATCCGGGACAATCGATCAGGATAAAGTCGCTATCAGCCTCCAACGCGGACACCGCCGCCGAGAGGCGATGGTCATAGATGTTCTCGCCCGGCTTCAGGGACGACGCATCAATCTCGGGCAAGTCGTGACAGATTGCGCAGGGCAGATCCAGCTCGGAGGTCGCCATGTACGCTTGCCGGTTTTCGGCATAGCGTTTCAGCGACCTTTGCCGCAGGTCCAGATCCAGCGCGTTGACCCGATGGCCCAACCGCGCCAAAGCCGTTGCAACATGCATTGAGACTGTCGATTTGCCGGCCCCGCCCTTTTCGTTGCCGACCACAATAATATGCGCCATCACCCGATCCTCGCCCGGCCCGGTATTGCCCGGGTTGTTGTTCGCCACCTTTTATTTTCGCGAGAGAGTGAAGAAAAGGCTAAAGGCACAGGATAGACACTGAGAAAAGGATGTGTTGCCGCGCAGACTCTCCTCCCGTCGCCGGCAGAATTCAGACCCTAACAAGGCGGCCCGACAAAAAACGCCGCCCGGATGGGGCGGCGTCATCCTTCGGTAAAACCCAGGTCGTCTTAGAACCCGAGGCCTTCGTATTTCTTTTTGAACTTCGAGACGCGGCCGCCGGTGTCCATCAGGCGCGACGAACCGCCGGTCCATGCCGGGTGCACCGACGGGTCGATGTCCAGCGACAGCTGATCGCCTTCCTTGCCCCAGGTTGACTTCATCTGGATCACGGTGCCATCGGTCAGCTTGACGTCGATGAGGTGATAATCGGGATGCGTGTCTTTTTTCATCGTTCCGCTCCTTACGCCCCGGCGCTGGCCGATTTGGGTTTGTAGGTGTTGTCCTCGGCGATACGGGCGGATTTGCCGCGACGCGTCCGCAGGTAGTACAGCTTGGCGCGCCGGACCTTGCCGCGGCGGACAACCGTGATGCTGTCGATATTGGTCGAATAGAGTGGGAACACACGCTCCACACCTTCGCCAAAGCTGATTTTCCGGACGGTGAATGACCCGGCGATCCCGTTGCCGTTCTTGCGGCTGATGCAGACACCTTCATAGTTCTGCACCCGCGAGCGGGTTCCTTCGGTCACTTTGAAGCCGACGCGAATGGTATCGCCGGCTTTGAAATCGGGGATATCCTTCCCCAAGGCGGAGATTTGTTCCGCCTCCAACTGTGCGATCAGGTCCATCGCAACATCTCCTAACTGCTCGTGGTTGATCCACGAAGGTGTCTCGCGCCTCAGAGCTCTTGGTCTTCACCGGGTCCGCCACTGCGCCCGCCCGAGTTCAGGTCACTGTTTCTGTCATTGTGTTCGGGTTTGACCATAGGCCGCGCGGAAGAACGCCAACGGCAAGCAGAGCAAACACGAATGAGCCCGGAACGACCCAAGCCGTGCCAGACCGCGCTGAGTTAGAAGCAAATCGCGCAGAGATCAAGGGTTATTGAGCGTTCGATCGACTGAGAGACAAAGTTTGGCCGAAATTCACGACCACGTTTCACATGACTAAGGGAAACAAGGACCGTACTCGCCGTATTCCTTCGCTGCCTTGCCTATCTCGCAATAGCCAAAGTGCCGATACTCGGGGAATCAGAAACCGCCCGTCCCGCAAAAGGTAATGGAGGCGTTCGGGGATGAGATCGATGCCGATGACGTCGCCATTGTGAGTGTCACCATTGCCGAAAGGGACCGTTTGTTCCGGATCGGCCGATGCGCTGGCCAAGCTGATCAGGTCAAAGAGGTTTGGTCTGGAACAGGCGGACCTTTAGCCCGCCATGCGCGACCGGCGGGCCGAGCGGTTTCCATGGAAGCCCTGTTGCCCGCGCGAGCCCGTTCTCATTCGTGATCAGACCCACGCGCCAGCCCTGAAATCTGTTTCTCAGGGTCTCGCCCAAAGCTCTGTGAAGCGCATAGAGCAGCTTTGTATTCCCGATCCGTCCGCCGTAAGGCGGATTAAAGATCACGAGGCCGGGCGGCCCGTCGGGGCGGGTTAGATCGCTGATCGCATGGTGGGCGAACTTTATGAGCTTGGATACGCCAGCGGCTTTGGCGTTCTGCGTGCTGTTCGAAATTGCGCCCGCGTCCCGGTCCGACCCGTAGAAACGCAAATTTGTGTCATGCGGCGCCGAGACGGACTTCAGGTCCCTCCATGCTGCCCGGTCAAAACTGGCGAGTTCCTCAAACGCGAAGGATCGGGCGCGACCCGGGGCAAGCCCTGCCGCGATCTCGGCTGCTTCGATAACAAAGGTTCCCGACCCGCACATCGGATCGAGCACCGTTTCCGTACCGTCATACCCGCATGCGCGCAGGAACAGCGCCGCCATCGTCTCGCGCATGGGCGCTTTGCCGACCGCCTGCTTGAACCCGCGTTTGTGCAGGGGTTCGCCGGACGTATCGATGCTGAATGTGCAGACATTGTCGTCGATCCGGGCCTTGAGCGTGAGCGGAGCTGCGTCGGTGACTTTGATGCCGAGCGTGTCTTGGATCGCTTTTTCGATTCGCTGCCGGGCCGCCCCGGCGTGATAGATCTTGGACTTGCGCGTGGTCACCTCGACGCGCAGGGATGCGTCCGCGCGCAACGTCTCCGACCAGGGGAACTTTCGCGCGCGCTTGTCCAGTTGCGCCAGGTGAAAGACCGGAAACGCGCCGATCCGGGCCAGTACGCGCGTCGGGCCGCGCAGGACCAGATTGGCCCGCCAAACGTCCGACCATCCGCCTTTGAGCGTAACGCCGCCCGCAATGGTTGCCGTCACGGTGAACCCGGCGGCGCGTGCCTCTTCGGCCAGGATATGCTCCAGACCCGGAACCGCGACCAGAAACAGCTCAAGCTGTGCGGTCATTCCTGACCGCTCTTGCGCGCCTCGAACCGTGACCAAAGGTCGGGCCGGCGCCGACGCGTGATGTCCTCGGACATCGCATGACGCCATTCGGCGATGCGCCCGTGGTGGCCTGACATCAGAACCTCAGGGATTGCGCGGCCATGCCAATCTGGCGGACGGGTGAACTGGGG
>JBCCVT010000255.1:0-4369 GCA_039195015.1 Pseudomonadota bacterium
ACGATGCCTTGCGGACTTTTGCCGCGTCGGTAGATGTCATCACCTATGAATTCGAGAACATCCCAACTCGCGCGCTTGATGTGCTTGAAAGCCTCAGACCCATCCGGCCCGGTCGCGAAGCACTTCGCGTCAGTCAGGACCGGCTTACCGAAAAGCGGTTTCTAGCGGATCTCGGATTGCGCACGGCACCCTTCGCCGAAGCCTCGGACGCCACCCGGTTGCAGGCCGCGCTCGAGACGGTCGGCACGCCATCGATCTTAAAGACCCGCCGCTTTGGCTACGATGGCAAGGGTCAGGCCCGGATCATGTCTCCGGACGCCGCAGAGGACGCATTGGCGTCCCTGGAAGGCGCTGATGCAATCCTTGAAGGCTTTGTCACTTTTGACCGGGAAATCTCGGTCATTGCAGCGCGTGGGATCGACGGGCAGGTTGCCTGCTTTGACCCAGGCGAGAACGTTCACCGAGACGGCATTCTGCACAGCACGACGGTTCCGGCCACGATCTCGGCATCGATGCGAACGGATGCGGTTCTGATCGCGGCCAAGATCCTTTCGGCGCTCGACTATGTGGGCGTTCTGGGCGTTGAGCTTTTCGTGACGGCCGAGGGGCTTGTCGTGAACGAGATTGCGCCCCGCGTTCACAACTCCGGGCACTGGACGCAAAACGGCTGCGCGGTGGATCAGTTCGAGCAGCATATCCGAGCGATTGCCGGTTGGCCCTTGGGCGACGGTACGCGACATTCGGATGTGGTGATGGAAAACCTGATCGGCAATGACGTTGACAGCGTTCCTCAGATCGCGACCGAGCGTCACGCGGCTCTGCACCTGTACGGGAAAGCCGAGACCAAACCGGGTCGCAAGATGGGGCATGTGAACCGGATCATCCGATAACGGACTCAGTGGGATCGGGGTCGCTAGTTCAGGAACCGGCTGGCCACGTCTCCGGTCATGAAGTTGACGCGTCCATGAGCAAAGGTCGCGGCGATCCGGCGTGTTTCGGCGTCGAGCACGACGAAATCCGCGCGGCGACCCTCGGCAATCTCACCCCGATCAGACAGCCCAAGCACGGCAGCCGGACCGGATGAGATCAACGCCCAGGCCCCGGCCAGATCAAGCACGCCTGCATCGACCAGAAAGAGAACCGCGCGACGCAGGCTCGGATAATGGTAGTCAGACGCCAAGGCATCACAGAGCCCCATCGTCACCAGATCGAGGGCGCTGACATTGCCATTATGCGAGCCGCCACGCACGATATTGGGCGCACCCATGATCACCGCGTCGCCTGCGACCTTGGCCGCCTCCGCTACGTCGCGATTCACCGGAAATTCGCAGATCCGCGCACCGCGAGCCCGCCATAGGGCGCGTTCCTCGGCGGTCTGTTCGTCATGGCTGCCCATGCGTACCGATCTTTCGGACAGCGTCTGACATAACGCCTCGATCAGCGGACCCGTTTCCACACGCCGCGCGTGAAGATCCTGCATCAGCGCAAGATGCGCCTCGGGGCTGCGGCCGGCTTTCAGGGCCTGGCCGGTCAGACGCGCCGGCTTGCGGTTCTGGGAAAGCCGGTCATGTGGCAGGTGATCGTTAAAGACCACGTAGTCGATGCCCCAGTCCGCGATTTTCTGCGGCAGGGCCAGGTAATCGTCGACGAGATTCAGTTCGAACCGCAATTGCGCCCGCAGATCCGTGACGCTGGTCCGTCGCACGCGAGCAATCGACTTGAACACCCGATCGGCGAAGTCCGGCCCGCGCAGTCCGCCCTCCCAACTGTAGAACTGAGCAAGGACACCGGTGGTCACACCATTCGCGGCAAGTTCGGTCTCGGCTGATCGCAGCCCCTCGTCTACCTGCTTCATTGCGCCACGTCGGGGGGCGACATGGCGTTCGAACCCGTCTCCGTGCACGTCCACGATGCCCGGCAGCACGAGGTAGCCAGTCAGGTCCACAGCTCGCCCAATGCAGCCAGCGCAGAACAGACCATCTGACATCGAGAGTTCTCCGCGCTCAATCCTGCCGTCGCGCAGGATCGAACCACCTTGGAGGTTCAGGGCGAGGCCGGACATCACACGGCCTGAGGCTTGCGGATGGCGAGCGCGATGCCGCCCAGAACGACACCGGCCGCCACGATCAGCCGCCAGCTCAGTGGCTCGGCCAGCAGCGCCGCCCCGGCGAGGATCGCGATCACGGGCACACTCAACTGCACGGTCGCCGCCGAGGTCGCAGGGATCTGCGGCAGCACGCGGTACCAGAGCGCGTAGCCAAGCCCCGAGGTGACCGCGCCTGAGAGCACCGCAAGCGCGATGCCGATAAGTCCGGGCGCAGTTTCCCATCCAAGCACGACCAGTGGCACCGCAACCAGAGGCAGGCACAGCAGGAAGTTCGCAGCTGTGGCCGCCAGCGCATCCGGCTCGCGCCGACCGGCGAGAGAATAGGCCGCCCAGCCGACACCGGCCAGTGCCATCGACACGGCGCCTGCAGGGGCCGCAAGACCGGCCTTGCCGGGCCAAAGCACCCAAGCCAAACCTGCAAAGGCAATCGCTGCACCTGACACTTGCCGGGCCGAGACGGCGGTTCCGCCCATGGCGGTTGCGCAGAACATTGTGATCTGAACCACGCCAAAGAGGATCAGCGCCCCCAACCCGGCGTCGAGCGTCGTATAGGCCAGCGAGAACCCGAGCATATAGATTGCCAGAGATGTCGCACCTACCGCTCGGATCCATCCGCTCATTGGCACCGCGCGCGCCTGCAGACGCACAAGCATCAGCAGCATCACCGCACCGGCCAGAACCCGGATGCCCGCGAATTGAAGGGGTGTGATCCAGCCGCCATCCACGGCCATCCGGTTGAGCACCGAATTGGAGGCAAAGGCGACCATGGTCACCGAGATCAGAAACACAAGGCGCATCCCTGACCCCCTACTCGCAAATCTCCCAAAGAAAAACGCGCATTGTCGTGAAAGCGCATTGATTTCTGACGGCTGTGCCGCGCGGGTTGCATCAGTTTATCCCGGCAAGAGAAAAGGGCCGCCAAACCGGCGACCCTTTCCCCATTTCGCACAAAGGCGATGGGCTTACATCATGCCGCCCATGCCGCCCATGTCGGGCATGCCGCCACCGGCTGCCGGCGCGTCTTTTTGCGGCTTGTCGGCCACCATCGCTTCGGTGGTGATCAGCAGGCCTGCAACCGACGCCGCATCTTCCAGAGCGGTCCGGACAACTTTGGCCGGGTCAATCACACCGAAGGCGAAGAGGTCGCCATATTCTTCGGTCTGCGCGTTGAAACCGTACGAGGTGTCGGACGATTCACGCACTTTGCCGGCCACAACCGCACCGTCGACGCCCGCGTTCTCGGCGATCTGGCGCAGCGGCGCTTCGATCGCGCGACGGACGATGGCAACGCCTGCGTCCTGGTCGGCGTTCTCGCCCTTCAGGCCTTCCAGCTCTTTGCCACCTTGAACAAGGGCAACCCCGCCGCCAACAACAACGCCTTCCTGCACGGCAGCACGGGTCGCGTTCAGAGCGTCATCGACACGGTCTTTGCGCTCTTTCACTTCAACCTCGGTCATGCCACCCACGCGGATGACGGCAACACCGCCGGCCAGTTTGGCCACGCGCTCTTGCAGTTTTTCGCGGTCGTAGTCGCTGGTGGTTTCTTCGATCTGCTGACGGATCTGCGACACGCGCGCTTCGATCTCGGCTTTCTCGCCGGCACCGTCGACAACGGTTGTTTCGTCTTTGGTGATCGAAACCTTCTTGGCCGTGCCCAGCATGTCCATGGTCACGTTTTCAAGCTTCATGCCCAGATCTTCGCTGATCACCTGGCCACCGGTCAGAATGCCGATATCCTGCAGCATGGCCTTGCGGCGATCGCCAAAGCCCGGTGCCTTGACGGCGGCGATTTTCAGACCACCGCGCAGCTTGTTGACGACGAGGGTCGCCAGCGCTTCGCCTTCAACGTCCTCGGCAATGATCAGCAGCGGCTTTTGGCTTTGGATCACCGATTCCAGCAGCGGAACCATCGGCTGCAGCGACGAAAGCTTTTTCTCGTGCAGCAGGATCATGCAGTCTTCGAGTTCGGCGGTCATCTTGTCCGCGTTGGTCACGAAGTAAGGCGACAGGTAGCCGCGATCGAACTGCATGCCTTCGACAACATCGGTCTCGGTTTCCAGACCTTTGTTTTCTTCGACGGTGATGACACCTTCGTTGCCGACCTTCTGCATGGCGTCCGAAATCTGCGTGCCGATTTCTGCTTCGCCATTGGCCGAGATGGTGCCGACCTGAGCGACTTCGTCGCTGTCTTTGACCTCAAGCGCGGCATTGATCTGGCCACCTCCAAGGTCGTCGAGGCGATCAAAGGCGCGTCGCGTGAAG
>JBCCVT010000256.1:0-4356 GCA_039195015.1 Pseudomonadota bacterium
CTTTTCCCGGAGGTGTGATGCACAGGATTGTCGTCATTGGACGCGGTTTGATTGGCAGCGCCGCGGCGCGCCATCTCGCAGAAGGAACAGATGGTATTGTCTGTGTCGGCCCGGACGAGCCGCAAACCCGCGCGGGCCATGACGGGGTCTTTGCGAGCCATTACGATGAAGGCCGTATGACCCGCAATGTCGATCCGATGCCCGAATGGGCCATCACCGCAGGCCATTCGATCAAGCGATACCGAGACCTCGAGACCCGCAGCGGGATCCGGTTCTATACCGCAGCGGGGTATCTCGGGCTTGGCAGCCCGGGATCGACCTATAACGCCCGATGTGCCGAAACCGGCGCGGCAAACGGCATCGCGATCGAGCGTCTCGACACTGCCACGATGCGCGCGCGGTACCCGTTTCTGTCCCTCGCCGATGACACCGACGGGCTGGCCGAGGGCGGCGGCGCGGGGCATATCAGCCCGCGTCGCATGGTCGAGGCGCAGAGCCGACTGGCTGACCGCGCCGGCGCAACGATCATCCGGCAGGCGGCGCGGGCGATCCGGGCCGCGGCCAAGGGTGTCGAGATCGAGCTGTGGGACGGGACCGTTCTTTTCAGCGAAAAGGTGTTGATCGCCACGGGCGCGTTTACTGCGCCCTGTGGTCTGAGCCCCGTTGACCTGGGCGTCACCGTTTACGGCCGCACCACCGTGCTTGTGCGCATCGAGGGTGAGGCCGAGGAGGCGCTTCGGGAGATGCCGACGATGATCGACTGCGCCATCGGCGCCTATATGCTTCCGCCGATCCGCTACCCTGACGGGCACAGCTATCTGAAAATCGGGGTCGGGACGACCTCTGACCCGACCTTCACATCGCTTGGCGGCCTGCAGGACTGGTTCAAGGGCGACGGCTCGCCCCAGAACCGCGCGGAGTTCACGGCCCATCTCAAGGCCCTGATACCGGTGCTCAACCAATGCCCGGTCTGGCACACCGATACCTGTGCCGTGACGCGCACCGCGAGCGATCTGCCGATCATCGATTTCGTGCAGGATGACCGGATCGCGGTGGTCGTGGGCGGCAACGGCAAAGGCGCGAAAGGCTCGGACGAATGGGGCCGCATCGCCGCCGGTCTTGTGCGCGAACTGCCCTGGTCGTCAGAGGTTGCGCGCGAGAAGCTCATGATCCCCGGCGCGCAATCGCTCTGACGATGTGTTCGCGTGGTTCCCGTGCGGTTTGAAAACGAACCAGACGGATGCGGATGCCGCGAAATCAATCTCGGGATGTCGATCAGGAGCGCGCAAGTCTCAAGCCGGATCGGCTGGCACCTGAAAGCCGTTTCGCGGTACGCAGGATGAATTGAGGGACCCCGGAAATCCTTTGCCGGTTGGTGCTGTCAAAACACCACCGTAAGAAGACTTCAGTCGACGAAAATGCCCACACAACGGTTCAGCGGTTCCGAGATACCATCCGCCGTTGACACCGGAAGCATGGCGTATGTCTCGCCAAAGCCAACCACTTCGATCGCTTGGCGCGACACTCCGGCTTGCACGAAGATCTCCGCCACAGCTTCTGCACGCAGGTTGGAGAGAACCTGATTTTGGCTGGCGGATCCCGTTGTGTCGGTATGCCCGGTTATCCTGACTTTCGAGAATTTCGTGTTTTGCAAACGGGCCGCTGCCGCACGCGCGCGTTCCAGACCGCCAGGCGTCAACCTTGCGCTGTTCTGTTCAAAATGGACTTCCGCGATTGGAGCATCAGGCGACGCGTTCGTTCCGTTCCCGGTTGCATCGGCTTCAGCAAGTGGCTCTGCCTGACCGCGGGTTTCAAGGTTCTTGTCCGCAATCGCAGGTTCTCGAAGCGCAACGGTACTCAACTCGACACCGGCAAGCGTCTGATCAACCGCAGATTTGGGTACCGACGGGTCAGTCACCAGGTCGGGCCTGGACTCGGTGATTTCAATTTGTCCCTGAGCAAGGAAGGCAGCTCTCTGTGTCGCCAGTTCTTGCTCGTTGGCAGCCAGTTGGTTTTCGCGTTCCAAAACCGTTTTCAGCCGTGCCGCAACACTTTCCTCTTGTTTCTGCAACTCCGCCTGCCGGTCTTCAAGCGCGTCGCCGTCAAGACGCAGGTTCTCTTGCATACGCGCCAGTTCTTCCTCGCGCAGGTTCAGCGAAGCCAGCTTTTCATCAAGCTGCTTGGCCTCGGCATCCAGGTCAGCCTCTCGCTGCGCGGTCTGCTCCTGGCGACTTTTCAGTGTCTCTAACTGTGCATCAAGGTCGTTCTGATCCGACAGTAAATCAGCTTTGAGTTTTTCGAGCGCGGCTTCACGTGTGGCGAAGGTTTCCGAAAGACTGTCCTGTGGCTCGACCACGGCCGCGTTCTCAACCGAAGCGTGTCGTTCCTCTTCACCGGTGTCACGCGCGAGTTGCGTTCCAGTTGCGATTCCGATCCCAGTCCCACAAGCGAAAACGATCGCCGCCAAAGCCACATTCGAGAATTTCACCGCGTTTCTCCCCAGTGATGCCGAACACACCCTACAGTAGCATCATTTCGGCCTGAATTATGGAAATCAAGCACTTGTGATGAGGCCTTCGTGTCAATGGACCCGGGATCCGACGGATCAAACCGGTCCGCCATGGCTTGATCCTGGACCGTGCGGGTTTCTGCGATCTGCTTGTCGGGCGCCTTTTTCGCTGCATTGCAGGAAGAAAAGTCTTCTGCCCGCAGCATGCGGCGCGCTGCATGTGCATGCCGCAAGAGGTCTGAAACAGCGGTTGGGGCTTTGCGCGGAATGACGCCTGTTGCGGGCTTAGTCTTCGTGTTCTGGTTGATTCGAGATCCAAAACCGCGGGTTGGCGTGCGGTGATGTGAATGAATACGACCTCGCCGCAGTGGGATCTGTGCGGCGCAATACTTCGCGAAGACACCCGCTGGAAAGGAGATGGTTGCGCGGATGCGCCGGAGGAGGATGCCGGCCCCAAGCTGCGTCTTGTGCAGCCACCAGATCCCGCAGGCGGTCGCCGCCAAGATTGATCAGCAGCACCGAGATCAGCACGGCCAGACCGGGGAAGATCATGATATGCGGCGATGTTTGCATATGGGGCTTGCCGTCAAGCAGCATCGCGCCCCATTCGGCCGTCGGAGGCTGCACGCCAAGACCGAGGAAACTGAGGCCCGAGACCGCGAGGATCGTCCGCGACCAGCTGTTTGTCCAAAGCACCAGAAGCGGGGGGATCGCGTTCGGCAAGATGTGCCGCCAGAGGATCAAGAGTGGCGGGAGGCCGTTGAGGCGCGCCTGAATGACGAAGTCTCTCGCGTCAAGGCCATGGGCGAGGCTGCGCGCGAGCCGGGTGAACTTCATCCAGCTCACGATCGAAAGCGCGATCACCAGGTTTTTTGTCGACGGGCCGAAGAGCCCGGCAAAGGCGACGGCGGCGACACGTTCGGGGAAGGCAAAGACGCTGTCGGTGGCGCGCATCAGGACAAAGTCGCCAATCCGTCCGGACCGCGCCGCGACCAGCCCCACAATCGTGCCGATGATCAATCCGACCGTCGCGATCACGAGCGAAAGGACCAGCGACCAGACCATTCCGTGGATGAGCCGCGTGCCGATGTCCCGGCCCAGATGATCGGTGCCAAACCAATGCGCGGCACTTTGGGGGCGCGAGCCGGTCCAGAAAATCCGCCTCGGCCGGGTCGTAGGGCGTGGGTCAGAGCGCGCGCGATCAGGCCCGCGAGAAGACCGAGCACAAGGAAGACGCGGATGGCAAACGCGTCAGCGGGTCCCTGGCGATGGTGGGCGCGTCGAGGGAAACCTCGGTCATCGTGCCGCCCTGATGTTGCGGGTGCGGGGGTCGGCAAGCGCCTGCAGAGCATCGATGGTGGTATTGATCAGCACATATGCCGCGGCAAAGAACATCACCAGAAACATCATCATCGGCAGGTCGCGCGACAGCACCGAGGCCGCCAAGAGCGAGCCGAGGCCCGAGCGCGCGAATGTCCGTTCGATGATGATCGCGCCCTCCAGAAGGGCGGCCAGATCCAGACCGATCATCGTCAGGGCGGGGATGCGGGCATGTGGCACCACGTGGGAGAAAAAGATCTCGCGTTCGGAAATGCCGCGCAGACGCAGCGTCTCGATAAAGGGCTGGCCCATGGCGTCGAGCATAAAGCTGCGCAGGAGCCGCGTTTGCGACGCCATCACCCAAAGCGCAAGGGTCAGGGATGGCAGGACCATATGTGCCAGCGTTCATTCGCCACAGGCCGGCAGCCAGCCCAGATGCGCGGATATGCCGAGGATCAACAGAAGTGCCAACCAGCCATTCGGCATGGCGGCCCCGATCGAGGCCAAGAATTTCGCAAACCAGCCCA
>JBCCVT010000257.1:0-4311 GCA_039195015.1 Pseudomonadota bacterium
CCGGGCCTGAACCGGATCATCGAACTTGCCGATGAAAATGTGCCAGTTTTTCCGGTCCTTCAGGTGGAAGAAGGCCTCGATGGGGATGCGCACCTTGACCAGCGGCTCGGCAGCGTATTCCGCAACGATCCCGATGGTGAGCGTGCCCCGCGCCGCGTCGAGGTCAATCACTGCAAGCAGGCTGCCGCCCGCACTATCAAGACCCCTGACCTCAGGCGGCGGCGCAAGTAGCTTGGCCTTCATCATCAACAGGATACGGGGCCCCGGCAACTCCAGCAGAAAGACGCCCTTGAGGTTGAAAAGGACACCCCCCTCCATCGTCCCAAGCACCGCGCCCACGCCGAAGGCCCAGCGGTCGATCTGTGGTGACCAGAACGGATTTGATCCGGAACCAAGCCGTGTCGGCTCGCCGCCTGTGGCCTCCAGCCAGGCGAGTGCGGGCGTGGGCGTCGCGCGGTGCTCCTCCGTTTCGTTGCGGCCGTAATGCATGGCAAAAAGGCCTAGAACCCCAAGCAGCCCCAGCCCCGAGGAGCCCAGCGGTATGGGAGCGGGAAAATGTACCTCGATCGTGACAATGACACCCGTCGCCGCGCCATGATCCTCGGTCGCGGGGATCTGGGCCACCGCAATTTCGGCGCGGATACGAAGCTTCACCGGGACGATTGTGAGATCCAGCCCGCCGCGCACCTCAGATATGGGAAGCCCGTCCCCATCTGTTGTCTCGCCGATCTGCAAATACCCAGACGCGCGGATCGCGCCGGGAATGTCGATCGAGGCAGCGAGCGCGGTCAGTTCCGGCGGCCCCAGCGGATTGATCGGCAGGCGGACCCGCGCCCGATCGACGGAGATCACCCCAAGATCTGCCGAGAAGCCCAGATCGATTTCGAAGGTCATCGGGTTCTGTCGCGCGAGCCGCGCGCCGAGCACCTGCAACAAGCGTCCCAACGGTTCCGCCACTTCGATGCCACCGGGCCCGCCCACGTCGATGGTATAGCCCTTTGACGCATCAAAGACCGGACGGAACTGGAACCGCGTTTCGGGCGGCGTATAGCCCATGCGGATGCCAATCGCCTTGTACCGTAGCTTCAGCGGTTCCTCGCGCCGGATGCGCAGAATGGTGAACCCGCCCGAATCGTTGTCGTTTTCGGGCGGCGTGTCAGTCGGGGTGGAACCACCAAGTGTGATGTCCGCCGAGATCGCGGTCTCCACGTCGAAGAGAAAACTGACCTCGGGGCCACTCGTGCGATCGCGCACCACGAGCTCGCCACCATAGAGGACAACCCGCTCGACGTTCAGCCAACCAAGCTGAGTCATGGCAAAGGGGATGCCAATGGCGGCCCCTTGCAGCACAAGCGGGGCCACGTCTCCGTTGAGCGGGTTGGGTGGCGCCACCGAGGCGAGAACCGGCGCCATGGCCGTCGTCATGCCCAGCAGATTGCGCCCCGCGCTACGAGGCGCAGGCGGGCTGTCAGGAAGCGCGCCCGTCATCAGGATCCCGTCGATATCCGCAGGGTCCGATGCAAGGCTGCCTGAGACCGTCCAGGTCTGAGCCGCATCATCGACCTGCACCAATACCTTGTAGGCGACGAGACCATCGGCGGGGTTGGATTGAATGTCGTCGAGCGGCAGTGGGCCGGGCGACACACCACCCGCATTTGACGCGGCCGTATCGAGCTGTTCTTCGGTCGCAGTCTGGAAGTCCACTTCGCCCGAAATCTCCAGCGCAACGAAGCTGTCCTGCACGATACGCACCTTGGCGGTGATCGACCGGAACCAGCTTGGCGGTTCCGGATCCGCAGGCGGCGTGTCGTGTATCACGATCACTTCGTCCGGCGTGCTTGGCGGGCGTTCGACCGTTGCTGTCGTTGTGGTCGCAGGCGGCACTACAGCGGGGACTGTCAGCGTGGCACGCCAGTGCGTGTTGGGGTTGGTGCCGTGTGTCTTCCAGTCGGTCCACCAGTCGAGCGCGCGTGGGTCCTGACCCGGCAAATCCTCCAATTCCGTTGCCGGTTCGATGTCAAAGAAAAAGTCTGATGGGTAGGCACTTTCAATCAGCTGTCGCAGCGCAAGCGCCCGGTTGCGAGACAATCGGTAGTTATGCCGCGACTTTGTAAGGCTGTCATTGCCCTCGAAAGACGCCGTGCCTGCGATCTCGAGTGTGGAACCTGGTGGTATCGCGTCGAGTACATTGCGATACGCATCGACGAATTCTTGCCCGCCAGCCAGGAAATCCGAACCCTCATCCTGGGTTTTCGCCGGCGTGGAATGCGAGTGTTCGAGGTTTGCAACGTAGTCTTCGAAATTTGGCGCGCCCGGCTCCGGTCGGTCGAAGCGGAAGTAGCAATGCATCGGATCAGGTGCGGCAGCGGTCTGGGAGACCGTGACGCTCACAGCCTGGGACAGGCCGGGGCCAAGGTCGAATGTAACCCGCGGACCTTCCGTTACACCCGGATCCACACCGTCGTTTTCCGGCTGCGTTGTCTGCGGTGTCCAGTCCGTGACGCCGAGCACCGGGCGCAGACCCAGTGTCACGCCGGTCTCCGATTGGTTGAAGATGTAAACCTCGGGGCTCGGGACCACCTGGCCCGCGCGCATGCTTTCCTGCTGGGTGATCCGTGCCGGGTTTACCTGCCCGGCCAGCGTGATAACCGTTGGTGCGTAATGGCCGACGTGGATCGTGAGCGCGGCATCCGGGGCCGCGCCCAGGTCG
The DNA here is from genome assembly GCA_039195015.1 of Pseudomonadota bacterium. Classification (GTDB taxonomy): domain Bacteria; phylum Pseudomonadota; class Alphaproteobacteria; order Rhodobacterales; family Rhodobacteraceae; genus JBCCVT01. Next base: position 2,711 of record JBCCVT010000257.1, read on the forward strand.
CTTACCATGATCTCGACGGTGCGTTCGGTCGCGCCCGTAAGGTCGATCGCGTGCGTGCGTCCGCCCGCGGATGGTCCTCCATCCACAGACACACCGATAGTGTAGGGCGGCCGACCACCTTGCACATCCACAATCATGGTTGAAACGGGTGGCGCAGCAGCCGTCGCGACCCCCTGCCCCGCCGGCGTGATGCCAAAGCTGCGCCCCTGCGCGTCGACAAAACGCGCGCTCAGGGTCATCGTCCCGCCACCTTGGTCGATCACGCTGAGCGAGAAGTCTCCCGTTACACCCGGCTGGTCGCCCCAGCCGATCAACAGGTTCTCTGCCCGCGCGGCAACGGCAATGTCCTCCAAGCCATTGGGCATCACAAAAAGCGACAGCTCTGGCAGATAGAGACCGGTCCAGGCCTCGCCAAAGCTGAATTGTTCGAGCACGGCCGGCGGCGTCGAATTGGTCGAGAGGTCCAGCACCGCGCTGCGGAATCCGAGCCCAACCTGCTTGGAGTCGCCGAGAAACGCGTAGGTCGGCTCCATCGTGATGAGCTCAGCGACCGCAAGGTCACCCGGATCGTCGAGCCCGCTTGCACCAAAGGACACCATGGAGATGTCGAGCGGCTGGCCCGCGTCCGAGCCCTGTGTCAGCCGCAGCTTGAAGCGCGGCAGAGTGATCCGCACAGTGGGATCGGCCAGAGGTTTGAGACGCCCGTCGGACAAAAGCTCCGCACCCCGCAGGAATGGCGGTCGCAACACCGCCGCCGTGAGCACCATGTCAAGCGTGAAGGCGGTTGAGGGGTAATCCGAGGGATTCGAGGCTGGCGTCGGGTCGAGCCCGTCAAGGAGAGCCAGAAGATCCTCGTGATCGCCCGCATCAAGGTTGCCCGCACCGGTGGCCACGATGTTCGAAGCCTGCCGCGGGGCGGTCAGAGTGAATGCTATTGTGGTGTCGCGGATGTCGATCCAAGGGTCGCGCCGACCATCATCGTCGCGCGGATGGCCCTCGATATTTTGCGCGTTAACCCCAATGGTGCCGGACGAGGGGTCAAAGAAACCACCCAACTCGCCAGAGAAGTAAGCCTGCCCGCGAATGACCACCGCGTCATCGGTCGTTGTCTCGGTGAATTCACTGACATAGATGGCGGAGACCGCAGCATGTATTGGACCCAGCGGCGCGCCCCTTAAAACGTAGGGCGTAACAAGGTCATAAAGTGCCAAATCCCATTGCACGAGTAACAGTACCGTCTTGAAACAGTGATTGCAGCAATGGGTCGAGCGTGCCTACGCAAATCGATTCCCACAACGAAGCTGCGCGCAATTGCATATTCTGTGCCAATGTCCGCCGACGTGGTGCTTTGCCGCGAGCGCTCGCCCAGACTTATCCGATGGTCGCTCGGGTCCATGCGACCGACGGATGACCCGAACAGAGGAAACGCCCGCATTCGGGTCGCGTCGATCAGAGTTGCGTTAATTTCGGCCCCTGCACCCAAAGCGCGGGTACACTCACGTCAGATGATTCCGCCTCTTGCCATCTGCAAAAACTTGGTTCCACTTTAGGATCGCATACGATTGTCGGAGGCCGGTGGGCCAGAATGGGTCCGCGTGCAC
>JBCCVT010000258.1:0-4295 GCA_039195015.1 Pseudomonadota bacterium
GTCGGGCGCGTGTCCGCGACACTCTGATCCACGATTATGACGTCAAAACTGTCCTGCGGTCCAGCAAGCCGTTTGCAGACCACCGGCCCTTTCGCGTCCTCGATTGGTGCGCCTTCGGGTCGCGCCAGCACATCCGCATCCAGCTCCAGAATGAAAATGCCGGGCGTCTTCTGGGGGCTGTCATAAAAGAAGCTGCCATCGGTTTCGGGCTGGCGGCGGAACGGCGTTCCCGCCCGCGAACCTCCCGAGGTGCTGGCGCGTTCGCCATCCATGTATTCCCCGTCAGGCGCGGTTACAAAGAACGCGCCGGTGTAAGGCGTGCCGTCCGCAAAACGGATCGAGCCCTGAACGTTGAAGAGCGGCATTGGCTCGATGGGCTCGCGGGTAAAGGCTTCTCCGCGCGGCAAGGTTCCGGGGCAAGTCTCATGCCGGACACTGCCTGCGTTTGGCTCCACAAAGCAGCACCGAGTATTGGTGCCGCTGTCGTTCAGGCACCAGCTCCCGGCGACCGCACCGGGCGATGGAAGATCAAAGGTATCGGGCCGGGCCACATCCGCTGGCAGCTCGGCTGCTCGGGTAAACAGAATCTCGGTCCGCCGGTTCGGGCGCCAGGCAAAGGTCACGTTGCGCACAGGATCCAATTCGCTGCAGCCCAACCATTGCAAGCTTTCGCCCGGGCAGTTCGGCAAGAACCGGTCACCTGCGACCGAAAGGTTCTCCTGCCCGAGATAACCTTCGATCAGCAGCATCCAGGTGGGATCGTCCACCACGCCGGTTTCGGGCAGTCCCCGCGAGGCTTGAAACCCGCGCACGGCCTCATCCGTCATGGGGCCGTGATTGCCATCGATGCGACCTGTGTAAAACCCGAGGTCTTGCAGCATCTGCTGGTATTCGCGCGCGCCCCAGTTGTCATGCAGGTTGGTGCTGCGCGTGCGGCGCAATTCATCCCATTCCGCAACCGCGCGCGCCGGATCGTTGGCAAAACGCAAGGCCGCGAAAACGCTGCGCGCACGCCGCTCGGACAAGGCCTGATTGTACGTGGTCGGCCCAACGAGGTCGGTATGCCCTACCACCAGCATCTTTTCATTCGGGTTCGCGCTCGCGTGATCGGCAACCTGCTGGAGAACAGCCTTCAGGCAAGGTTCCACGAAGGCGCTGTCAAACCGGAAATGCACAATGAACCGTTTGGCAATGGCGGCCGCGTCGCGCAGCACGATCGTCACCTCGGTCGTCGCACCGGCGCGGACGGTTGCCGAGACCGACCCGCTCAGATCGCCGCCATCCTCGGCGGCCCCGGTGGCCGTGGCCCGGATGGTGAATTCGCCTGCCGGGAACGGGTCTTCCGTCCAGCGGGCGCCGGTCTGGTTCGTCAAAGGTGTCTCTGGCAAAGTGCTGCCATCCTGGCGCGTGCCCGCCGCGATGACCGTGGTGTTCGCGCCCGCAAAGGACGGATCGCCTTCTTTCACGACATTGACAACAAGAACCCCTTCGTCTTCGACAATGATCTGCGGATTGCGCGGCTCGGGTGGTACTTCGGGTTCGGGTTCTGGCGCCGGCGTACATTCGCGCAGCAAAAGCCGGTATTCGAACGCATCCGGCAGGCCAGCATGTTCGCTGACCTCAAACTGTTCTATCAGCACGTCGTCGAGCTCGGTCGCAGACACGATGTCAGCCGAAAAAGTCAGCGCCGTGGCCGAACGGTAGGCCGCGCGCAATTCATTCAGCCCGTCGCGCGCGCCCGGCCCGCTCTGGATGCCGGTCAGTTCGACCGCTGTGCCCGCGCGCCCGAGACGCTGAAAGAAATCGCCCTCCAGCGCGGGAATGTTGTGGCGGGTCAACACCTGATCCTCATCCACCTGAACAAGCTGCACCTGCTCAAGCTGGATCTCGCCTAACATGGGCCGGATCGGGCGGGTCACGACGGCTCCTTCTTGCTCAGGCTGATTTCAGCGTGTTCAGATGACCAATGATCGCGTCGATGAGCGAGATGATCTCGCCCTTCACCTCGTCGATCGAGGGCAGGCCGCCCACGACATCGGCGATATCCTTCACCGCGTCGAAATCATCTGAATTGTCCGGCAGAAGCGCTTTGGCGGAATCTATGAAACCTTTGACCTGTCCGGTGAATTCTGCCGCCTCCGACAATCCGGGAATCGCCGAAACATCAAGCTTTTGCACTTCGGTCTTCACCTTACCCATGAGCTCGATCAACTTGTCGAGCAGGTTGTCGATCTGATCGGGGATCAGGCTGCGCAAGGCGGCGATCGCCGGTTGGATCACAGCGACGTTTTCATCCAGGAAGTCTTTGAAATCCTGCAGCACCTCCTTGAGGTCTTCGAACAGGTTGTCAGGCATGTCTTGGGTCTCCTTTTTCAGGCGTTCGTACTGTTGTTGAACGCTTGCAGGCGCGCGAGCAGACCGCCCAGCGGTTCGACAAATCGTTCAAGGCCGGTGTCGAGGCCCGGCAGCAGGTCCAGACCGTCAATCAGATCCTCGGTGAGGCTCTGCGCCTCACTCAGGATGTCGTCATCGAGAAGGCCGGCCGCTTCGGGTTCGGCGGGTTCCTGAAACTCACGCAACACCAGCGCATAGGCGTAGCGGTCCGGCTTGCCCGCCACTTCGCGCAGGCGAAAATCGTCGATGATGACCTGTTCGATCTCGGCATCTGCAACGATGTCGGTGATGAAGGATACCGGATCGCCAGCATCGAAGGTCTCGGTGATCCTTTCAATGGTCTGCATCGCCTCCGGCCCGCTGGCCACACCCGCCACCAGGATCGAGGTCGCGTGGCGCCCCATGTTCTGGCAATAGCTTCCGTCCATACCCGGAGCCCGGTGTTCAGCCACCGCGCGCGCATCACGCAGTTTCAGCGTCTGGACCTGGGGCAGTGGGATATCGTCGAGCATGGGTCGCAAGGTGTATCTCCTCAGACGTCGATGCCGTGGCGGCGAGCTTCGTCGCGCAGAACACGCGCAAGCGCCTCGCCGAGTGCATCGTCGTCGAATGCGGTCGGCGACGGCGGGTGCGGCCGCGCTGGCAGTTCGGTCAGCGGCTCGTCGGCGACCGCGTCCTGAAACCGACCAAGCCGGGTGCGGTGTTCAGGCGGCAGATTTTCGGCAAATGGCGGATCGAGATCGGGCTGCGGCGGCAATCGAACGGGCGTGTGATGCGGCGGGCGCGACAAGGTGTCGGTGTTGAGCGGATCTGGGTTGTTCACCGGCTCGCGGTGCCAAGACGGAGGTTCCGGGCTGTTCGACGCCCGCTGAGCGGATCGGGACATGCCCGCCATCTCAATGGGGTGATTGCGAGTCCCGGTCGGATCCGAATCCCGGGCTGGGACAGGTTTGCGTTTTGAATCGGAGGCCGTCTCGATTGGATGGTCCTGTGCGGGGCGTGCTGACAAGTCCCGGCGCTGTGGCCTGTCCGGTTTTGGCGTTTCAGAATGGGCGGCCATCAAGAGCGCAGATGGCGCCTTTGGACCATCCAACACGCTCGCCCATGCAGGCTTTGGCGCCTCAGCTGCTCCGGCGGGCAGTGGATCGACGGAAATGCGCGGTGTTTCGGTTGACGCGTTTGTGAAGCGCCCTCGCGATCGCTCCCAATTGTATGCCTCCGCCTCGGGCAGTGGCATCCTTACAGGGCGTTTTTGAACGTCCGGCACAGCCCGTTGCGCAGTCTGTCCAGACGGCTTGAGATCCTCCACATCCTTGCGCGCCCGCAGCCGCAACTGCCCGCCCGACAAACGGGTCGGCATGGCCTTGGCTTCTGCGCAATCGGCCGCTTCGGGCTTGGGCGGCAAGGTTTTTAAAGGCGATAGCCAGAGAGGATCCGGGCGTTCCTTCGTAGTCTGCAGATCGCGCGCCGGAGATTGAGTGTAGGGGCGCGCTTCGACCTCGGATTTGCGCGGCGGTTCGGTGCATTCCCAATCCAAAAGGCTGCGGCCAATCGGATCGGGATCTGCCAGAGCCGGGCAAGCCGTCATCCATGCCACCTGTTCGTCTGCGTCCAGAACACGTTTCGCAGTGTCGCGCATCAGGTTAACCGCCTCGGGCGCCGGAGCCGGCACCTTGCGAGCAGCGGGAAAAACCGCAGCTTGCAGTCGCTTGGGCGCGGCGGAGGCGAAGACATGCTTCATGCCTCGGCCACCTCGCGCTGCCCCATTTCCAGGTAGAGCAGAATCTGACCGATTGTCAGGCCGCTCACCTCTTCCGGGGTCCAGCCAAATTCGCGGGCCAGAACAAAACATGCCTTGGCCAACGGCGCCTGGACCATTTCCTCCAGCGCGTTGCGTGGCA
>JBCCVT010000259.1:0-4290 GCA_039195015.1 Pseudomonadota bacterium
CACCGGGGGTCGCAAGGAGCTGTCCTACGAAGACCACAACAACAACGTGGTCGAGCTGATCAGCTTTGATCGGGATTCCACCGAGCTGATCGTGGAATCCCAAGGCGAGGTGTCGCTTGAGGAAACTCACGGCATCGTCGGACGTCATCGCGGGCCGGTGCCCTTGTGGCTGTTCCAGCGCACGACGCCCCGAACCAAGGCGGGCGCCGGCTGCCGCAAGCTGATCCGTGATCTGCCTGACGCATCGAACGGCGTCGAACATCTGCACGCCCTGTCTCGGCTGGTGCGTGATCAGGTCACCTACAAGGTTGGTGCATCCGAGGCCGACTGGACAGCAGAAGAAGCTTTGGCGAGCGGACAGGGCGTGTGCCAGGACCATGCCCATGTCTTCGTAGCCTGCGCTCGCGAACTTGGTTATCCGGCGCGATATGTGTCGGGTTACCTGATGCTGAATGACCGGGTAGAACAGGAAGCCGCCCATGCCTGGGCCGAGGTGCATGTCAACGACCTCGGATGGGTCGGATTCGACGTGTCGAACGGGATTTCTCCGGATAATCGCTACGTTCGCGTTGCGACAGGGCTGGACTATTCCGAAGCGGCACCCGTAACTGGTACGCGCGTCGGCGGAGACGGCGAAGACCTGACCGTCGAGCTTGAGGTGGCACAGCAGTAAAGGGCGGTCATGACCTATTGTGTTGGCATGGTCTTGAACAAGGGCCTGGTCTTCGTTTCGGACACCCGGACGAATGCGGGTGTCGACAATATCTCGACCTTTCAAAAGATGTTCACCTGGGAACGCCCCGGCGAACGGGCAATGGTTCTGATGACCGCCGGTAATCTCGCCACGACGCAGGCGGTGGTGTCGTTGCTCGAAGAACGCACCAAGGCACCCGAGGACCGCGATCCGTCATTGCTGATTGTCCCATCGATGTTTCAGGCGGCGCGGCTGGTGGCGGAAACGCTGCGCGAAGTGATCGAAAGCCTCGAAGAAGGCGGGCCGACCGCAGACAGCCCGTTCGGTGCGACACTGATCCTAGGCGGACAGATCGCTGGCGGGCCGCCGCGGCTGTTCCTGATCTACCCGGAAGGTAATTTTATTGAAGCCGGTGGCGACACACCGTTTTTTCAGATCGGCGAAACCAAGTACGGCCGCCCGATCCTCGTGCGCGCCTATGATGCGGACATGAGCTTTGAACAGGCAATCAAGCTGTTGCTTGTCAGCTTTGATTCGACGCTCAAGGCGAACCTGTCGGTTGGGGCGCCGTTCGATCTGCAGGTGATCGACCGAAACAGCTACAAGCTCGGGATTTCCCAGCGGATCGAATTCGAAGATCCCTACTACCAGGCGGTGTCCAAGAACTGGGGCGAGGCGCTGAAGATCGCGCTGGACAGCCTGCCGGAATTCAAATTCTGAACACCAAGACCCGTTTTCGGCGTGAAAGCGAGCCCGTCACCGGATCTGAGGTTCGGGTCTCGGGACCGCCCGTCTACTCATTTTGTCTCGTGCTTCGGCTCCGCGACGTTGCCCAAAGGTCAACGTGTCGCGATGGTTGCGCGCCCTAGATTTTGTCACATGCATGATCTGACCACACGCATGAACGACGCGGCGACAGACCGGCCAACGGTCTTCGCATTTGCGATCTCGCATTATTGCGAACGGGCCATCTGGGGTCTGAAGGCCCATGGCATCGCACATCGCGTCCGAAATCTGGCGCCCGGAGCCCATGTGCTGCAGGCGCGGCGGGCAGGGGCGTCCGAAACCTCGGTTCCGTTGGTGATTGGCAGGCAAGGAGAGCTTGTTCAGGGGTCGGACCGCATCCTCGATTGGGCGCAGGAACAGTCACCAATTGCCGGACCGGACTGGCGTTTGGACGATACCGCAAGGGCGCTGGAAGCTGAGCTCGAGACCGCAATCGGTCCGACTCTGCGCCGGATGTACTATGCGGATGCGTTGCGGGAACAGCCGGGAGACGTGCGCCAAGCCTTTCAGACCGGCATGACCCTGGCCGACCGCGCCGCCCTGAACGTGGCATGGCCCGGTCTGCGCCAGGCCATGAAGCGGGGTTTTGCACTGGACCGGAATGGTTTTGTGGCGCATCGCCTGCGCATGGAGCGCGCGCTGGACATGCTCGACGCGCGATTGGCGAAAGGCGAGGGCTATTTGACCGGTGATCGCTTTGGCCGGATCGACCTCACCGTGGCGAGTCTTTTGGCACCCATGGTGCAACCTGCCCAGCATCCGGTTTACGCCAAGCTTGCGTTGCCATCGCGCCTTGCCAAGGCGGTCGCCGGGTGGCGGGACCGCCCCGTGATGGGCTGGGTGCGAGAGGTTTACGCGAGACATCGGTGATGCGGCGCAAAACATGGAGCCGGGTTTGGCGAACGCCAAAGCCAGTCCGTCACATATGGTTCTGCAAGATCCGCCTTTGCAGTGGCAGGCCCGGCTTCAGAACCGCACGATCATCACCGAACACCGGGCCTGACGCGCGATGCGTCCGGCGTTTGGGCCCAAAAGTCGATCTCCAAGATCGGGTTTATGTGCGCCAACGATGATCAGATCCGCAGGAATCTGGGACGCACGCTCAAGCACGCGCTCATATGTGACGCCGACCTCAGTAATGTGCTGAACATCCGTCCTGTCCGGCAGTTTCTCGGCCACGAACGCGTGGAGCGACGTGTCGGTTGCCTCGATCGCCTTCTGCAACGTGCCATCCGGAAAGAAGGATGCCACGAAGGACGTCCCGTAATCGGGCACGACAGTGATTACGCTAAGCGTCGCATCGTCGGTCTTGGCGACCCGATCCGCCTCGCGCAGCAGTTTAGCCGCGTCATCCGCATGGGTCAGATCGACCGACACAAGGATGTGTTTTGTCATGGCGTGACCTCCTCGGGCTGGCGACGTTTGCGCCCCGTCTGCAACAGCACGATCAGGCCCACGATGAGAAGGGCGGGCAGATAGAATAGCTCCTTGGGTGGGCGATCGGCCTGCACCTCAAGCTCGACCACCTGCCAGTCGAAATCGATACCGAGTTGCTCGGCAGGGCCGCCAAAATTGAGATTGTCGACGAAAAGCTCTCCGTCTTCGTTTCGGAATTCGATACCCGCCGCCTCCAGAAGGCGCGTTTCGCCATCCGCACCTGGCGGTCCGACCGGCAAAAGGTATCGGGCATCCACCGGATCGCCGTTCAGGTTCTCGCCTATCAAACGCACGCGCAGCGTTTCGCCGCCGCCCGCATCGCCCGCCATCTCAAAGAGCGCTGAGCCTGGTCGGGTCTCAAACTCCGGTGCGAGCTGATTCAGGAAGTATCCCGGTTGGAACAGGATGAAAGCGGCAAAGAGCAACGCGACACTTTCCCAGATCTGCGATTTCACCAGGAAGTAATTCATTGTGCCCGCCGCGAACAGCAGCATGGCGATGAGTGCCACGATGAAAACAAAGACCGCCTGGACCGGCCCGACATCGATCAACAGCAGATCGGTGTTGAAGATGAAGAGAAAGGGTAGCAAGGCAGTCCGGATCGAATAGAAGAAGGCCTGAAACCCGGTCTTAAGCGGATCGCCTTTCGAGATCGCGGCAGCGGCAAAGCTCGCGAGGCCCACGGGCGGCGTCACATCCGCCATGATCCCGAAGTAGAAGACGAACATGTGGACGGCGACTAGCGGTACGATCAGGCCCGCCTGCGCGCCCAGTTCGACGACCACCCCGGCCATCAACGACGAGACCACGATGTAGTTTGCAGTTGTGGGCAAACCCATCCCTAGGATGATCGAGATCAGTGCCACGAAGAACAGCATCGCCAGCAAGTTGCCGCCCGACAGAAACTCAACGAATTCAGCCATCACCTGCCCGATCCCGGTGAGGGTCACCGCGCCCACGATGATACCGGCGACGCCCATTGCGGCGGCGAGGCCGATCATGTTGCGTGCCCCGGCGATCAGGCCTTCGGCGATATCCGAGATGCCATGACGGATTTCTTGGGCCACCGAGCCATTCTTGCGAAAGAATGCCTTGAGAGGGTTCTGTGTCGCCAGAATGAAGAGCATGAAGATGGTCGACCAGAATGCCGAAAGCCCAGGAGACTTGCGCTCGACCATCAGCAGATACATCAGCAGCAGGATCGGCATCAGATAGTGTATCCCGGTCTTGAAGATCTCGCGCGCGGGCGGAAGATGCTCCATCGACTCCAGGCTCATGTCGAGATCCGGTCCGCGTGCGGCAAACCGGACGGCGGCAATATAAGCCACGAGCATGAAGGCGAGGATCACCCATAGGGATGCACCTCCGAACGC
>JBCCVT010000260.1:0-4177 GCA_039195015.1 Pseudomonadota bacterium
AGCCATTCTCAATATAGTGCCGCAGCTGGTCGGGGTTCGGTTTCCCGCGCCCGAAACTGTCGCCGTCGCCGCGCCATCCGGCGAGCGGGCCAATTCCCGGCATGCGTTCGTGATTGACGATGTAATCGGGATAGCCGCCCGAATATCTGGGTTTGCCGTCGGCCTTGCTGAACCCCGGCAGTTTCAGCCGCGCGCCGAGGTCGATGAGCACATCCTGAAACGGGCGCACGTCGCGGTCGGGTTCGACGACCGGTTGCCGGATTGCGTCGCCCGGCCCGTGCGCGGTGCTGATCGGCCGGTCGAGCAAGGAGATGCAGTCCCACCGTTCCAGATAGGTCGTGTCGGGCAACACCAGGTCGGCATAGGCCACTGTTTCGGAATGGAAGGCATCGGCGTAGATGAACCGCGGGATCCTGTAGCTGCCATCTGGGTTCTTATCGGTAAGGTACTTGATTGTCGCAGGCGTGTTCATGGACGAGTTCCACGCCATGTTTGCCATGTACATGAAAAGCACGTCGATCGGGTAGGGATCACCCGCCCAGGCGTTGTGCAGCACCATGTGCATGAGACCATGCGCCGCAACGGGATGTTCCCAGCTGTAGGCCTTGTCGATCCGCAGCGGCGCGCCCGCATCGTCCACGATCAGGTCCTCGGGGCCTGTGGGGTTGCCGATGGGCATCCCGCCCAAAGGTGTTTCAGGGGCGGTGTCGACGCCGACAGGTTTCGGACCCGGCGGGATCGGCTTGGGGAAGGGCGGCTTGTAGCGCCATCCGCCCGGGCAGTCGACCGATCCCAGAAGCGCCTGCAGCAGGTGGATCGCGCGACATGTGTGAAAGCCGTTGGAATGCGCCGAGATCCCGCGCATCGCGTGCATCGAGACCGGGCGTCCTATCATCCGCTCGTGACGCCGACCCAGCCAGTCGGTCCAGGGCTGGTCGATGGTGATCTCGTGGTCAAAGGCGGCCTCGGCCAGTTCCGACGCGATGCGGCGGATGGTGTCTGCCTTAATGCCGATCTGGTCGGCGACGGCCTCGGGCGCGTAACTGTCGGCAAGGTAGCGCCGCGCAATCAGCTCAAATACCGGGACGGTGCGGCGCCCGTCGGACAGGGTACGTGCGCCGACTAGAACCGGCGTGACGTTTTCCAGCGCCGGGCGCAGATCCTGAGCGACCGCGTCCCAAACCAGGGTCTGGCCTTCGGCGTCGCGGGCAAAGAGCCCGTCCTCGGCCGTGCCCGGCGCGTCGATGACCAGCCAACCGGCATTTGAATATCGCCCGAGATAGGCGAAATCGACCTGTTCCGCACGCAAGAGCTCGTGGATCAGCGCAAAGACAAAGAGCCCGTCCGTCCCGGGCCGCAGCCCGATCCATTCATCGGCAATCGCCGAATATCCCGTGCGCACCGGGTTTATCGAGACGAACTTGGCATCGCCCCGCGTGCGCAACTTGCCAAGCCCCAGTTTGATCGGGTTGCTGTCGTGATCCTCGGCCACGCCGAACAGCATGAAGTATCGCGTGCGGTCCCAGTCGGGTTCGCCGAATTCCCAGAACGCCCCGCCCAACGTGTAAAGCCCGCCCGCCGCCATGTTGACTGAACAGAACCCGCCATGCGCCGCGAAATTGGGCGTGCCGAACTGCGCGGCCCACCAGCCGGTCAAAGACTGGCTTTGATCACGACCGGTGAAAAAAGCAAGTTTGCGCGGATCCTTCGCGCGTGCCTCGCCCAGCCATTCGGTCGCCAGCGCCAGCGCCTCGGACCATTCGATCTCTTCAAATTCGCCCGATCCGCGCTCGCCCACGCGTTTCAACGGTTTGCGCAGCCGCGCGGGCGAATAGTGGTTCATGATCCCTGCCGACCCCTTGGCGCAGAGAACGCCCCGGTTTACCGGATGATCCGGGTTGCCTTCGATATAGCGGACCGCGCTGTTCTTGAGGTACACGCGGATCCCGCAACGGCAGGCGCACATGTAGCAAGTGGTGGTCTTTACCTCGTCCGCGACCTTCGAGGCCACATCGACCTTTTCGCGCACGGTTTCGAAGGGATTTGGAAGCCTCCCGAACATTTGGGTCCTCACATAGATGGATCTGCCTCGGGCCGCGATCTGTCAGGCGGCCCCGGTGGAAAACATGTGTTGAGTTATCGGAACGTGAGATACATCGCCGACGTCCAAGCCTTGGCGTCGTCGATCTGCCTTCCCTGGAAGTAGATCGGACGATGTCCGTGGGGACCATTGACAGCATCCACAGTCAGCGTTCCGGCCACGTCGCGCGGCATGGCTGCGTCGGACAGGCGTTCAACGGCCAGGAACATGTCCACACCGCCCAGCTCACGACGCAAGGTTCCTGCTTCCATCAGTTCCGCACCAGTCACCTCCCAATCGAAATCGGGGCAATGCACGAAAGGGTTGCCATCGAGCGGATTGCCGACCTTCACATAGCCGTCGATCGTGCCGGTCAGGCGAATACGGCTTTGGGCGAGGTTGTTGATCTCGATCTCGACCGCATCGCTGTCGCCGTAGGTGTCGGTGGAAAAGCCGATACTGGTGGGGCCTGCACGCCAACAGGTCTCTTCAAGGTGTTCAAAGCCGCGGCCCCGGAACCCGTTTATCACGCCGTTCAGGACCTCAATGCGGCCCTTCCAGTCGCACCAGCGATAGCGGTCGCGGATTCGCGCACCGCCAAATCGGATCCGGATGCGGCGGTCGGAATACCCGGCCTCCTCTTGCAAATTGCGGCTCCAGATCTGGCCGGTATGGTCAAAGGCCGCGATTTCGTCCCAGCCGGCATCTCCGAGGAAGCGGTAGGCGATCTCGGCCGGTCCCGTGCTCTCGAAGTCCTCGCCCATCAAATGATCGCCGCAGCTCGCCAAACCCACGAGACGCTCGCCGGTGGTGGCCCAGGTGCGCCGGTTCCACAGCGCCTTAGCGATCGGTGCCCGCTCGACGCTTTCGCAGATCAGCCCGGTGATCCCACCTCGTGTCCCGAAGACCTGCGTCCCCGGCGCGCCGCCGCCGCATCGCCCGCGGTGTTCGTCGCCGCTGGATGACGCACCCAACTTGTATCCACGCCGTGCGATCTCCTGGTAGACCCACGGGAAATGCCCCCAGGCGCAAGATATTTCGACAAGCCGGTGAAGGACAGGGTGGTACCAGTCAAGATTGCAGCGTCGCCCGCCGACATGCGGAATGATCAGATGTCCCTGTGGATCATGGGCGTAGGTGGCCCACAATTCTTCGAGTGGCCAGGCGCCGGGTTGGATCGTGTCGCCCTCCATATCCTCATTCCACTCGAAAGAGCGGGCGATGCCGCCCTTGGCATCAAATGGAAACTCTGGAGTATTGCCATGGAGGAAGACCACGTTGTGGTCGCCACCCGCGCAGGAATTGCCGCACCATTCCGTGCCAGGAAAACAGATGAATTTGCCCTCTTCGTTAAGGCCGTGGATCAAATCCACATCCGCGTCCCAATTGGCCTTTGTGATGTTGAAGTCGTTGGCCGTGTAACCCAGGAAATCCATCTGAGCGATGTCTCGGCCATAGGTCATGTTGTATTCGGTACTGAAGTTACCGACCGTGTTCTCAGAGTGAATGTGTAGATCGCCATAGAGCAGGCGCGGGGCGGGGCAATCCGGGTCGAGGGTCACATAGAACGTCTTTGCATCGATATCTGAGCGGTCAACATGCGTTGCCGTCACAGCAAGCTCCCCCGCACGGTCGGTTGGCAGATCCTCGATCTTTGCGAAGGACCACCCTTCCTGCGCCAAATCAATCGTTTGGTCGTAGACCGTTTTGCCATCCAGGAAACCGACGACATGCACGCGGTCGGACTGGTTTTCGCACGTGTTGCCCCAGGCATCGGCAGTATGCAGTGTCAGCGCCAGAAGTTCACCTGGGCGTAGCATGCGCGGCCCGGCGATCTCGAGCATTGCAGGGCGGCCGGGCGCGATGTCGATCACGACGTCACCGGGAATATCGCAAAAGCGCGAGGTGCCGAGCGGGTCGACATAGCAGCGGAAGCGGAAATCATGTTCGGCCGTGGTCTGGACACGCGTTCCGGGTCCGCCGCCGCGCCGGTCGCCGAGGCGGATGATAATGTGATCGCCCGGGTTGAGGAATCCGTCGACCGTATCCACGATCACCGCCTTCTGGAATGGGCGTTCGTGCCCTTTCTGATCGAAC
>JBCCVT010000261.1:0-4165 GCA_039195015.1 Pseudomonadota bacterium
ACCACCTGCGCCGGTGCCGCGAAACAAATTGACCTCCAGCCGCTCGATATCGAGCATGTCCAACAGCTCACGCGCAGCGGCATCCATTATTCTGGCTCCTTTCGCGCTGCGGCATAGGCCACGAATGTGTCAAAACTCTCAGGGTTCGCCATTGAGTCGCGGTTCACGACTGTCGCCGCGTCATGTCCGAGCAACAGTTTCTTGACCGGCACTTCCAGCTTCTTGCCCGAAAGAGTGCGCGGGATGGCATCGACCGCCACGGTGTCATTGGGCAGAAACTTCGCTGAAATCGCCTGCCGGATCGCGTCGTTGATCTTTGCGGTCAACGCGTCGTCCAGAACGCTCCCTTTACCGAGAACAACAAAAAGCACCAGAAAACTCGCGCGCCCAAGAAATTCCAGATCGATCACCAGGCTGTCGAGCACCTCCGGCAGTGCCTCGACTGCCTGATAGATTTCCGAGCTGCCAAGCCGAAGACCTTTGCGGTTGATGGTGGCATCCGACCGACCATAAATCACCGAGCCACCGTCGGGTGTGATCTCGATCCAATCACCGTGACACCAAACGCCCGGATAAATGTCAAAATAGCTCTCATGTAGACGTCGTCCGTCGGTGTCGCCCCAGAACCCGATGGGCATCGACGGTAGAGGTTCGGTGCAGACCAGCTCTCCCACCTGGCCGATCACGTCCGAGCCGGCCGCGTCAAAGGCGCGGACCGCATTGCCAAGAAACCGGCATTGCATCTCGCCTGCCCGCACTGGCAGCATCGGGTTGCCGCCCACAAACGCACCACTCAGATCCGTGCCGCCTGAAATGGGCGCGAGCCAGACATCCGGTTTCACCTGACCATAGATCCAGTCGTAGGCATCCGCAGTCAGTGGCGATCCGGTCGACCCGAGCGATCGCAGCGCGCTCAGGTCCAGATCGATCGGTCGGACATCGGATTTGCGGCAGGCCGAAAAAAAGGCGGCGCCTGCCCCGAAATAGCTCAACCGTTCTTGCGCCACAAAGCGCCAGACGACGCCCGTGTCGGGGTGATTTGGCGCCCCGTCGAACATCGCCACGGTCGCTCCTTGAGCAAGCGCAACATGCTGTGCGTTCCACATGATCCAGCCGGATGAGGTGAGCCAGCAATAACGGTCGGTGCTGCTCAGATCTTGGTGCAAAGCCTGTTTTGAGCCTTCGAGCATGATGCCGCCATGGCCATGGATAATCGGCTTGGGGTTTCCCGTGGTGCCCGAAGAATAGACCACCCAAAGCGGATGGTCGAACGTCACTGGAACCGGCGCGAATGGCACGTCGCGGTCCAACAAGTCGCTCCAGGTGATGGCTCCAACCGGCCGCTCTTTGAAAACAGGCAACCACAGGGCGTGCGTCAGGGACGGCAGCCCCGCACGTATGTCAGCAAGCACCGATCGCCTGTCGATCATCTTGCCGGCATGGACATAGCCATCCTGTGCGATCAGCACCTTGGGTTCGATCTGCCGGAACCGGTCGAGCACCGCAATATGCCCCATATCCGGCGCACAGATCGACCAGATCGCGCCGAGGCTGGTGGTGGCCAGACAGGCGATTATCGCGGCCTCGGTATTGGGCAGCACCGCGACGACGCGATCCCCCTGCCCCACGCCCATATCGTGCAGATGCGACGCGACGCTCGCGACTTGCGCGTGCAGGTCTCGCCAACTGAGCTCACGCCGGCCGAAGGTTTCGGATACCGACACGATTGCGGGTGCATCTGGCCGGAGTGTTGCACGCGACAGGATGTGATCGGCATAGTTGACCTGCGCGCCCGGGAACCACTCGGCGCCCGGCATCTCACGCCGGGCCAGCACGCGCTCATGCACTGCAAACGACCTGATCTGGAAGAAATCCCAAATCGACTGCCAGAACGCCTCCAGATCCCGAACGCTCCAGGCCCAAAGCGCATTGTAGTCCTTGAAAGTCAGGTCGCGCGTGTCGGCAAGGAAGCCAATGTATTCTGCCATGCGCGACGCCTCGGCACGTTGCTTGGACGGTGTCCAGAGGATCGGACGCGAGGCACTCATGCGAGGATCGCCCCATGCACGAGGGCCTTGAGCTCCGCGCGAGACGAATAGCTGGATGACGGCGAAAGCTGTGTGAAGAACACAACTGACAGATCCAGTGTGCGGTCGACCCAGAAGAAGGTCGATGCCATACCACCCCAGCTGAAATCTCCGACACTTCCCGGTGTCCGGGCTCGCGCCGGATCCAGAACAACCGCGCCGCCTAGACCAAAGCCCATCCCATCCATCGGCTGTTCGGCAAAGCTTGACGGGCCCATCGAAGCGATGTCGCCTGGCAAGTGATTGCGCATCATGAAATCAAGCGTTTTCGGTCCAAGTATTCGCTCGCCCCCGGACGCACCTTGCAACCGGAGCGTCTCGGCAAAGGCCATGTAGTCATCGATCGTGCCAACGAGCCCACCGCCGCCGGAATACATCTGCGTATCCAGGAAGGGTGACCCTTCGGGTGCATCCGACAGCCGCAGAGAATTCGCACCCTTTTCAGCGCCCGTCAGCGTCATCGCGTTGCCCGCGTTGGGCGTGTAGAGCGCGGCAAGGCGGTCCCCAGTATCTCTGGGAACCGAAAACGCCGTTTTCGACATACCGAGCGGGTTAAAGATGTTATCGCGAAAAAACGCATCGAGGTCCTGGTCCGCCAGCACCTCGACAACGCGACCGAGAACATCGATGCTGACCGAATACTCCCATCGCGTGCCGGGCCGAAAGGCCAGCGGTAACTTGGCCACGCGATCCGTCATATCGGCCAGCTGACCCTGACGCGCGTCGAAATCGAGTTTGAGGCGCGCCATCTCATCCCCGAGCGGGCCGGGATTGAAACTGTAGCTCAGTCCCGATGTGTGGACCATCAGCTGATGCAGCGTCGGGCAGGCAACGGGTTCAACCTGATCGATCCGCTCGGCACCCGGCACAAGCGCATGCATGTCTGAGAAAGCCGGAAGGATATCGCTGAGCGGCGCATCAAGCGGGAAGAGCCCACGTTCAAAAAGCATCATCGCCGCGACCGTGGTCACCGGTTTCGTCATCGAGTAAATCCGCGCGACGGTATCCCGCGTCCACGGCAGACCGGCCTCGACATTTCGCGCGCCGCACTCGTGGTAATAGACTTCGCGCCCGCCTCGACGGATCAGAACGCTTGCACCGGGATACTTGCGCGCGTCAATATAGGTCTGCATCCACGGGTCGATGCGGTCTAGCCGCGCAGCATCAAACCCCGCCCCAAGGGACTCGTTCTTGGTCACGGCGTGATCCTCCCTCGCTGCCTTCGTGGCATCATGCACAGGCGTGCGGGCGGCTTCAATGCGCTGATCTCCAACGGGCGGACCGCCAGGGCGATTGACGGGTTGGAACCCCGCCCGTTAGGCTGCGGGGAACGCGACCGGGCGCGTCGGGAGGACCGGATGAAGCTCTATTTTGCACCCAACAGCCGCGCGGTCCGCATCGCCTGGCTGCTAGAAGAGCTTGGGCTCGACTACGAGATCACGCGGTTTCAACTCGGTGATCGCCAGATGCGCGAGCCAGACTATCGCCGCGTGCATCCCATGGGCCGGGTTCCCGCTTTGGAAGATGGCGAGGTGACGTTGTTTGAATCGGGCGCCATCGTTCAATACGTCCTGGCACGGTATGGTCAAGGGCGGCTGCAACCTGCCGTCGACGATCCGCAGTTCCCCAACTATTTGCAATGGCTGCATTATTGCGAAGGCATGATCATGCCGCCGATGAACAGCATCGTTGTCGAAACCATCCTCCTTCCGCCGGACCGGCGGAGCGAGGTGCACGCCAAAAGAGCCACCAAACTGCTGGGACAGATGCTGAGCGCGGTCGAGGAGCACATGGATGGTCACGATTATCTGGCCGGCGCGTTTTCGGCGGCAGATGTGATGACCGGCCATTCCGTGATCATGTCCGGACGGCTTGGAGCGGATCTATCGGATATGCCAAATTTGCTCGCCTATATCGAAAGACTTGAGGCTCGCCCCGCCCTGCAACGCGCTTTTGCCTTATGACCGTTCCGGTTGCGTTTATCATCGGCGCCGGTGACTACATCGGCGCGGCCATCGCCAAACGGTTCGCGGTCGGCGGCCTGACCGTCTGCCTCGCGCGTCGCAACGGCGACAAGC
>JBCCVT010000262.1:0-4120 GCA_039195015.1 Pseudomonadota bacterium
CAGAACCGGGCTGGAGGCCAAAAGTGCCCAAAACAGCGCGAGACGCGCACCAAACCAGGTGCCCTTCCCGCCAACCGCCCGGGCCACAAGATGACTGAGCGCGGCCAGCAGGTAGAAGATGAGCGGCGCAATGATCACCCAGGCCATCAGTGACGCACCAAGAAGCATGTCGAGCGCCTGCCCGGTCAGATGCGCCTCGCGCGCAAGACGCGGAAGCTGCGCCACGAACACCAGCAAACAGCCGCCCATCAGAAAAGCAAGCGCGCGGTCCTCGCGCTGGCCAAGCGCCAGCAACCGCGCGACCACGCGTCCCGGACCCCGATAGGTGGCCGTGATGTCCGTGGTGACCGGCATCAGCGTCGTCGGGCCAGCCAGCCTTCGAGCCGCGACACGATGTCGGCAGCGATGTCTTCGTTCTCGATCTCCTCCACCGCTTCGGTCAGGAATGCCAGCGTCAGAAGATCCGTGGCAATCGCCTTCGGCACGCCACGCGCACGCAGGTAGAACAGCGCGTCTTCATCGATGGCCCCGCTGGTTGACCCATGCGAACAGGCGACGTCATCAGCGTAGATTTCAAGCTCCGGCTTGGCGAGGAACTGGCTGTCATCATCCAAAAGCAGAGACTGACTGATCTGATATCCATCCGTCTTCTGCGCATGCGGCTTCACGAGGATCTTACCTTGGAACACGCCGGTCGCGCCGTTGCGAAGGACTTTCTTGAACACCTGACGGCTTTCGCAGTTCACCGCGTCATGGGTCACGAACACCGTGTCATCGTGGTGGAATTCGCCATCGCCCAGCGACGCGCCCGCCACATGCGCCACGGCGTCATCTCCAGTGAGCTCGATCACGCATTCATTGCGGGTCAGCACACCGTTCACCGTCAGCGTGAAGGATTTGAAGACCGATTCAGCGCCGAGTCGCGCAAAGGTATGCGTCATCGCACGGCGTTCGTGGTCCCGCCCTTGCGCGCGTACGTGATGCAGCGTGCCATGGTCGGCGATATCGATCTCCATGCTCTTGTTGAACCGCGCGGCCGCAGGACCGTTTTCGAGGATCGTGACCTCGGCATCGCTGTCGACACGAATAACATGGTGCAGTATGGCGTCCGACTGCTCCTGTTCATGCTTGTAGATGAAGCTGATCGGTTTCGACGGACGTCCGGTCACATGGATCGCGACGCCATCCGTGGCAAACGCCGTGTTAAGCGCCGCAAAGGGTCGAGGCACCGGATCCTGACTGCGCGCCTCAAGCACACCATAGAGATCTTTGGCCCAGTGGATATCTGCCGAATGCACATCGGCGAGCCGGTCAATCGTGATGCCTTCCATCGACAGATCGTCCGATGCTTCGGCATCAAATTCACCATCTACGAACACAATCTTCAGCCGGTCGAACGCGCCAAAAATCGGCGACTCATCCGCCTCAAACAATGCCGCCGGGGGCGCGATCGGATCGTTGAGGCTATCGGGACGGGTGAATTTCCAGTATTCGTCGCGCCGGTGCGGGATGCCCATCTTGCGCAACCGCGCAAGCGCCGACATGCGTGCAGGCCGCGACCAACCGCCTTCGGGCATGGTCAGACCGGCAATCCGGGCTTCGGTACCGTCTGTTCGTGCTTCGGCCAGAGCCATCATGCCACCTCCGACAGAATGTCAGCATAACCATTCGTTTCGACCTCAAGCGCCAGCTCGGGGCCACCGCTTTTGACGATACGGCCATCGGCCATGATATGCACCACATCCGGTTTGATATGATCCAAAAGCCGCTGGTAGTGGGTGATCACCAGAAAGCCCCGGCCCGTATCGCGCAACGCATTGACGCCGTCTGACACCAGCTTCATCGCATCGACATCGAGCCCGGAGTCGGTCTCGTCGAGGATGCACATCTTCGGCTCAAGAACTGCCATTTGCAGGATTTCGTTGCGCTTTTTCTCACCGCCCGAAAAACCGACATTCACGGGACGTTTCAACATGTCCGCGTCGATCTTGAGATCCTTTGCGCGGGCTCGGATAAGCTTGAGGAAATCAGCGGCCGACATCTCGTCCTGCCCGCGCGCCTTGCGCTGCGCATTCACCGCCGTTCGCAGGAAGGTCATGTTGCCGACACCCGGGATTTCGACCGGATACTGAAATGCGAGGAACAGACCGATGGCTGCGCGTTCCTCCGGCTCGAGATCCAGCAGATCTTCACCATCAAGCGACGCCGAGCCGTCGGTAACCTCATAGCCTTCGCGCCCCGACAGAACATAGGACAGTGTCGATTTCCCGGAACCGTTCGGTCCCATGATCGCATGGACGCTGCCCGCTTCAACCGAGAGATCCACGCCTTTGAGGATTTGCTTGTCCTCATCTTCCAGCTTCACGTGCAGGTTTTTGATGTCCAGCATAGGTCCTTATCCTTGTCTCGGGGTTCGGCGTCTTAGGCCGAAACCATGTCAGCAGAGGCGCGCAGTTGCGCCGGGAAATGGGTTTTGAGATCGTCGCGCGACCGGGCAATGCCATGGGCATAAGCTAGGCTGCCAAGATCGGGCAGTTTTCGCAGCGCGCCCTTGAGATCCGCGATCGGTATCGGCACTGGCAGCGACCGCTCTACCGAAGCGGCGTAGTCCTGAAACTTAAGCAATTCGTCGGTTTCGGGATCGAACCACGTGCTCGGCACGCCATATGCATCGGCAACCACGAGCCCATGCAAGCTCGACGCGGCCACGTGGGCACAGGCGGAAATGGCGCGACAAAGCTCCTCGGCCGGACGGCGCGCATCGATGAGCATAAGCTTGGGGTCCGACGCCACAAGAGCCGCAAGCCGGGGATCATCGGCCTGGCTGTGATGAGGGACGATGCCAACGCGATCTTCACGCGGCATAGCGGGGATGATCTCGTCCACCAGCAAGGCTGGGTCGCCGAAGGCAGTGGTACGAATCCGTAGCAAGGCGGCGGAAACCGGTCCACGCACCAGCGCGACATCTACATGTTTCACGAAATCTGGCTGGACGTTGCGCAACACGCCACTGCCCCAGACCCAGGGTCGCGTGCCATCGCGACGCGGTCGACGGTGATTGCGGCGCGCAATTTCAAGCACGGACCCAATTGCGAAAAGGTCGCATTGACCGGCGCGCGCATGTTCCACCGGCCGCCCCGACATATGTCCAACAACCACGCGAGACAGCGCATCGCCGAAATTCGGCACAGCCTTCCACCAAAATAGGCGCAGAGGCGCGGGAGGGGTCACGGGCGCGTTCATCTCAGCCGAGCTTCACCGCTGTTCCCGAGGCACTCACCATCAGCATGTTGTTGATGACCTCATAATCCAGATCGACACCCACGACCGCGTCCGCGCCCAGAGACGCGGCACGGTCCTGCATCTCGTTCAGCGCGGTCTCGCGTGCGCGGCCGAGCTCTTCCTCGTAAGCCGCGGACCGGCCACCGAGGATATCGGTGATCCCGGCAAAGACATCGCGGATAACGTTCGCGCCCAGAATCGCCTCGCCCACGACGATGCCCTTATAGGCTTCGATCCTGCGGCCTTCGACCGACGGTGTTGTGGTGACAATCATCGTGACAACCGACTGTTTCTGCGTTGGACGTTCTTGATCGAGAGGAACCGATCGCCCGCCTACCCCACCGAGCCTTCCAGCGAAATTGCCACAAGCTGTTGGGCTTCCATGGCAAATTCCATCGGCAGGGCTTGCAGAACCTCGCGGGCAAATCCATTGACGATCAGCGCGACGGCTTCTTCCTCGTCCATGCCCCGCTGGCGGCAGTAGAACATCTGTTCGTCATCCACCTTCGACGTCGTGGCCTCGTGCTCGACGCGGGACGAGTTGTTCTTGACCTCGATGTAAGGCACAGTATGCGCCCCGCATTTGTCCCCGATCAGCAGGCTGTCACACTGGGTATAATTGCGGCTGTCCTTGGCCTTGGGGTGCATCGACACCAGGCCCCGATAGGTGTTCTGAGCCCGGCCCGCGCTGATGCCCTTCGACACGATGCGCGACTTGGTGTTTTTGCCCAGATGCACCATTTTGGTGCCAGTATCGGCCTGTTGGTAGTTGTTGGCGATAGCGATCGAATAAAACTCGCCCTGACTGTCGTTTCCGCGCAGGATGCAGGACGGATAC
>JBCCVT010000263.1:0-4099 GCA_039195015.1 Pseudomonadota bacterium
ATTGTTGGCGTTGGCTTCCTGCAATGCGGCAATTTCGTTGGCTTCGGTCTGAGCATCGAAAAGCTGCGTCGGCTGAGTCTGCACCCCGGCACTGATCGTGACGTCGCCAAATCGGTCGAGGTTGAAGTTCTCGATCACGGTTAGCGGATCGGACGTCCCAGAAGAGACGACAACCTGCATGCCCTCGACCGCCTCAAAGTCCTGCGCGACAGCCGGGTCGAGCATGATCTCGGCTGGCGTGGGAAGATCAACCGACACCACGTCGATGACTTCGCTCGTGACGCTGGTCAGCTGGGTCGCGCCGAAGAACTCGGCGATCGCTCCACTTACCGTGATCTGGTTGCCAACGGAAACGGATGGCATGTCGCCGGTAAAGACAAAGATCCCTTCCGACGTTGCGGCATCGGCATCGGCATCGGCGTCTTCTTCCTGCAAGTAGTAACCATTCGACACCACATGCGTGACCACGGCGGACAAGGTCACGGCCATTCCGACGAAATCGGAACTGTCGCCGCTGCCCTGAACCTCGCTGATCAGTTTCGGTTCGGGCGGTTCGACTGCACCATCATTGTCGGCGCCTTGCGTGTTCGCCTCGGGACCGCGCCAGGTGCCATCGGCGTTACGCTGCAGGGACTGGCCGATCGGAGTGCTGTTGCTCTCGACCACACCTATATCCGTCGAAGTGACACCATCCGCCGCCCCGCCGACACCGGCAAAGGTGCCTTCGTAACTCAGGAACTCGATCAACTGACCACCGTTCGATAGGGCCACTCCATCGGGCCCGTTCTGGATTCCGTTCGAAGGCAGTGCAATCACGTAGTAATCGAACGCCCCGTCACTGGTCATGGTCGCGCCCGAGACCGGGAAGCTTCCATACACCCCTCCGCCATTGCCATTGTAAAGCTCGACCAATAGGGAAGACACATCGTCCCCGGCGTCGACGCGGATCTCGATGAACTCGCCGGTATCGGTGCCGTCATTGTCGTAATGCAGCTCATTGATGCGGGCGGAGACTGGCGCAACGTTCGCCGCGCCCGAGGTGTTTGCCTCGGGACCTCGCCAAGTGCCGTCATCATTGCGTTGAAGCGAGTCGCCGACAGGCGTGCTGCCGCTTTCGGCGACGCCGATATCGGTCGAGGTCACGCCATCCGCTGCGCCACCGAAACCATCGAACGTGCCCTCATAGCTGAGGAATTCGATCAAACCTTCGCCATTCGACAGCGCAAGCCCGTCCGGGCTGCCGTTCTGGATCCCGTTCGACGGCAAGTTCAGCACATAGTAGTCAAAGTCGCCATCGGTGGTCTGGCTGCCGTCTGAAACCGTAAGCGTGCTGTACACGCCTCCCCCATTGCCATTGTAAAGCTCGACTATCAGACCGGATACGTCTCCACCGGCGGCAACGCGGACCTCGATGAATTCTCCCGTGTCCGTTCCGTCATTGTCATAGTGCAGCTCGTTGATGCGCGCCTCAAGCGGCGCGGCAACCTGCACATTGGCGGCTCCCGGCGTGTCGTCTTCGGGCTCGCGCCAGCTGCCGTCGTCATTGCGCTGGAGCGATTGGCCAATCAACGTCGTACCGGATTCGGCGACACCGATGTCGGTGGAGGTCGCGCCGTCTGCCGCGCCCCCAACGCCGTCGAACGTGCCTTCGTAGCTCAGAAATTCAATCAACGCGCCACCGTTCGACAGGGCAAGCCCGTCCGGAGAGCCATTCTGAATGCCATTGGCCGGCAGCGACAGGACGTAATAGTCGAACATGTCGTCACCGGTGAGAGTGCCGTCCGACACGGTGAGCGTTGTGTATACGCCGCCGCCATTGCCGTTATAGAGTTCAACGATCAGGTTGCTGACAACGCCGCCTTTATCGACGCGGATCTCGATGAACTCGCCAACATCCGTGCCATCGTTGTCATAGTGCAGTTCATTTATTCGCGCGACGAGAGGCGGCGTTTCGTCCACGTCGGTCACGATGACCTCGATGGCCTGATCATCTGTACCGCCCGCCTCGTCTGTGGCGATGACGGTGACATTGTAGGTGTTGTCCTGGTTGGCGTCTGAAGGTGCTTCGAAATCCGGCGCAAAGATAAAGCTTAGCGCGCCTTCGGGTGTGATTGCGAACAGAGCCGCGTCGTCACCGCCCAGCGAAAACGTGACCGTCGTGCCGTCGACGTCCATAGCGCTCACGGTTGTGACGGCGGTTGAATTTTCCTCGACCGAGACCATGGCGGGTGCGGTCAGCACCGGATCGTCATTGGTGCCCGTTATCGTCACGGTCACGGTTGCCGTGTCCGCACCATCAAGCCCGTCATCGACGACATATGTAAACGTGTCGATCGTGGTCTCGCCCTCTGCGAGCGCGTCGAACAGGCTCCCCGGGTCATATCTGATCACGCCGTCGACAAAGCTGACCTGCGCGCCCGAGGCGCTGGTGCTGTCCACTGATGTAATCGTCAAGGCGTCGCCGTCGAAGTCGCGATCATTTGCCAGCAGATCATCCGCCAGGATCTCAAGCACCGCGTTCTCCGAGGTTTCGGTCGCGTCGTTGCCGGCCCGGACCACATTGTTTCGCCCGTCGATGAACAGTGTCAGGTCGTCTTCGATAAAGTAGAGCGCTTCGACCTGCCGCAGCAGATCCCGTCCCGCGTCGCCCAACGTCATGTCCAACGATGTGACCGTGTAACGACTTCGGGAGAGCGTCTCGATCGCGTAGTCGTCGATGCTGCCCTCATAGGTGACCAAGTCCAATCCCCGGCCGCCGAAGATTGTGTCATTGCCTCGGCTGCCGATGATTTCATCATTGCCCGAACCTGCATAGACAGTGTCGCGCCCGTCGCCCGCGTCGATTGTGTCATTCCCCGCTCCAGCGAATATCAGGTCGCGACCTCGGAAGGTCGAGATCACGTCGCCACCAGAAAAGCCAAAGACAGTGTCCTTGTGGTCCGAGCCCAAAAGCTCATCAGCTCCAAACGTTCCAAAGACAAAGTTGCTGCGCCAAAATCCCATCTCGAATCCTTCCTTCGATCGTCCGTGTTCGGGTATCCGAGCATTGTGACAGTCGGCTTACAACTTCAACGCGACGCTCGGCGATACATCGCCACGCTGTTTGGCGGGCCGCATCACTGCGATGAGGCCGCGCGAAAACCCGAACTAGCGCAGCAAACAGGGCACGATGCGGGGTATTTTGCCTTTTTGGACCGGCCACGCGGGAGAACTTGCGCAATAATCACGCGAAAATTGCATAAATGCACCCTCAAGCGTCACTTTTGAGTTGTCGGATTCAAATCGGCCGATAGCCTGTAATCATGAATTCTAAGCCAGTTTTTGACGAAATGTGGGGGAGCGGTGACGACTTGCGTGGGCCGTATGCCGGTTTCAACACTTGGTTTGACCAGGAAGATCCCGCCCGTTTGCGCGCGAAACAGCGAGAGGCTGAGGATCTCTTTCGTCTCACGGGGATCACCTTCAACGTCTATGGTCGCTCCGAAGCTGAAGAGCGTTTGATCCCGTTCGACATCGTGCCGCGCATCATCTCGGGCCCGGAATGGCAGAAGCTGTCGCGGGGCATCGAACAGCGCGTCCGCGCGATCAACGCGTTTCTCTATGACATCTATCATCGGCAGGAGATCGTCCGCGCAGGCCGCATTCCTGAGGAGATGATAAGTCGGAACGCCGCCTTTCTACCGCAGATGATCGGCGTCGATCCACCGGGCGGGATCTATACGCATATCGTCGGGATCGATCTGGTCCGAACCGGGGACAACGAGTTTTTCGTTCTCGAGGACAACGCCCGCACGCCATCGGGTGTGAGCTACATGCTCGAGAACCGCGAGACGATGCTGCACATGTTCCCCGAACTCTTTTCGCAGATCCGGGTGCAGCAAGTGCAAAATTACCCGCGCGATCTGCGGCGATCGTTGGCGGCCTGTGCACCGGATGGCATGGGGCGCAACCCGACGGTCGCGATTCTGACGCCGGGAACCTATAACTCGGCCTTTTTCGAACATGCGTTTCTGGCGGACGAGATGGGCGTCGAACTGGTCGAGGGTCACGATCTGCGCATCCATGAGGGACGCGTGGCGATGCGCACCACGCGGGGCTA
>JBCCVT010000264.1:0-4079 GCA_039195015.1 Pseudomonadota bacterium
TCGGAGACACGTGCCGAAATCTACAGCCGCGTGACCGAGGTTCAAAGCTCAGGAGATGCCGCAGTTCTGGTGTTGCAAGGCGGTCAGACAGTGGCGGCATCCGACGTAACGGCGCTTCGCGAAGCGGTTTGAGCCTCTTGCGCCCATAAGTTTGCGGTCGCTGGCGCTCAGGTTTTTCCGTGGGCGCGCAGGTAAATTCATGACCAAAAACTGGGTCTGCGTCGGGACTGCCCAAATCCGTTGATCGACGTGCCGACGAGACTTTGATGTCTGCCGCCTTTCGACATGCTTGGGATCCCGGACGACCGGGGACACCGGCATCGCCCTTGCACTTTGGACGCAAGCTTGGGATGTGATGCGCAGGACCACCTGCGCAGGCGAGGCTCATTCTGGACGCGAACACACTGTTGCCTCCGGGCAAGCTCATCCAGGACTTGCTCGAACAAGGCCTCGTCACCGGCCTTGACCCGCGTCGGCTGTCGGGAGGGCGGACCAACCTTCTTTGGCTGTTACCCAACGAAAAAGGCAGCGAACGGGTTCTGAAGCTTTTTCGCGCGACCGTCGACAACCCGCTTTTTCCGAATGAATGCACCTCCGAATGCAGCGCGTTGATCTCCCTGAAAGGCTCGGGTCTGGCCCCGGATCTGGTCGCGCACGGGTCCCATGCAGGGCAAGACTGGATCCTCTACGACCATGTGCCGGGGCGCGCATCGCCGTCTGATCCCGCGCGTGTCGCCAAAGCGTTGGCGCATGTCCATGCGCAAACGCCGTGGCCGGGGCTGCGTGAAAGCGCCGTAGGCAGTGCGGCTCTGCGCGAACAGGGCCAATGCATGCTCGAAACCTGCGCCCCTGACGATCGAACGCGCCTGTCTCACCTTTGTCCAACCCATGCGGTCGCGCCCCCGGCAAACCGCCATGTCATTCATGCCGATCCGGTGCCATCGAACATCGTCGAACGGACCCGTGGTATCACCTTTATCGATTGGCAGTGCCCCGCGCTGGGCGATCCGTGCGAGGATCTCGCGATCTACCTGTCGCCCGCGATGCAGTGGCTCTATACCGGAGCGATCCTGACGCCAGAGGACACGCGACGCTGCCTTGAGGCCTACACCGATCGCAAAGTGGTTGACCGTTACGGCCGGATCGCCCCCTGGTATCACTGGCGCAATGCCGCCTATTGCGCGTGGCAGGCCGCGCGCGCACAGGGCGATTACCGGACCGCGCTAGATCTCGAACTGGCCGCGCTTGACGCGGCGCGCTGAGTCCTCAGCCAAAGACGTCGCGCAACCAGAGCGCAAGGTAGATCGGCGGCATGACCACCCGCCGCCAGCGTCCAAACGGAAACCGGCCCGGAGCGCCTGTCATCGCCGCCGGAAGCGACGCAGACCCCGACCCGACCACTAGATCGGCCAGCGAACGCCCCGCATAGGTCCCCATCGCGACGCCATTGCCGTGATACGCAAAGCCCGCGAAGACCCCCGGCTCCCCCGGAATCGGACCTACAAAAGGCACCCTTTTCTGCGACAGGCACACCAGTCCCGACCAGGCATGCGCCGAGGGCACATGCGCCCAGCGGGGAAACATCATCTCGAAATCGCGCCGCGCCGCGCGACGGGCGGCCGCCTCGGCCCTTGGCGTCGCCAAGAGACCGCCGCGCAGACCAAACAGAAACCGGCCATCGGGCATCAGCCGGAAGTAATGCAGCAGGTTGCGCGTGTCATAGGCCATCTGGGCTGATCGCCACCCTTGCGCCTCCTGTTCGGCGGCGGTCAGCGGGCGGGTCACAAGAACGTTCGATTGCGCCGGCATGTATCGGCCGGCGAGACCCGCGGGCAGATCGTCGCTCGAATACCCGTTGGTCGCGACGATGACCTGCGCCGCGTCCACATGCGTCCCCTCGGCCATATGAAGCCGCAGGCCCTGCCCCCGCCGTTCAACCCGTGTGACCCGCGCCCGCTGAAACAACCGCGCGCCAAAGCCTTGCGCCGCCTGCGCCAGACCAAAGAGGTACTTGCGCGGGTTCAGGGCAAATCCGATCGGAACCGTCATCGCGCCATGAAACGGGCCACCCATACCCCGCGCGGGCAGGTCAGCGGCCGGGATCACCTCGGGGCTCACACCATGGATCCGGTTGATCTCGTCCGCCGCGCGGCGCAACCCGTCCATCTGTCGTCGCGAATGTGCGAGCTGCGTTTCGCCCTCGGAATGGGTGTCCGCAACAATGCAAAAGCGTTCGATCAGCGCGCGGGCCAGCCACACCGCATCGGCCTCGGCCCGCCAATAGGCCAGCGCGGCGCCCTTGCCCACCTGGCGTTCAAGGGCCGCGGCCCCGATCTTGGCGCCACCCAAGCAGCAGAAGCCGCCGTTCCGACCCGACGCGCCCCATCCGGGCGTCTCGGCCTCGAAGAGGGCAACCTCCACGCCGCGCTCGGCCAGGTGCAGGGCGGCGGAGATGCCGGTAAACCCGCCGCCAATGATCGCGACATCCGCACGCAATGCGCCCGCGGGCTGCGGCCAGTCGGGGGCCACAATCGTTTCGTCCCACCAGCAGCCGTCACGCGGCCCCGGCCCATAGGCAAAGTCGGGAAAGAGTCGCGTCATGCGACCTGTTCGGCAGCGCGTTCCTCAAGCTGGCGGCGCACAGCGGCGCGCTTGGTGGCCAGCGAAGCGACAATCACGCCGACCGTGACAATCCCGATCATGATGGTGGACAGGGCGTTAATCTCAGGTGTGACGCCCAGGCGCACCGCCGAAAAGATCTTGATCGGCAGCGTGGTCGCGGATGGGCCAGACGTGAAGGAGGCAATCACCAGATCATCAAGCGACAGGGTAAACGCCAGCAGCCACCCCGAGATTACCGCGGGCGCGATGATCGGCAGGGTCACCAGACGGAACGCCTCGAACGGCGATGCGCCCAGATCCAAAGCGGCCTCTTCCAGTGACTGATCAAAGCTCACCAGCCGCGACGACACCACAACCGATACGTAGCACATCGAAAAGGTCGTATGCGCCAGCACGATGGTCAGCACGCCACGGTCAAGCCCGATACCAATGAAGAGCAACAGCAGCGACAGACCCGTGATCACTTCGGGCATCACCAACGGGGCATAGATCATTCCCGAAAACAGCGTGCGTCCAAAGAACCGTCCGCCGCGCACCAGCACATAGGCCGCCATGGTGCCCAGAACGGTTGCGATCGTGGATGAAAACACCGCGACCTTCAGCGTCACCCAGGCCGCATCGAGGAATGCCTCGTTCTGCAACAACTCGGCATACCAACGGGTCGAAAACCCCGCCCAGACGGTCACCAGGCGGCTTTCGTTGAAACTGTAGATGATCAGGATCAGCATCGGCACGTAGAGAAACGCAAATCCCAGCGTCAGCGAGACGATGTTGAAGGGGGACAGACGCGTCATTTCTCGGCCTGATCTTGCTGGTTGCGCTGGAACAGGACGATCGGCACCACCAGCAGCAACAGCAGCACGATGGCCACGGCCGAGGCGACAGGCCAGTCGCGGTTTGAGAAGAATTCCTCCCACAGCACCTTGCCGATCATCAGCGTCTCGGACCCGCCAAGCAGGGACGGGATCACGAACTCGCCGAGGGCCGGGATGAACACCAGAAACGACCCCGCAATCACGCCGTTGCGCGACAGCGGGAAGGTGACCAGCCAAAAGGCCTGCAGGCGCGAACAGCCCAGATCTTCGGCCGCCTCGATCAGCGATCCGTCCAGCCGGTCGAGCGCGGAATAGATCGGCAGGATCATGAAGGGCAGATAGGTGTAGACGATGCCGATATAGACCGCGGTGTTGGTGTTGAGGATTGTCAGAGGTTCACTGATCACACCGATCCCCAGCAGGAACTGGTTCAAAAACCCCTCCTGGCTGAGGATCCCCATCCAGGCATAGACGCGGATCAGAAAGCTGGTCCAGAACGGCAGGATCACCAGCATCATCAGCGTCGGGCGCCATTCCTCGGGCGCGCGGGCCATACCGTAGGCAATCGGGTATCCGACCAGCAGCGTCAGAAAGGTCGACAGGATCGCGATCCGGAAACTGCTGAGATAGGCTTTCCAGTAA
>JBCCVT010000265.1:0-4062 GCA_039195015.1 Pseudomonadota bacterium
GCGGATGGTCACGCCGCCACCCAGATCGTGGATGAAGCCGATGCCATACTGTTCGGTATCGTTGTCTGCTTCACCGTCACCGTACGAGAAACCAATCGTGGTTGCCGCGCCCAGTTCGTATTCAGCCGACACACCGTAGAACGTGCCGTCGGTCGCGTCATCGTTCAGATCTTCCGTACCGAGGAAGAGCGTCGCGTTGATCGCGCCGAGATCGATGTTACCGGTTGCAACAACGATGTCTTGGTCTTCGTTGTTCGAACCGTAGGCAAGAGCACCCGTCCAGTTGTCACCCGAATAGGCGAAGTGGAGGTCATAGCGCTCGTCCGCGTTGTCGGTGTACGACGCAGCAACGGCGAAAGCACCAACTGCGTACCGCGCGTAAACGGTCTGATCTTCGCTGTCGTCAACGCAGATCGGAGGATCAAACGTGCTCGTCCCAGTCGTCGCCGTGGTTCCGGTGCCACTGGTTACAGTAAAGTCAGATGCAGCATCACAACCACTTTGCGACGCATAGCCGGTGAAGTCGTAGTCAACACCCGAATAGTGGCCAATGAAGTTCGAAAGGCCGGGTTCAAAGCCGAAGTAGTTCGGAAGGTTGTCGATGGCGCCAGCGGCATTGCCGACGTCGACCCGCAGACCTTCAAACTCGACCGAGAAGCGCGGTGCGTTGATGCCGGCATTGTCGGCAGTGTTGTCACCATTGTCGTCCGACTGAATACGGACACGAGCCGAGAAGCGAACGCCACCGTCTGTTTCAGCTGACACGTCCACGTTCATGCGGAACCGGCTTTCCAGGAACGTTTCTTTGTCGGCGCTGTCGTCGTAGCGCAGGCCGAAGCGGCCGTAACCACCGAACGTCACGTCTGCAGCTGCAACGCCGGCGGTGGCGATCAGAGCAGTCGTTGCGAAGAGAATCTTTTTCATCGTTTTCCCTCGGGTTTCAATTGTCCCCTCAAGACGCCGCCACACACGGTCTGCGCTTGAGTATGCATCTCCTCTCTCTCTTTTCGGGGGGTTGGCGCAAGGTCGGGCAAACTTTCGCCACGGTTTGATCACAAAGTTGGTGCAAGGATGCCACAGTCCGACGGGTCGCATTTTGGCTATATCGGCCCTGCCGGACAAAGGTCGGAAAAATATCGCCTTGTTGCTCAGGCGCGGCTTGGCTAGGAGTATGGAAACACCAATCGAACGGAGCGCTTCAGAGATGCGCCGAAACTGGATTTTGGGGCTCTTTATTCTGGCCATGATCGCGAGCGCCTGCGCTCAGCGAAGCGCAGGTGTTGCGGGCGACGGCACATTCGACCCCGATCTGATCGGCTCGAACCCGGATGAGTTCGAAGATCCCGAACGCTCGACCATCTGGGATCTATTCAGAGCGAATACACAAGAGCAAACGATCAATGTTAACAAATACATCTGGGCCGCGAGCCTGGATGTGCTGCAGTTCCTGCCGGTCCAGACCGTCGATCCGTTCTCGGGTGTGATCGTGACCGGCTTTGGAACGCCGCCGGGTGGCGGGCGTGCCTATCGCGCCACTGTGCACATCACCGACCCGGCGCTTGAGGCGCGGGCGCTGCGGGTTGCGCTGCAGTCGCGCAACGGTCCGGTCAGCGCCGCAACCGCACGTGCCGTCGAGGACGCGATCCTATCGCGCGCCCGGCAACTCCGCATTGCGGACAACAACCTCTAGCGCTGCACAGCAAACATCCGTATCACAGCGCCGGGGCGACCGAATGGGATCGGACCCGGCGTTTGCATGTCAAAGGACCAAAACCTCCGATGTCGCGTTACTCCGCTGCCGAAATCGAACAAAAATGGCAAACCGCCTGGGATGAGACCGGTCTCTTCCGTGCCCGGCACGCAGACGATCGCCCGAAATACTATGTGCTTGAAATGTTTCCCTATCCGTCCGGGCGGATCCATATGGGACATGTCCGCAACTACACCATGGGCGATGTAATCGCGCGCCACAAACTGGCCACCGGTCACAACGTTTTGCACCCGATGGGATGGGACGCGTTCGGGATGCCAGCCGAAAACGCGGCAATGGCAATCGGTGGCCACCCAAAGGACTGGACCTACAGCAACATCGACGACATGCGCGCGCAGATGAAGCCGCTGGGCCTGTCCATCGACTGGGCGCGTGAATTCGCGACCTGCGATCCTGAATACTATGGTCAGCAGCAGTCGCTGTTCCTCGATATGCTCGAGGCCGGGCTGGTCTATCGCAAGAATGCGGTCGTCAACTGGGATCCGGTCGACATGACCGTGCTTGCCAATGAACAGGTGATCGATGGCAAGGGCTGGCGATCAGGTGTCGACGTTGAACGGCGCGAGCTCAATCAGTGGTTTTTCAAGATTTCGGATTTTTCCGAAGAGCTTCTGTCCGCGCTTGATACGCTCGAAAACTGGCCCCCCAAGGTCCGGCTGATGCAGGAGAACTGGATCGGCAAATCCCGGGGCATCGAAATCCCCTTCCGTCGTACGGATGGGGCCGATCCGATCCTGTGCTATTCGACGCGACCCGACACGATGCGCGGCGCCACGTTCATCGCGATCTCGCCGGATCACCCGGTGTCCCGCAGCCTCGCCGATGCCAATGCAGAGCTCGCGGCGTTCATTGCCGATGCGCGCAAGATGGATACGACCGAGGCGGCGATGGAAAAGGCCGAAAAGAAGGGGATCGATACCGGTATACGCGTGCGGAACCCGGTCTGGCCTGATCAAACCCTGCCGGTCTGGGTCGGGAATTTTGTGTTGATGGATTATGGCACCGGCGCGGTCTTTGGCTGCCCGGCCCATGATCAGCGCGATCTCGATTTCGCGCGGAAATACGGGCTGGAGGTGCGCAACGCCTTCTACTTGCCCGGCGATCCGACCGATGTCACGGATGTGGCGCTGGTTCCGGCCAAAACCGAGCCGGTGAGCTATGTGGATCATTTCGCCGGGATCGATGAGGTCACAAGCCAGCAAGGGATCGACGCGACGATCGACTGGTTCGAGGCCAAGAGCCTCGGCACCGCCCAGGTGCGCTATCGCCTGCGCGACTGGGGTCTCAGTCGCCAGAGGTACTGGGGCTGCCCGATCCCGGTCGTGCATTGCGAAACCTGCGGGGTGGTGCCCGAGGCCAAGAAGAACCTGCCGGTG
Organism: Pseudomonadota bacterium; assembly: GCA_039195015.1. Lineage (GTDB taxonomy): Bacteria > Pseudomonadota > Alphaproteobacteria > Rhodobacterales > Rhodobacteraceae > JBCCVT01. Next base: position 3,148 of record JBCCVT010000265.1, read on the forward strand.
CGCCTGCCGGACGATGTGTCATTTGAGCAGCCGGGCAACCCGCTTGACCGGCACCCGACCTGGCGGTTCACGACCTGCCCGGCCTGCGGCGGGCCGGCGCTGCGCGAAACCGACACGATGGACACCTTCGTGGACAGCTCGTGGTATTTTGCGCGCTTCACCGCACCGGACGCGGCCACGCCGACCGATCCGGACGCGGCGGCCTACTGGATGAATGTCGACCAGTATATCGGCGGGGTCGAACACGCCATTCTGCACCTACTCTATGCCCGCTTCTTTGCGCGCGCGATGCACATCACCGGGCACCTGCCGGCCGAGGCGATCGAACCTTTCGACGCGCTCTTTACCCAGGGCATGGTCACGCATGAGATTTACCAGACGCGCGATGCCAATGGCCGCCCGGTTTATCATGTGCCCGAAGATGTCGAGAACGGCGCGCTGAAGGCAACCGGCGAACGGGTCGAGATCATTCCCTCGGCCAAGATGTCGAAGTCGAAGAAAAACGTCGTCGATCCGCAGAACATCGTGAGCCAGTTCGGGGCGGACACCGCGCGCTGGTTTGTGCTCTCCGACAGCCCGCCCGAACGGGACGTGGAATGGACCGCAGCGGGGGCAGAGGCCACCCACAAGCACCTGTCCCGCGTCTATCGCATCGCCGCGGAAATCCGGGCCGCCGAAGAGGGACCGCAAGGGACCGATGAGGCGCTGCTGCGCGAGATGCACCGGACCATCCATGATGTGACTTTGGGCCTGGAAAGCTTTGGCTTCAACGCAGCCATTGCCCGGCTTTATGCCTTTACGAACACCCTGGCGAAATCGACCGCCGGGGCGGCCGCTCGGCGCGAGGCGATGAAGACGCTCGCGCAACTGATGGCGCCCATGACGCCACATCTTTCGGAAGAGATCTGGCAGCAA
>JBCCVT010000266.1:0-4014 GCA_039195015.1 Pseudomonadota bacterium
CTTGACGGCCATGGTCGCTTGCATCGGCACGATTTCGTCGTCGAACGTTCCTGCTTGCTGTGCGGCAGCAATGCGCATCTGGCTGCGCAACCCGTATTCGTCCTGCGCTTCGCGACTGACGCCATACCGGTCGGCAACGATATCCGCCGTCTCGATCATCGTCATGTAGATGGCGGGCTTGTGCTCCAGGATCCAGGGATCCGGCGCTGGCCGCATCTTGGACTGCACGAGCGAGATGCTTTCGACCCCGCCGGCCACCATCGGGCCCGAACCGCCCTCGGTGATCGCCTGAGCGGCCAATGCCACGGTCTGCAACCCGGACGAACAAAACCGGTTCACCGTCATGCCCGACGCAGTAACCGGAAGTCCCGCGCGGATGGCGACCTGGCGGCCAATGTTCGATCCAGTTTCGCCTTCGGGCAGTCCGCAGCCGATGATGCAATCCTCGACCTCGCCACCGTCGAGCCCGGCTCGTTCCACGGCCGCCGACACCGCGTGCCCGCCCATTGTGGCCCCATGCGTCATGTTGAACGATCCACGAAATGACTTGGCAAGACCCGTTCGCGCGGCGGATACGATCACGGCCTCTTTCATGCGGCAGCCTCCTTGTTCAGATCGTCAAACGTGCGGCCGTCAGACACCAACTGCATTAGCAGAGGGGCTGGTTCCCAGAATTTAGGATCTTCTTCGGCCCAGGTCTCAATGTCGCTCAGCACCCCCCTTAGACCCTGCAGGTCGGCCCATTTCAGCGGACCTCCATGGTAGCGGGGAAAGCCATAGCCGAAAAGCAGGGTCATATCGACGTCGAGAGGCCGCCGTGCAATGCCTTCACCCACGACCTTGGCAGCCTCGTTCACCATGGCCGCCAAATAGCGTCGCACGATCTCGTCATCGGTGAATTCGCGTGCCATGATCCCCATCATTGCCCGATCTGCCTCGATCAGCGGCAGCACATCGGGGTTGGGCACGCGCGCCCTGGGACCGGCAGCATAGTCATAGTAACCTTTGCCGGTTTTCTGGCCGAAATGCCCGTCTTCACAGAGCTTGTCGCCATAGGTCGCGTCGCGGGTGCCGGGCATGATCCCTTCGGCGCGTTTGCGTTTGCGCACCGCCCAGCCAATGTCGAGCCCTGCCAGGTCGGCCACCGCAAAAGGCCCCATAGCAAAACCAAAGGCCTCAAGCGCGGCATCGATCTGATAAGGCGACGCCCCTTCGAGGATCATGTTGTCGGCTGCCGTGCGATAGGTCGACAAAATGCGGTTGCCGATGAACCCATCGCAAACGCCCGCACGCACAGACACCTTGCGCATGCGCTTTCCGAGTTCAAAGCCTGTGGCCACGACATCCGGTGCGGTGCGACCCGCCACAACGATCTCAAGCAGTTTCATAACGTGGGCGGGCGAGAAGAAATGCAGGCCGATGACATCTGTCGGCCGGCTCGTGACCGAGGCAATCTCGTCAATATCGAGATACGAGGTGTTCGAAGCCAGGATGGCCCCCGGTTTGGCAACGGCGTCCAATCGCCGGAACACGTCCTTTTTGACATTCATCTCTTCGAAAACGGCTTCGATGACCAGATCGGCGTCAGTAAGATCGGTATAGTTTGTGGTAAGACGCAGCGCCTTTTCAGTCAGATGATCAAATCGGGCCGCATCGATTTTTCCTCGTTTTAGCGCACCTTGCAGGTTTCCAGCGATCCGGTCCTTGGCCTTCTGTGCAGCCTCGGGCGACATCTCGAGCATTGTGACCGTAAGCCCGGACAGCAAAGCCGCCGTCGCGATCCCGCTGCCCATTGTGCCACCACCAATGACCGCCAGAGCATTCAGCGAGCGCGGGTCGACGCCTTGCAGTTCGGGCAGCTTGCTGACCGCGCGTTCCGAGAAAAAGGCGTGGATCAGACCTTTGCGCTGATCGGTCGCCATAAGCTCCGAGAACAACTCGCGCTCGCGCCGCAACCCTTCATCGAACGGCACTTCGGCGGCGATCTGCACGGCCTTGGCCGCCCAGACCGGGGATTGCTGGCCTCTCGCCTGTGCCGCGACCGCTGAAATTGCAGCGTCAAAGTCGATCGGGTCGGGCGGGGCCATGTCGCGAACAGGTCGGCGCGCGGCGCCAGATTGCACCAGTTCCTGGGCGTAGACGAAGCCGGTCTCGCGCGGGTCGCCGTCGACAATGCGGTCGATAATGCCGAGGCTCAACGCCTCGGACGCGCCAACATGGCGGCCGGTTGTGATGATCTCCATCGCGGCCTGGGCCCCGCAGACGCGCGGCAATCGCTGCGTGCCGCCCGCCCCGGGCATGATGCCGATCAGAACCTCGGGCAAACCGACCTTGGCCGAGGGCACGGCAATGCGGTAGTGCGATGCCAACGCGACCTCCAACCCGCCGCCAAGCGCGGTTCCGTGGATCGCCGAAACGACGATCAAGGGCGAGGCTTCAATCCGATCGCACACGCCGGGCAACATGGGCTCCAGCGGTGGCTTGCCAAATTCGCGGATATCGGCACCGGCAAAATAGGTGCGACCGGTGCCATATATCACAACAGCCTTGGCTCCGTCTGCCTCGGCCCGATCCATGCCTGATACCAGCCCGTTGCGCACGTCAATTCCAAGGGCATTCACGGGTGGGTTCCGAGCGCCGAGCACAGCGATTCCTTCCACAAGTTCGTATGAAACTGCGTCTGACACAGGTATGCTCCCTCGCGACTAAAACGGAACGGTCTTGGCGATATGTTCCGCTGTGCGAAACATCATTCCACGTTTTTCGGACGGCAAGCTAGGGCCAGTTGGTGACCGAGATCAACCCACATAATTGCGGCAGTATAAGGGGGCGCAGCGGATTGCCGCGATCACGAATGCCAGTCGGACATCGTTCTGCTCCAAGCTGCGGAGTTGCGATGCCGTGGCTACCTCCTCCCGCACGCCCGCTTTGACCTCTTGCCGGCTTCAATACGGCGCAAATGCCCTATCAGGCGGCGTTACTGCTCAAATCTTAGGCACTTTCTAAAGGCCAATGGCCTGCGTTCGTCGTGATACCGAATGACGCGTGACCTTGAGGTCTGCGCCCGCGTATGTGTGGCACTCAGGGGAGTGTTCACAGGGTGCTGCAACGGTGACGATCACCATCGACATGAAGCCAGAAACCGATCAGCCTCGGGCAATCGGTCGCGCGGCAGTGTCGGTCAAACCGGTCCCGCCGCGCACCGTTCTAAAAGATCTTCAGCAAAGTGGTTCACTCAAAGCGCTGTTCCCGCGAACGGACCAGGACGAATTGACTGCCGTGCTTCTCAATACCGCCGGTGGCGTGACGGGGGGCGATCGGTTTGCTGTGTCCATGACCTGCGCGCCGGATTGCGCGCTGGCCGTTACGACCCAGGCATCCGAGCGTGCTTACCGCGCCCAGCCAGGCGAGATTGGACGGATCGATACGACCTTGACAATAAACGGCAACGGTCGGCTCAACTGGTTGCCACAGGAGACTTTGCTCTATCACGGTGCCGCATTGCACCGCCGTACGCGGATCGAGATGGACGCCGCATCCCGTCTTCTCTGGATCGAACCGATCATCTTTGGCCGTCGCGCCATGGGAGAGACCGTTCGCGACCTGCGGTTTCGGGATCACATCGACCTCTACCGCGACGGTGAACTGGTCTTTTCCGACCGCACTCGGATCACCGGCAACGCAGCAGAGATCCTTGGCAAAATGGCCACGGGCAATGGTGCGACTGCCATGCTCAGCCTGATTTGCGCCGCCCCAGGCGCAGAGCAGTATCTTGACGCCGCGCGCCGCCTTTTGCCTGAAACAGGCGGTGTGACCATGCCCTGCCGGGATCTGATCCATGCGCGCCTGCTGGCCCCGGACGGATTTGACCTGCGGCGCATGCTCTTTCCGCTTTTGCATGTTTTCCGCGATGCCCCACTCCCCCGAACCTGGATGATTTGACCCATGCAACTGACCCCACGCGAAAAAGACAAACTGCTGGTGGCCATGGCGGCCGAGGTGGCCCGCCGTCGC
>JBCCVT010000267.1:0-4009 GCA_039195015.1 Pseudomonadota bacterium
GCATGCCGACTACCCGGATCGGCATTACGGCGGGGAGGATCCTCTGGTCTGAAACCGGCCGAGATCACCCGAGTTAAGCTGACGTGCCACACTCAGGTCTCGCGGTCTGCCAGCGCTTTCACGATGCGCTCCATGGCGAGCATGCCAGGGTCGTCCAAACCAACGCTCTTGTCGCCGAAGATGCGAGCGCGCCCGACGGTGGCGCGTTTCTCGCGAAACACTTCCAAAGCCTCAGAAGACGCGTCTGCTGCGGCATCGGCAACTGCAGCAGGGTCGCTCACCCCGTCGGTTGCCGCAACCACTGCATCAAGACTGTCTAGTACTGTTTTGCCGCCAAGCTCGGCCTTGCCACGGGCCTGCATTTTGTCCCGCGCCACCGCCACGAGTGCGGAGACCTCGCCAGGATCGATGCTCGTTTTGCCCTTCACCTCTTTGGCGATCGCCATGAGTCCGGTCGCCAACAACGTGCCATAGGACGAACCCGACGACTTGGTGAACGCCTGCGCACAGGCCAGAAGCGCCTGGCCCAGATCCTCGGGCAGCGCCTCTGACTGCTCGGAGATTGCCCGCATGCCGCGGGTCATCGTGACGCCAAGATCACCGTCCCCAAGCGCACCATCGGCGGAGTTGAGCAGGTCAAAATCCCGCTCCATCGCCGCGGCAAGGCGTTCGAGCCCCGACAGCAGAGCGGCCCGGTCGATGGTCATCCAACCCTCCAAAACGCGCAATCGCACGGGGCTTGCAGAAGCGTTTCCAACTCATCGTCGAGCTTACAGAGCGTGAACGACACCCCCGCCATCTCCATCGACGTTGCATAGCGCCCGACCAGAGGCATCACGATGACCGCGCCCGCCCCTTCGAGCCGCGCCTTCACGGTGTTGAAAAGAATGTAAAGCTCCTCTGGCGGGGTTGCGCCGAGGCTGTTGACCAACACCGAAACCCTATCTCCGGAAGCCACCGGTACATCCGCCAGCAGACGGTCCATCATCTCACCCGCAATCTCATCGGCGGTTCGCAGCTTGCCCCGCCAGACGCCGGGCTCTCCGTGAATGCCCATCCCCATCTCGATCTCGTCATCGGCGATCTCGAAAGTAGGCCTGCCTGCTTGCGGCACCGTGCACGGTGACAAGGCGACCCCGACCGACCGGCAGGCATCCGCGGCCTTTTGCGCAACAGCCGTCACGCCGTCGAGGTCGCGTCCTTCATCAGCAGCAGCGCCTGCAATCTTGAAGGCATAGACCATCCCTGCCACGCCGCGCCGCTTTTCGGCCTCTTCCGGCGGAGCCGAGGCGACGTCATCGGCCAGAAGAACAGTTGTACAGGTGATGTCGTCGAATTCGACCAGATCTCCGGCCATGTCGAAATTCATCACGTCGCCACCGTAATTGCCGTAAAGCCGGAGCACACCTGCGCCATTGTCCGCCGCACGGATCGCATCGGCCATCTGCTCGGCCGAAGGCGAGGCGAAGACATCCCCGATGGCACAGGCATCCAGCAACCCGGGCCCGACATACCCTGTGAAGATCGGCAGATGCCCCGAGCCGCCGCCGGTGACGATGCCCACCTTGCCATCCTTGCCAGCCGTCGCACGCGCGATAACCTTCCCGCTGTCGCCGTGCAGGCGATAGTATTCGGGATGCGCCGCCGTCATGCCCGCGAGCATCTCATCCACATAGGCCTCAGGGGCATTCAGGATCTTTTTCATGTTGTGTCCTCCCTCTCAGCCGGTTCTGGCTGGCTTCCGGCGCGCCTTGAAGGCGGCCCAGTTGGTCGTGTTGATCACCATGACAAGGAGCAAGAGGCCCCCCCAGATCAGCTCGCGCGCAAAGTTCGAGACCTGCAGCATGTTCAGCCCCGATGACAGGAACTGCATCGACAGCACCGCCAGGACGACGCCGATGACACGCCCATAGCCGCCATAGGGGTTCACGCCTCCCAGGACAGCGATCAGAACAGCAAGCAGAAGGTAGCTCGACCCGTAATCCGCCTTAGCCGAGTTCGCGCGGGACATGATCACCATACCCGCCACGGACGAGAACATGCCTGCAATCACGTAGACACGCAGCAGGATCCGGTCGATATCGATCCCGGCATAAAGCGCTGCCAGCGGATTTGCTCCATACATCGTCACCCGCAGGCCAAAGCCCGTCCGTGTCAGCAGGATGTGAAGAGCGATCGCGAGGATGACGAACAAGATCAGCGGTACCGGTATAAACCAGATCGTCGCGTTTCCGATCACCGCCACGATGTCGGGAAAGCCCATCACCGCGCTGCCGCCCGTCATCGCCACCGCGAACCCTGTAAAAACAAGACCCGACCCAAGAGTTGCCAGGATCGGCGGCAAGCCAAGCCGCGAGACAAGGATCCCATTCAAAAACCCGGCAGCGGCGCCGACGGCAAGCGACGCCACTAGCGCTACAGAGAGCCACAACCCAGCCACCACGCCCGCCGCTTCGGGACCGGCAAGCGAAGTCAGGATCGTCGCCGCGATCACTGCGGAAAGGTTTGCGACGCCGACGACGGAAAGGTCGATGCCTCCCGTTGTCATGGTGATCGTCATCGCAAGCGCCAAGATCGCAAATTCCGGGAACTGGAACGCCATCGAGGTCAGGTTCTGTGCCGACAGAAACCTGTCGGGCGACAGCGCTGACATCATGGCAAAGACCAACACGGCAATGATCGCCAGCCGGAATTCGGGTGCCTGCGTCAAGGTTTGTTCTGTGCGTGATCCGGAACCACTCATTGTTCTGCCCCTACCCCGCGCGCGCCGCGGCGCGGTTTGCCTGATAGGCCGGCAAGCCGGTGCCCAGCAGGATGAGCGCGCCAATCGTGACCGATTGCCAGGTGGAAGGGATGCCGATCACGATCAGGCTGTTCTGCACCAGAACAATCAGCGCCACCCCCAAAAGGGTCCCGATGATCGTCCCGTAGCCGCCGATCAGGCGCGCTCCGCCCAGCACCACGGCCGCGATCACAGACAGCTCGAGACCCACAAGACTGAAAGGGTCCGCCATCCGCCCCATGGATCCGTGAAGAATACCAGCAAGCCCCGCCAGCGCGCCCACATAGACGTACACAAAGAATTGTGTCCGGCGCACATCAATCCCCAGTCGCCGTGCGCCTTCGACCGACCCGCCAAGAGCAAAGATGGACCGTCCGAGCATCGTCTTGTGAAGGATGAAAGCTGTCAATAGGATCACCCCCGCGAGAGCCGCTAGGGACCATGGCAAGGCATAAAAATCACCCGCCTCGGTGGTCCCGCGCGCGATCATCATGCGCGAGAATTCCCGCATCTCTGACGGCAGGGCCGAGATCCGATCGGAGCCGACAAAGGTCAGCAGGAACCCGCGGAACACGGAAAGCGTCCCGAGTGTCACGATCAGCGTCGGCAGTCCAAAGAGCGCGATGAAGACCCCGTTGATGGCTCCCAGAAGAGCCCCGAATGTGACAGATAGAACAAAGATCAGCGGCCACGGCATCTCTGGCCAGACTGCAAGCGACAGTTTTGTAGTCATATACATCGCCGAGACGGCGACAGCAGTAAAACTGACATCGATCCCGCCGGAGATCAGCACCAGCATACAACCAATGGCAAGGATGCCCAGCACGATGGAGGCCCGCAGAAGGTCCGACAATGTCGTCACTGTGAAAAAGTTGGGGTCGCTGATCGAGGCCACGATGCAAAGGAGCACGATGACGAGTGCCACCAGCGTCTCGTTCCGAGTGAGCAGCTCTTTCAAGCGACCCGTCATCACGATGCCAGCTTCTTCGAAAGGGCATCCTCGGTAATCGTTCCCCCGGCGAATTCGTCCGTGATCGCACCGCCCTTCATCACGAGGATCCGGTGGCAGGTGGCCAGAAGCTCCGGCAGATCGTCGGATATCACGATCACTCCAAGGCCCTGATGGCCTAGATCGCGGATGATATCGTGGATATCCGCCTTTGATCCGACATCCACACCCACGCTCGGCCCGTTCAGGATCAGAAGGCGTGGTGCCCGCGCCATCCA
>JBCCVT010000268.1:0-3998 GCA_039195015.1 Pseudomonadota bacterium
CGGTCGCTTTGCCGCTGGACGGTATTTTGCGGATTGGATAGTGCTTGGCCCGCAAAAGAATGAGGAAACGCAATGTCCGGTCACGGAGCCCCAGTCCCGATGATATCTCTGCCCTCGGGCCCGCTGACTGGGGTTGCCGAGATTCCGGGTGATAAGTCGATCTCGCACCGGTCCCTGATCCTAGGAGCGATGGCGGTGGGCGAAACCCGGATCACCGGTTTGCTGGAAGGTGATGATGTGCTCGACACCGCCAAAGCGATGCGGTCTTTCGGTGCCGAGGTGACCAATCACGGCCAAGGCGTCTGGACGGTGCACGGCGTTGGCGTCGGAGGTTTTGCCGAACCTGATCACGTGATCGATTGTGGCAATTCCGGCACGGGCGTGCGGCTGATCATGGGGGCTGCGGCGACCTCACCAATCACGGTGACATATACAGGGGATGCGAGCCTCAACAAGCGTCCGATGGCGCGGGTGACCGATCCTTTGGCGCTTTTTGGAACACAGGCCGTGGGGCGGTCCGATGGTCGGTTGCCCATGACGCTTGTCGGTGCAGCGGATCCGGTCCCGGTTCGCTATGATGTGCCGATGCCCTCGGCGCAGGTCAAATCGGCTGTCTTGCTGGCGGGCTTGAATGCGCCGGGCCAAACCGTCGTTATCGAGCGCGAGGTGACCCGGGATCACACCGAACGTATGCTGCGAGGTTTTGGCGCCGAGATTACGGTCGAAGATGGCGAAGACGGCCGTGTGATCACTTTGACCGGTCAACCCGAACTCATACCTCAGCAAATCGCGGTGCCGCGCGATCCGTCAAGCGCGGCCTTCCCGGTTTGCGCGGCCTTGGTCACCAAGGGCTCGGATGTCCTGGTTCCTGGGATCGGTCTCAATCCCACTCGGGCTGGGCTTTACACGACCTTGCGCGAGATGGGCGCCGAACTGACCTTTGAAAACGAACGGCTGGAGGGCGGCGAACCGGTTGCCGATCTGCGCGCAAAGTACTCGCCCAACATGACGGGGATCGAAGTGCCTCCAGACCGGGCCGCCAGCATGATTGACGAGTATCCGATCCTGTCCGTCGTGGCCGCCAATGCCACAGGGCGCACAACGATGGCTGGCGTGAAAGAGCTCCGCGTCAAGGAAAGCGACCGCATCGACGCGATGGCTGTCGGGTTGCGCGCCAACGGCGTCACGGTGGAGGAGGGCGAAGATTGGTGGGCGGTCGATGGCCTCGGCGCTGGCAACGTACCCGGTGGTGCGGAATGCCAAAGCCATCTGGACCACAGAATCGCGATGTCCTTCCTTGTGCTTGGTATGGGGGCCAAGTCCAGCGTCCGCGTGGATGATGGCGCCCCGATTGCCACGTCCTTCCCGTCTTTCACGTCCTTGATGACCGCATTGGGAGCGAAGATGAATTGACCTTCACGGTTGCCATCGACGGGCCGGCCGCGGCAGGCAAGGGTACGTTGTCGCGCGGGGTTGCCGCGCATTTTGGGCTGGCGCATTTGGATACCGGGTTGCTTTACCGTGGTGTCGGGGCACTGGTGCTGGACGGGGCCGAACCGGTTTTTGCGGCTCGGTCGCTCTCGGCGGAAACATTGCAACGCGATGATCTGCGCGCGCCGGCGACATCTCAGGCGGCCAGCGAGGTCGCGGCCATCCCCGAGGTGCGGGCCGAGCTTGTTGATTTCCAGCGCCGGTTCGCGCGTTGTGACGGCGGCGCTGTGCTTGACGGGCGCGACATCGGGACGGTGATTTGCCCCGAGGCCAATGTGAAGCTCTTCGTGACCGCAAGTGCGGAGGCGCGTGCGCATCGGCGGTTTGCCGAGCTGCAGGCTGCGGGAGCGACGACGACGTGGGAACACGTGCTCGCCGACGTAAAGGCCCGCGACACGCGTGACCGAGAACGCACCGAAGCTCCGATGATCCCGGCCGATGATGCAGTGCTTCTGGACACCACGGATCTGACCATCGATCAGGCATTGGCGCGCGCGATCGATATTATCACGGCCAAGCGCGGCTGACGTGTTTCAGAATTGTCACCAAGGCGTGGCTCGCACGTGACGCCAAAAATGGGTTAGGCTGATCGCAACGCAATTGAGAGGCCTGACATTATGTTCCGCGTATTATTGTTTTTGATCTTTTGTTCCTCAGCGGCCATCGCCCAGGATGCTGAACCGCCGATGACGTATGAACGGCTGGGAAAGATCATCTTCGCGCTGGATCCTGACGCGCGGCCCGAGGGCCCAACCTTTCAGATGACGGTTGCGGACATGCCGATCCTGATTGTGACGGACGCGCGGGCAGATCGGATGCGCGCCATGGTGCCAATCCGTGATGCGCAGGATCTGTCTTCCGAGGATTTGCAACGCATGATGCAGGCCAATTTCGACACGGCCCTTGATGCGCGATATGCGATCGCGGGTGGTCGGCTGTGGGCAGTATTCATTCACCCGCTCGCACCTCTTGAAAAGGACCAGTTTATTTCGGCACTTGGGCAAACCGTGAATGTCGCGCGCACATATGGCACGCTCTATTCAGGCGGCGCCCAGCAATATGGCGGTGGAGACAGCGGCAACCTGCAGCGAGAGTTGATCGACGAGCTGCTGAAAAAGGGCGAAGAGATCTGAAGTTGGCCCGCGTGCGCCTCGCAATGTAATGCCTGAACCGGTCTCGCTACCACAGATCTCACAGCCAAACCTCGCGCATCCACCAGAGGGCTCTTGCAACCCGCTGACCCAATCCGTATACAGCGCGCGTCGACAAGGCGAGTAACGCCACATTACAAAGACATCGAGCAGGGTCGGGTGCACCGGCCCTCTTTGTTTTGTGCATCGTCTGACCAACCCTGTCTCACCTTCGGGTGGACTTCAATTAAGACCGGCGGAGACAACCGCACGGCCAGTAAAACCGAAAAAAGGAAACGCACGCCACATGGCATCAGCATCTATGGAGGAATTCGAAGCCCTCCTGAACGAAAGCTTCGAAATGGACACGCCCGAGGAGGGGACCGTTGTCAAAGGCAAGGTGATCGCGATTGAAGCGGGCCAAGCCATCATCGACGTCGGCTACAAAATGGAAGGCCGCGTCGAGCTCAAAGAATTCGCAAATCCCGGTGAAGCACCCGAAATCACTGTCGGCGACGACGTTGAGGTTTATCTGCGGGCTGCAGAGAACGCGCGTGGCGAAGCGGTCATCAGCCGCGAAATGGCCCGACGCGAGGAAGCCTGGGACCGTCTGGAAAAAGCTTATGCCGACGATGCACGCGTCGAAGGCGCGATCTTTGGTCGGGTCAAAGGCGGCTTTACTGTCGACCTCGGCGGCGCCGTTGCGTTCTTGCCCGGCAGTCAGGTTGACGTGCGCCCCGTGCGCGACGCCGGCCCGTTGATGGGGCTGAAGCAGCCGTTCCAGATCCTGAAAATGGACCGCCGCCGTGGCAACATCGTTGTCTCGCGTCGCGCCATCCTAGAAGAGAGCCGCGCCGAGCAGCGCGCCGAGGTCATCGGCAATCTGCAAGAAGGCATGGCAGTCGACGGTGTGGTCAAGAACATCACCGAATACGGTGCCTTCGTGGACCTCGGCGGTGTCGATGGCTTGCTGCACGTGACCGACATGGCCTGGCGCCGCGTGAACCACCCCAGCGAAATCCTGTCGATCGGAGAGACCGTCAAGGTTCAGGTCATCAAGATCAACAAGGAAACGCACCGTATCTCCCTTGGCATGAAGCAGCTGCAGGAAGATCCGTGGGATCTGGTCGCGGTCAAGTATCCGTTGGAATCGACCCACACTGGCCGCGTCACCAACATCACCGACTATGGTGCATTTGTTGAGCTGGAACCCGGGGTCGAAGGGCTCGTGCACGTGTCGGAGATGTCCTGGACCAAGAAGAACGTCCACCCGGGCAAGATCGTCTCGACGAGCCAGGAAGTCGAAGTCATGGTTCTGGAAATCGACGGCGCCAAGCGTCGCGTGTCCCTGGGCCTCAAGCAGACCATGCGCAACCC
>JBCCVT010000269.1:0-3942 GCA_039195015.1 Pseudomonadota bacterium
CGTGGCACCGTCCGCCATGATCGCTCAGGACCGCAGTGTTCCAGCATCTGAACAGCAAGCAATCGACACCTATATCGCAGAAGCCTCGCGCAGGTTCGGCATCCCGCAGCCCTGGATCCGTGCCGTCATGGAGGTCGAGAGTGCGGGTAATCCAAGCGCGGTGAGCCACGCGGGTGCCATGGGGCTTATGCAGATCATGCCCGGCACCTGGGCCGAATTGCGTGCAGCCTATGGGTTGGGCGATGATCCCTTCGATCCGCACGACAACATCCTGGCCGGTACCGCCTATCTGCGGCAGATGTACGACCGGTTCGGGTCACCCGGCTTTCTCGCGGCCTACAACGCCGGACCTGCACGGTACCAGAACCACCTTGATACCGGTCGCGCCCTGCCGCTTGAAACCCGCAATTACCTCGCCATCCTCGCGCCACTCATCGCCGATGGAACCGACGTCGCGCGGGCAGTCAGCCGCCCGCAGAGGACGCAGGACTGGCGCGACGCCCCGTTGTTCGCGGCAATGGCTGAGGAGGGTCAAACCCCGGGTGATGACATTCAACGGATTGCGTCTGACGCGTCTCGAAACGGGATATTCGTGCCTCTCAGCCGGGGGAAAACGCCATGATCCGCGGAATCGCACCATGGCGAGGTCTGGAATGCCCCGTCGCAGGGATGTACCGAAGAGGGCCGACGCGCAGGGTCTCAACAGAAAGAGCGCGAGATAAAAGAGGTGCCGCAAGCGGACCTCAAGCTGTTGTTTCTCTGCGAGGATTTGCGCCGCACATCCAAGCTGCATGCCGCAAGACTTCACCTAGAGAGCTAATTTATGGGAGTTTTTCAAGCGGCAGCTGGTCTTGCAAGCGAGTGCGGCCATGACCCGGCACGACAACGACCTGCGCATCCGCCCTGGACGTATCCGCAACGGTGGCAGAACCTCGAAGCAACCGACACGTTTCGTCAACGAGGTGATGCGTGCCGCGCGAAAGTCGGGGCATACCGGCTATCGCATCGGCGCGGGCAGCACGCGTTCCGGCAACGCAGCTTTCGGGCGCGGACGGTTTGCCCGGGCGGCCAAGGGCCTGACCCGCACCTCCCGGCGCGTTGTCGTGAAGGCCCGCGTCGTGCGCCACCAGGGCAAGCGTTTTCGCTCCGCGCCCATGGTCAAGCATCTCGGCTATCTGCAGCGAGACGGCGTCGGCCAAGACGGGCGCGACGCAGACATGTTCGGGTCTGAACGCGACGATCTCGACCGGGACGGGTTTGCGGCGCGCTGCGAAGACGACCGGCATCATTTCCGGTTCATCGTCTCGCCGGAAGACGCGGGCGACCTCGAGGATCTGCGCGCCTTCACCCGGGATCTGATGACCCGTGCCGAACGGGACCTAGGGACCAGACTGGACTGGGTCGCTGTCGATCACTGGAACACCGACAATCCGCATGTACACATCCTGCAGCGCGGAAAGGCCGACGATGGGCGGGACCTTGTGATCTCGCGCGATTACATCAGCCAGGGGTTTCGGGCGCGCGCGGAGGAGCTCGTACAACTGGAACTGGGACCCCGCAGCGCGCGCGAGATTTCCCAAGCGCTGGAAACGCAGGTCACGGCAGAGCGCTGGACCGATCTCGACCGCGGCCTGCGATCCCTGGCGGACGATCATGCCGGCATCGCCGACCTGCGGCGCGGCACGCCGGAGCCCCGCGATCCGGAACTGCGCCGCTTGATGATCGGCCGCGCTCAGACACTCGAGAGGCTCGGGCTGGCCAAACAAATCGCCCCTGCCGTCTGGGAGTTGAAACCGAGTGCCGAAGACACTCTGCGCGAACTTGGGATGCGCGGCGACATCATCAAACAGATGCACCGCGCCATGGGCGCCGACCGCCACCGCGCAGCGGGTGATTTCGCCATCGAAGGCACGCCCACGGCCCCGATCCTCGGGCGGCTCATGGAACGCGGCTTTCATGACGACCACGCCGGGACCGGCTACGCGATCATCGACGGTGTTGATGGTCGCGTTCATCACCTGCGCTTCCGGGATCTCGATGCGACCGGCGATACGCCACAAGGCGGTATCGTCGAAACCCGGCTCTGGACAGGAACGACGGACGGGACAGCGCAACTGTCTCTTGTCGGTCGTTCCGATCTGCCGCTTGCCGCACAGATCGACGCCGATGGCGCGACCTGGCTCGACCGCCTGCATCTGGCCCGGGACCGCGCACCGCTGAGTGGTGCCGGATTTGGCGCGGAGGTTCGCCAGGCGCTGGTGCGCCGCTCGGATCACCTTGTCGCCGAAGGTCTCGCCCGACGGCAAGGCCAGCGCGTGACCTTTGCCCGCGATCTGCTGGCCACCCTGCGCAACCGCGAACTGGACGCCATCGCCCAGGACCTCAGCGCCCAAACCGGACTTCCCCATCACAAGCCAAACGAGGGCGAGCATGTCGTGGGCACGTTTCGCCAACGCCTCGATCTCGCCTCGGGCCGCTTCTCCATGATCGACGATGGCCTTGGATTCTCGCTCGTCCCCTGGACCCCGCAACTCGAACGCCATCTCGGCCAGACTGTTACGGGCACGATGACGCCCGGCGGCGGGATCGACTGGAGCCTAGGACGCAAGCGCGGGCTCAGCCTCTGATCAGAAAGGACATCACCATGAGCCGTCAGGACACGTCATTGGCCACCAAGATCCTCTGGGGCCAGATCATCATCGTCAGCATCGTGGCGCTGCTCTTTGTCTGGGCAGCGACGCAGTGGGTCGCGTTTCGCCTGGGGTTCCAACCCCAGCTTGGCGCGCCTCTCACCGCCCTCTTCGGCCTGCCGATCTACCGCCCGTGGCAGGTCTTCACCTGGTGGTACTGGTACGACGCCTATGCGCCCCGCGTCTTCATGGAAGGAGCCGCAATCGCCGGCGCGGGCGGGATCGCCGCCTTTGCCGTCGCGATCTTTCTGTCGGTCCTGCAGGCGCGCGAGGCGAGCGACGTGACAACCTATGGCTCGGCCAGATGGGCAAGCCCCAAGGATATCACCGACGCCGGGCTATTCGCAGTCGACGGGGTCGTGCTCGGCCGCCTCGACAAGCGCTACCTCCGGCATGATGGTCCGGAACACGTGCTGTGCTTCGCGCCCACCCGTTCCGGCAAAGGCGTCGGCCTGGTGATCCCAAGCCTGCTGACCTGGCCGGGCTCCGCGATTGTCCACGACATCAAGGGCGAGAACTGGCAGCTGACGTCCGGATGGCGGGCACGGTTCGGGCGTGTCCTGCTCTTCGATCCGACCAACGCGGCCAGCGCCGCCTACAATCCGCTCCTCGAGGTCCGTCGCGGCGAGCGCGAAGTGCGCGACGTCCAAAACATTGCCGACATCCTCGTCGATCCCGAAGGCCAGCTCGAGCGACGGAACCATTGGGAGAAGACGAGCCATTCCCTTCTGGTGGGCGCGATCCTGCATGTCCTCTATGCTGAGAAGGACAAGACACTGGCAGGCGTCGCCGCCTTTCTGTCCGATCCGCGGCGTCCCATCGCTGCCACACTGACGGCAATGATGCGGACGGCCCATCTCGGAGATCGCCCGCATACTGTTGTCGCTCAGGCCGCCCGGGAACTGCTGAACAAGTCCGAGAACGAACGCTCCGGTGTTCTCTCTACGGCCATGTCCTTCCTCAGCCTCTACCGCGACCCCGTGATCGCCGCCGTGACCCGGCGCTGCGACTGGCGGATCGATGATCTGGTCTCGGATGCGCGGCCGCTCACCCTCTACCTCGTAGTACCCCCGTCGGACATTTCCCGCACGAAACCGCTGGTCCGGCTGATCCTCAACCAGATCGGCCGCCGCCTGACCGAGGAGCTGCAAAACACTAACCGCAAGCACCGCCTGCTGTTCATGCTCGACGAGTTCCCCGCCCTCGGGCGCCTCGACTTCTTCGAAAGCCAACTTGCCTTCATGGCGGGCTA